>CAZFVN010000017.1:0-54453 GCA_964522395.1 uncultured Myxococcales bacterium
CGCCATACCTCCCTTCAAGAACGGACCGGGGTACAGCCGTGATCAGATCGCGGCCGACGGCATGCGCCCACCTCACGGTTGTTGTCATGCCGCCTCCAGTGGTACACTTCCTGGCGGTACACGGAGGCAAGCATGAGAGCGAAAGTTGCTGGAGCGTTGTTGGTGATCGGAATGTTCGGATGCAGCGGTACTGGCGGAGAGACCATTGGCATCGATGGCGGGGGCGATGCGCGGGCCGAAGTAGTGGATGTGATTGGCAAAACGGATGTTGTCGCCGCAGAAGATTTGACGCTGGACCTGATTCCTGATGACCAATGGCTGTTCGAGGTTCCTGCAGATCTCTCCTCCGATACCTTTGCCCAGTGCAAGCCCGGCGATGGGTGCTTTGGAGATCCTTGCAAGTCCCACGAAGATTGTCTCTCTGGCTGGTGTGTCGAGCATCTGGGACAGAAGGTCTGCACATCAGCCTGTCAAGATGAGTGTCCCCCTGGTTGGTCGTGCCACCAGGTTGCAGGCACCGCCCCGGACCTTGTCTTCGTCTGCGTTTCCGACATGGCGAACCTCTGCCGCCCCTGCAACGTTGGAGCCGATTGTGAGAGTGCGGTTGGTACCAAAGATGTGTGCGTAGATTACGGCGTAGAGGGGAGTTTCTGTGGCGGTAGTTGCGTGGTAGATGAGGATTGCCCATTTGGCTTCGCATGTGCCGATGGTCTAACTATCGATGACATTGAGACCAGACAATGTACGTCGACTACAGGGGTTTGCCCATGTACGCCGTCGTCGGTGGCTCTGGCCCTTTGGACCGGTTGCGAAATCACCAACGAATTTGGCACCTGCCAGGGAAAGCGGGTCTGCACGGAGGCGGGCCTCACCGACTGCGATGCTGCCCCACCCGAAGCCGAGGTTTGCAACGGCCTTGATGACAACTGCGACGGTACCATAGACGAATCGACCTGCGATGATGTCAATTCTTGCACCGAAGATTCGTGCGCAGGGGAGAGCGGCTGTGTCAATGCTCCCCTGGATGAAGGGGAGTGCATCGACGGCGATACTTGCACCGTTGGTGACCACTGTGAAGGAGGAGAGTGCATCGGCACTTCTATCGATTGTGATGACGACAATCCCTGTACTGACGATTCTTGTGATGGTCTGGGCGGCTGCCAATTTGAGTCAAATATGGCCGATTGTGATGATGAAGACCCCTGTACCGTGGCGGACGAATGTGACTCAGGCGTCTGCGCGGGGACCCTTGTTTCCTGCGATTGTCAGAGCGATGCGGATTGCGCTGAGTTGGAAGATGGAGACCTTTGCAACGGGACCCTCTACTGCAATCTGGAAAAACTGCCCTACATTTGCGAAGTTGCCCTGGAGACGCCAATCCAATGCCCCGCCCCGGAGGGACTTGATGCACCCTGTCTGGCCACCTCTTGCGACCCTGCCAGTGGGGAATGCTCACTACTTCCGGCAAATGATGGCGGCGCTTGCGACGATGGCGACCTCTGCACCCTTGGTGATGGCTGCCTCGACGGAGTTTGCGTTGGCGGTGATGCCCGCAATTGCAACGACGGAAATGGGTGCACCGACGATAGCTGCGAATCGGACATCGGGTGCGTTCATACGAGCAACGAAGCCCCCTGTTTCGACGGCAGCCTCTGCACGGTGAATGACCTCTGCGGTGATGGTGTGTGCCAACCTGGCGGGGCGCTGGTGTGTGACGATGGAAATCCATGTACCGCCGATACTTGCGATGCTGTGAGCGGGTGCGTTTTTGCGGCTATGGAAGGGGCCTGTGACGACGGCAACGGCTGCACTGGACCAGATTCTTGCCTGGACGGTCTGTGTGTGGGTGGAATTGCCCTGGATTGTGATGACCAGAACGCTTGCACCGATGATTCCTGCGATGCTCAGTCAGGTTGTGTCCACCAGCTCAATAGTGCCCCGTGTAACGATGGCGACCTCTGTACCACTGGCGATCACTGCCAACTGGGGGAATGCGCTGGTGGCGGGGAGTTGGCCTGCTTCGATGGTAACGGTTGCACCGACGATCAGTGCGACCCTGACAGCGGCTGCCAGTTTGTCCCCAATGCCGCCGACTGTGATGATGGAAATCCATGCACCGTCGGTGACCATTGTGGTGGCGGGGCCTGCAAGGCTGCCGGAACCTTGGCCTGTGATGACGGCAACGTTTGTACTGCGGATGGCTGCGATCCAAGCGATGGCTGCGTTTACGCTCCAGCGGAGGGTAGCTGCAACGATGGGGACGTTTGCACCGTAAGCGACAGTTGCATCGACGGCGAGTGCAGCGGTGGAGTCGAGTTGAACTGCGACGATGCCGACCCGTGTACCGAGGACCTTTGTGCGGAAGGGCTGGGCTGCATCCATAATCCCCTTACGGATGTGGAGTGCAGCGACGCAGACCCCTGCACGGTCACCGATACATGCATTGCCGGCAAGTGTGTCGGTGCCGGAGAGTTGGTTTGCAGCGACGACGATGTCTGCACTCAGGACCTCTGTGTTGCTGAGGTCGGATGCGTCTTCCCACCTGACAATGGAGTTGCTTGCGATGATGCCAACGCCTGCACGTTGGTTGATGTGTGCGCAGATGGACAGTGTTTTGGCACAGGTGCCCCCGATTGCGACGACGACGATGCGTGCACAGTCGACTCCTGTGTGCCTCCAGGTGGATGTCAGAACGAAGCGATAGTACCCTGTTGTGGTGACGGACAGGTCAATGCCCCCGAAGAGTGCGACGATGGAAACTCGAGCAACGGCGACGGCTGCGATGAGAACTGTGAAGAAGAGACCGCGGTGACGATGCAGTGGACCGATCCGGCTACTGGTTCTTGTGGTGGCAATATCTGGCAGACGATGCAGCAGATTGCAGCAGCGATGCCGGCGGGGCCGCTGAACGTGAAGATTGAAGCGAAGCAGCTTCAACCGAATCCGAATTACGGCGAATGGTCGGCCACGTTTGAGCAGACTGATTGTGTTCGCAAGTGGATCGAAGCTATAGGCAACAAGAATATCAGTACATACAACAATTGGGACCCCGCAGTTTGCAAGGCAACCAGTACCGCCGGGGATGAGTTCTTTTTCGTCTGCAAGAGTGATGGCGGTAGCGGTACACAGATTGCTATCTATCCAGTTGGCGTTGGTGCCGCGGATTACATGAAGATCTACATGCTGGACCGAACTGGGGCCTGGTGTGACCTCTCTGGGGTCAACAATCGCCCTGGTTTTGACTCGCAGGTGACCAACGGCAATACACATGGGAACGCTGGTGACTACGTCCGCTTCACCTGGAGCTTCTAATTGGCCACTGAGACAGCGCTCGTCTAAACGCTCACGTCTTATCTGACAAACAACCTCGCCCAGGGAACTTTGCAACTGGCATCATAGCATTCGTAGGATGAATTGATGTACCGGCCTGCCGGATTGCACGGCCAGGAAGCAGGGTTGCAACTTGTCCCCACGAGGTTGGATTTCTTGAGCAGACTGAGGTCGTGGGTGATCCACTGGGCTTGGTAGCTCGTATTGTTGCCAAGGCCGTTAACCCAGCAGCAGTCTGCGGCGAGCATAGAGATAGCACTGTTTTCATTCCAACCAGGGAAGCAGGCGGCGTTGGTGTCAAGACCACGCAAGGTGAAGCCGAAGAGTTTGGCCTGTTCGGAGGAGAGGCTGGCGGTGTAGTCAGGCGTCCCGTGGGTCCATTTCGACGAGCAGCTTCCCGGCCAACTGGCCGTCACGTAGCCGCCAAAACTCTTGTTACCCAGCAAGTCATTATAGCCAATAGCGTACTCCCCGGTGACAACCAGAAAGTCATCCCCGGCAACCTGCGTGTATGTCGGTGCTTTGTAGTCCTTAGTCAAGGTGGAGAGAGAGCCAAACGAGGAGCCATTCTGGAATACGGCAACGGAATTCCAGTGGCGGGAGCCATCGTTGGCCACCACGCCAATCAGCGTCCAACCTCCTCCATCGGAGGACATGTCACAGTAAACATCGTAGGGCGCATTAGGGCCATTGCCATCCGGGTCGATAGAGTAGGTGCCCGATTGCGAGGCTGGTATTGCATTCAAAACGTCCAGACAACTCCCGTAGATACAGCCCTCGTTAACGTCATCGTCACAGTCGTCGTCGATGGCATTGGTGCACTTCTCTTCAATTCCGGGGTTTATCTCCTTGTTGGTGTCGTCGCAGTCGCCGTCGTTGTCCGCTACGTAAGGGTCTTCTGCCCCGCACAGGCAAAGGGTCGCTCCAGGTTTGCCGTAATCGTCCTTGTCACCGTCGATGAACCACGGCTGGCATCCCTGAGCGCCGGCTTCGTCGGTCTCTCCATCGCAATCATTGTCGGCGTCGTCGCAGGTTTCCTCGCTCTTTCCCGTCAGCGGGTCGCAAACCACCGGCAGTCCATCTTCGCAATTGAAGACCGTGTGTTCGCAATTACCGAGACCACATGTAGTTTCCCCAAGACCGTCGTCGATCTGCCCGTTACAGTCGTTGTCTGAGCCGTCGCAGGTCTCGTTGCCTTGTCCTGCCATTGGGTCGCATATTACGGACAACCCGTCTTCGCAGTTTGGGACAGTGTGTTCGCAGTTTCCGAGGCCGCAGGTGGTCGATCCCAGTTCTTCGTCGATGCTGCCGTCACAATCGTTGTCCTTGCCGTCGCAGGTTTCTGGTTTTGGAGTGCCCGGTTCGGCGTTGCAAAGAGTACCCTCCCCGGCCGGTGCGCAGATTGTGACACCCTCATCTTCACATTGCCCCAGCCCCAGCGTGCAGGGCAGGTCAAGCAGAAAGCCATCATCTTCCACTCCGTCGCAATCGTTGTCTTCTCCATCACACGTCTCTTCGCTCTTGCCCTCCATTGCGTCGCACGCAGTGGCAACCCCGTCTAGACAATTAGCGGTTGTGTGGAGGCAAGCGCCGAGTCCGCAGGTGGTCTCCCCCAGGCCTTCATCTGTGAGATCGTTACAATCGTCATCGAGAGCGTTGCAGATCTCATTGGCTCCGGGGTGAATAGCGGCGTCGAAGGGAGCACAGTCATCAACGTCAGCACTGCCATCGTTGTCGTCATCGTCGTCGCAAACGTTACCCTTGTTGTCGTTGTCTGCATCGGCCTGGTCGGCGTTGGTATTCTGAGGACAGTTGTCGACGCCATCAATAACGCCATCGCCGTCATCGTCGACGTCGATACAGTCAGCCTGGCCATCTTCGTCCAGGTCGGGGAATTCCTCGTCTGTTACCCCGTCGCAATCGTCATCGTCACCGTTGCAGACTTCGTCTGCGCCGGGGTTGATGTTGGTGTCCAGGGGTCCGCAATCGCCAGCCTCAATGGAGCTATAGAGTTCCAGCGGTGAACAGAGACATTTGACCTGCGCTTCGACCCCGTATCCATCTCCATCAAGGTCGAGATAGTGGGGCGAACAGCCCTGTGCACCGGCCTCGTCGATGAGGAAGTCGCAATCGTCGTCGACCTTGTTGCACTTCTCTATTGCACCGTGGCGAATGGCCGCGTCCAGCGGAGCACAATCGGTTACGTCGGCATCTCCGTCATTGTCATCATCGAGGTCGCAGGCATCGCCTTCCAGGTCCTTGTCGGTATCGGTTTGATCTTCGTTAGCGGTAGCGGGGCAGTTGTCGAGCCCATCTTCCACGCCATCGCCGTCAGCATCTCCGTCGCACTTGTCACCAACGCCGTCATTGTCGGCGTCCAGTTGGTCTGGATTCTGGAGTAATGGACAGTTGTCAACGGTATCCGGGATACCGTCCTGGTCATCGTCCAGGTCGCAAGCGTTACCCTTTCCATCACCATCGGAATCGAGCTGGTCGGGATTGGCAATCTCCAAACAGTTGTCGCCCTGATCAGCGGTGCCATCACAGTCGAGATCCCAGCTCTCAACCTCGGCAAGGAAGCAGCCGAAATCACAGGCATCACCGAAGCCGTCGTTGTCGCTGTCGGCCTGATCACCATTTGCCACCTGGGGACAGTTGTCTATTTCGTCAGAGACGTCGTCGCCATCATCATCGCCATCCATGCAATCTGCCATGCCGTCGCCATCGAGGTCAGCAAACCCCTCATCGCTCTCGCCATCACAGTCATTATCGGCCCCATCACATTTCTCTTCGATGGCCCCTTCGTAGGGGTTACATGTGGCGACCTCCCCACCGTCGCACTTGTCGACGGTATGGTTGCAGATCCCTTCCCCACAGACGATGGAGCCCAGCCCTTCGTCAACATCGCCTTCGCAATCGTCGTCAATGCCGTTGCAGATTTCCGGTGCTCCAGGCTTGACCGCAGCGTTGAAGGGGGCACAGTCATCCTCGTCTGCGCTCAAATCGTTGTCGTCGTCGTTGTCACAGGCGTCACCCTGACTATCGAGGTCGAAGTTGGCCTGGTCAGGGTTGGGCAGGTTCGGGCAGTTGTCCGCGCCGTCGGGAATTCCGTCCCCATCATCGTCCTCGGTCATGCAATCGGCGAGACCATCATTGTTGGTGTCTTCGAAGTCTTCATCCACCTCGCCATCGCAATCGTCATCCTCGCCGTTACACTTCTCGACCTGCGCTCCCTTGAACGGGTCACACTCCATAACGAGGCCGTCAACGCAACTGGCGGCAGAGTGCAGGCATATACCGATACCGCAAGTATCCTCGCCCAACTCTTCGTCAATTGTGCCGTCGCAGTTATCGTCCAGGCCGTTGCAGCTTTCCGGTCCTGGGGTTGTGGCATCACAATCGGTCAGTCCTTCGCCAGCACACCACCGTTCCCCGGAGCACTGTCCGAACTCGTTCTGCTGTCCGCAGGAGGTGGAGGCTCCATGGGCGATGGCCAGAGCGGAGCAATCACAACTTCCTCCGGTTGGTACACATTGGAAACCTTCACCTCGGCCATGAAAGGAGATCTCTACGCAATCGAATTCGCCGGGGCAATCGTCGTCCGTTTCGCAGCCGCTTCCGCAGAATGCTCCTTCGCTTCCAACATCTATGCAGCGACTCTCAGGGTAGAGTCCATCGGCAGTGCAGGTGTCATGGCTGTTACAGGGGAAGCAGAGCCGAGGATGTTGAGGCTGGCAGAGAAAGACCTGGTCAGTGCCCGATCCGGAACTCTGGAGGCAGAGCCATCCATCGGGACAATCTTCTACGCATGGACCAGTACATACCATACCGTCTGCACTTTCGACGCAGTAGCCGGACTCGCAGTCGCTGTTGTCGGTGCAGGGCCAGCCAAATCCACCGGGGTCAGTGACGTCGAAGCCGTCACCACCGGTGAAGTCGGAGAGGACCAGGTCAAGCAACTCGAAGGCGGTGTCGGTAAGGGCCAGGTCGAGAGCAATATCAGTGGTGGAAGCATCCTGGTTTCGCACATCGGAAAGATCGTCGTGCGGAGCCACCCCGTCTAGCTCGATCTTGGCCAGACCTCCGCCACATCCCCAGAGCGCAAGTGCGCAGAGCAAAGTCCAGATTCCCTTCTTCATTTCGATTGTCTCCCGGGCGCGTACGAGCATCAGCTACGTAACAGCGTATTTTGCGGGCCGGTTTGTGTCAAGGCAGCGGGTTCAACCTACACCTTGGCAACAGCACAATAGAGGGGGTGGGGAAGATGTCCTCGCCTGGGGCAATGGCTGCCTGACGTAGGGCGAACGACGATATCGACGTGAAGAAAGAGGTTGAGTGTCCTTACTGCGCTTGTTCAGCCACAAACTCGAGGTTGTCCAGTTCCAATCTCACTACAGATTCCAGCGGGAGTGCCGGTTCGAAGAGGTCTACCTCGAATCGGATAGTGTGGGCTTCTCCCGCTACTTCGATGGGAACAACGACCTCAGCCGGCAAGTCGGGCTCCAGAACAAAGGTCGCGAGGTGGAGCTGGGCGAGAAGATCACCAGCGGAATCAAGGAGCGAAAGCCACACCACGTCCGTGGCTGCGGTTACCTGCTGATCGGTCAAGACCAGATAGTGTGGGAAGAGTGAGAGATGGAGGGAGTCCTCGTCCGTCACCGCAACATTTTCGGGCAGGACAATGTCAATGCGAAACGTCGTCTCCCCTGCCGGAGAGAGCGTGACGTAACCGAGGCTTGAGGGCAGGAACTCCAGTCGCAACGCCTGACTATCGTCATCCAGAAAGGAGGGGACGGAGCTTGCGTAAGATTGGCCCACCTCATCGTTGGGCAGCGGAAACTCGTTGTAGTAGTGCACTGTCATCAGGCTCTCGCATTGGAGCACATCCTGCTGGTCCAAATCAGCCGGAGGGGTGCCTGTTGTCGCTTGCAGGGCGTTGCTCACCCTGGGGCCGAGTGAAAGAAGCTCCTCTCCAAACGATTCCACCCCAAACCAGTAAGTGGCTTGCCCATATCCAGCAATGTCCATTTCTATCTCGGTTTCCTCAGCGCTAACGGTCTTGACGATACGATGTTCAGTTCCGGCGGGATGGGTGAGAATATGAACAAGGTAGCTGTCGGCCAGGGGCACTTCGTCCCACGTGATTTTGGCCTTCCCACCATCCATCGGTACGGCCTCGACTTTGTCCGGGGGAGGCAGAAGGGAAGGTTCTTGCAGTTCCACGAAGCGGTTGTCCACCCAGGTGTTCACGGCGGCCATGGCCTCCCAGACGAAGCGGTATTTCTCGTCCCGCAAAGTGATGACCCCGTAATTGCAATCCTCGCCGTCAAAACGGCCGGTGGGAGGTTCGTCGATGTACATGAACCAGTGCCACCCGGCCACGAAACCGAGTCCGTTGGCCTTGTGGTCGAGGAACCAGTCAGCGGAGAAACGGTAGAAGTCAGCGCGTTCGAATTGGGTGTCGACGACGAAGCCCGCACCAAAGGTGTTAGGCAAACCCGAATCGTCGGCCCGAATGCCCCACTCTGTGACGATGATAGGACGGGGGGGATCCGACTCGGTGACAATAGCGCCGTAGTTGGCCCAGCGTTCTTCCGGAGTCCCGCCAAGAGCCATCTCTGAAATGGGGTCGGGCAGGATGTAGTAATCATTAAAGGTAACGACGTCGCAGTACTTGGCCGCCATGCGAATCACCGGCTCCGGGGCAATGGAGGCAAAACGGGCACAGAGGTAGAGGTGGTCCGGGGCGACAGTCACGAGCGCGGTGTGGACGCTCTCAAAGTAGCGATCAGCCACGGCTTCCACGAAGGAATCCCGGTCCGCTACCTGCTCCGAGTTCCCGTTGTCGTAGTCCAGGCTCGTGACCTCCGACAACTCGGCAAACTCGGCCAGTTCGGTACCGTAAATGGCGTTGAAAGCGGCGATATCTCCGTCGTACCGCTCGTCCATGAGCGCCACGAATGCTTCCTTGCCAGGAGTTCCTGCGGCTTCGTCGATGTAGTCATCGGCCAATGTCCAGGTTCCGGAAATGATAAAGTAGTCTTTGCCCCACCAGCGCAATTCGTTGTCTGAATAATAGCCTAGATTCCAGGGGTCAGCGGCCTGCGCCGAACTGATAGATTTCTGGGCGTAAGCCAGACAGGCCGCCGGGAAATCAGGATGGAAGACATCGGGAAAACTGCCGCTGCTAACGGCAGGAACTGGTTTATCTGCAATGACAGTCTGAGCCCCCCCGGCGAACCCCAGCGACACTGAATAGGCGATGGAATGACCTGAGAGGTGACCGTAGCCGCCGCTCCAGCCCCCCACGGTGTTGAAGCCGTGGGTGAGCATGGCTGCCAGGTGCTCCGCCAGACGGGCAGAACTGATGGCCCCCCAGCCCCCGAATTCCTCCATCCATTTTGCCCACTGGGCCAACTTGCCCGGAGCATAACCAAGGGCGGGTGCAGGGAGGCTGCCGGTGCTCACTGCCTGGATCCCCATGCTGTGGAAGGCGTGGCCGTCGGGGTCCACCAGCCAGACCCGGTCGTCTGTCACAGCGGTGGCGAAGAAACCGGTGCCGTCAGCCAGTTTCATGTCCGCGTAGCCGCCCCAGTTGGTGCGCTCCACTGCGACATGCGGGACCGGATCAGGTGGTGGGACAACTTCTACTTCAAGGAGGTCGAAGAGTTCCGCGTCAATGTCAGCGGCGACCTCCTCGACCGTTTCCGTTGCATCGGTAAGGTCGAGGAGGTCTGGTCCCGTGAGGTCGAGGACCAGGTCTACGGGGTCGGGGAGATCCAGGTCTGCGATGTCGACGGTTTGGGAGATATCCACCAAATCGGCAATGGCGACATCGGGAGCGATATAGTCGGCCAGTGTCTTGGCGTCGTTGGAGCAATTCGGTAGCAGGAGCAAGAGGGTCAGGAGGCATGAAATTCTCATGTCAGCTCTTTTCCGTCTGGGGGTTTGTGGACTAGGGATGCAACTATCGCCAGCGTCAAGATTCCGAAGACAATTCCCAGGGAGACTTCCGTGGGAATATGGACCCAGTGGACGACCAGCATTTTGATACCGATGAACGCCAGCACTGCCGCCAGACCTTTGCCGAGATAATGGAAGTGATCCATCACCCCGGCCAGGAGGAAGTAGAGCGCCCGGAGGCCCAAAATAGCGAAGATATTGGAGGTCATGATGATGAAGGCATCTTGCGTGATACCGAAGATGGCGGGAATGGAATCGACGGCAAAGAGGACGTCAGAGAATTCGACGGTCACGAGCACAATCAGCATGGGCGTCGCCAGTCGTTTGCCATTCTCGACGATGAAGAACTTCTGACCGTGGAATCGGTCGGCGATTGGGAAGAAGCGCTTCGCGAGCCGCACTGCGAAGTTATTGTCCGGGTGTACCTCGAGGCCCTTGTCAAACCAGAGCTTGCCGCCAGTGTAGACCAGGAATGCGCCAAATATATAGAGGAGCCACTGGAAACGGGCCACCAGTGCGGCCCCGGCAATGATCATGATGGTGCGTAGGACGATAGCCCCAAAGACTCCCCAGAAGAGCACCCGGTGTTGGTAGCGAGCCTCAACCTTGAAGAAGCGGAAGATAATGAGGAAGACGAAGAGGTTATCAATCGAAAGCGACTTCTCAATCACATAGCCAGTCAAGTAGGCCAGCGCCGGCTCCCTCCCCAGCAGCCACCAGATGCCTGCGCCAAAGAGGAGTGAGAGCCCCACCCAGACAACGCTCCAGATGGCTGCCTCTTTGATAGAAACTGCGTGAGCTTTGCGGTTGAAGACCGCCAGGTCGAGTCCCAGCAGCACCACGACAATGGCCCAGAATGCCACCCACAATTCCAGGTGTTGAGCGTCGAACACTATGACACCTCCGGAGTGTGAAGCTATCAGATTAGGCGAGGTGGGGGGAGTGTTTTCTGGTGGGTTGGAGGGGGAAGATGGACTCTATGGACGAAAGGCTGGGGCCGAGGCAAATCCTAGTGCGGGGCTTATATGGACGGATGGACCTTATGGACCTTATGGACGGATGGACCTTATGGACCTGATGGACCTGATGGACTAGAGGCTGGTGCCCAGGCAAATCCTAGTGCGGGGCTTCTATGGACGGATGGACCTGATGGACCTGATGGACCTGATGGACTTGGGTGAGGCCTCTGAGATGGATGGGTTGTGGCAGATGTGGCACGACGTTTGTCGTGGATTTTGTCTTTCGCAGGCTGTCGGTCCATCGTCCATCCAGTCCATCAGGTCCATACGGTCCATCACACCACTCAAGCGCCCCACCCACCGCACCACCCGGTCGTTAACCTAGAAGAACTTATAACTAAACCGCAACTGCACCTGATGATCGTGCTGGTACTCTTCGTTGAACTCGGGTTCGTATTTCAGGCGGTAGATGTAGTTGACGCTGATGAAGGAAGTGATGCGAAGGCCAAGGTTGGTGTCCCAGCGGAGTTTTGGGTTCTCGAAGTCATCGAAGGGGACGAAGCCTTCAAACTCTGAGTTAGCAATGACCCAGCGAGTGAGCGATAGATTCAGGACCAGAGTCGATTCGATGCCGTACGATTGAAAGGAGTCCACTGCTTCTACTTCAAAGGGGCTCAGCTCTTTATTGTCCACCTCTTCATCGGTGGCAGGAATGTCCGCCGCCTTGAAGGTTGTACCCGTAGAGGTGAAACGGCCGCCCACACCCACCAGTGCCCAGAGGTTGATCCAGGGGGAGGGGAGGGTGTTGAAGCGGAGTCCAGCCCCAGGTTTGAGGGTCAGCGGCAGGAAGGGGTCTGAGATGCGGAAGACCTTGGTGCCGGTCGCTCCTTTCCCTTTGTCGGGCTTCACATCCCTTGGTACAGGAAAGTATAGGAACCCTGGAAAGAGCGTTGTTTCGAGCCCGAAGCGTGCATAGGGCCCGAGGATTTCAATGAGGCGGTAGGCGTAAAGAGTGTCGAGGCGGACGAAATCCGTGTTCTTCTCATAGTGGCCCCAATCCCGCCGGGTGAAGGCTTCTTCGGAGTTGAAGCGGCCGTAGAGGTAGTGTTTGCCCGGTGCGAACTGGCCGAGCAGGTCGAAGTAGAAGTTCGGAGTCAATTCGGTGCGGTCCACGACACCGGTTACGTTAGTCTGGCTGGAGAGCGAAACGCCGCCGCCGACGATGCCCGAGAGCAACAGGTCACGGTGGACCCTGGAAGCGGTCCCGTGGATGGTCATTTCCCCTGCGCCAAGGAAGTCACCCGTCTTCGGGTCCACCACAAGTGTCACCTGTTCGAGAAACCCCGGCCTAAGCCTCACGGTATAGAAATTCTGCCGTGCTTGATAGGACTCTCCAACCTTCAAGAGCATATAGAGGCCGGGTTCCATGACCCACGTCAGCAGCGATTCACCTTGTTCGACCTGGGCACCGTGGCCGACGCCGCGGTTCTTCATGGCGGGGAGTGCGATGAGTTCATAGAGACCACGCCAGGGTACCGCATTTTCGTCCACCACCTGGACGCGCAGTCCGGACCAATCGGGTTCCACAACGGTGGTCTTGCCTTCCCGAACAGTGACTGGGCGTCTGACCCGGCTCCGTCCAGTGCCGCTGCCGAATTCCACCTCGTAGCTGCCAGGGTCGGCGATCAGTCTGGTGCCGGTCGGACCGGAACGAACCTCTTTTCCCTGCTTGCGCAGGATGACGGCGGGTTCAAGGAGAGGGTCGGACATGGTCGGCACGAGCACGGCCCCTCGGCCCACGGGTACCAGCGTCGGGTCCTTCTGGAGCTGGATGTCGGCGGGGGAAGAGAGCCACTGCCGGTCCTCGGTTTGAGCTCTCGCCGGGCCTGTGAAAGAGACCAGAAGCAGTCCCGCGAGGAGCGCTTTGCTAAGGACTTCCATCCGCCTCTGCGCCCACTTTGGGTTGGTTGTCCATGGCCTCCTGCACACCAGCCAGGATCCGGTGCATTTCCTCTTCCATCAGGTCGCTCATGCCTCGTACCACGTAGACCGGCTCCTTGTTGAACACTTCCTGCTTGCGGTCGAACTGGTAGGACCAGACAATCGTCCGGTCGGAGAAGCGTACCAGTCTCAGGGACATGGCCAGGTGAGCGTACCACTTGTCCCCGCTGTCATACTCTTCAATAGCCTCGATTTCACCCATCAGCTCGTAGTCGGGCACGGCCCGCTGGTAGACCAGGGCGGTGTCACGAAAGAGGTTGGCTCGCTGGAGATGGCGGTGGATTACCTCGGCCACCATTTGCTGCGGCTTGGCCACCCAGAACTTGTAATTGTAGTACTTGAACCTGAAGGGATCGTAGCGGTAGACAATCTGAGGCCGGTCGTAGGCCAGACGTATCTCCGGTTCCACGATACGCAGAGACGCGTCGTAGCGGGGTGTGGCGTAGGGCTCCACATCCACTAGCGTATAAGCGATGCCGAAGTACTGCCGCTCCGGTGCGGCGCTGCACGCGACCAACAGAAGTAGCAGAGAACCTATAACCCGTTTCATAGCTTCCGCTCCTTGAGCTGGGATCCCCGGAGTAGAATCGACGGATTCTCCAGCAACATCTGAGTGAAGTCGTTGAGGTTTCGCACTACGTCTTTCAGATTGGCCAGGGTTTTGAAGATGTCTTCCCGGGCCTGGCGGGTGGTCAGGTCAAGGGTATCGACCAACCCCTCCAGTTTGCCGGCCAGCCTGAAAAAGGAGTCGAGTGCCCCTTGCACCTTGTCGCCGGCAATGAGGATTCTCAGTCGCTCGGCGGTACCTTGCAGATTGCCCAGCAGGTTGTTTACTCCCACGTTGGCGTTCTGGATGAGTTGTAGAGCTGCCAGTACCGTCTCCTCAGCTTCCCGAGGGATTCGTTTCACATATGGGGAAACGATCAGTTCTTGCACTGCCAATACGGTTGCGTCAGCATCATTGAGGAGGGTGGACAAGTAGTGATTCTGGTCTATGACTACCTGCTCGAAATCGAGGAGCAACCGATCGGCGTCGGCCAGCATGTCAGTCACTTGATCACCAGCTTGCTCCACCAATTCGTTGGTGGTTCCTGAGGCCTCACGCAGGTTGCTTGCGGCAACGCTGAAATCGTCGATCACCTGGTCGATGCGAGCTTCATTGCGGGCAATCAGGTCGTTGGTCTCCTCCAGCAGCGCTTGGACATTGGCCAGGATCTCCTTGACCTGTTCCTGTTGCGCCGGGCCGGTAATGGCCAGAACGTTATTGATGAGCAACTCTATTTTCTCGGTGATGACGTCGGCTTTGCCGGTAAGGCGGTCCAGGAGCGAAGGTCCGCTCTTGATTTCTGAGCCGGGAGCCAGCAGTTCCGCTTCATTGGTCCCGCCGGTCAATTCCACGAATTTGAGGCCGGTGATACCCATGGTGTTAAGCATCACGACTGCATCAGTTTTCACCGGGGTGCCACTACGCAGGCTCAGGTTGACACGCACTAGAGTGACATCGTCACTGTCGATTTCGATGGTCGTGACACTGCCGATGCGCACTCCATGGAACTTCACCGGAGCACCGACTTCGAGGCCACTGACGGTTTCAGCGAAGCGGGCGAAGTAGTCATCCTCTTGACGGGTCAACCTTCCGCCCACCAGGACCATTACCATGGTTCCCAGCAGCACGGTCGAGACCAGCACGAAGATTCCCAGCCGGACTTTCTGAGCACGGGTTACACTCATGGTGCCTCCGTGAGCAGGTGGTAGAGAGAGTCGCTGGCATGCTGGGCAATGGCCTGTCGACCGAAGAACGCTGCCAGGTCAGGGTCATCTGAGATTTCCGCCTCTGCCAATGGACCGACGAAGACGAGGCGACCGGGGGCGAGCATCACGATGCGGTCGGCAATGGCGCGGATGGAGTAGAGTTCGTGGGTTACGACGATGATAGTGATCTTGAGAACCCGCCGGAGGTTGAGCAGCAACCGGTCAAGTCCAGCTCCGGTCAATGGGTCAAGCCCGGCGGAGGGTTCGTCACAAAGCAGGACCTCGGGGTCGAGGGCCAGGGCGCGGGCGAGCGCCGCTCTCTTCTTCATGCCCCCAGAGAGCTGTTCGGGCAACATATGGAGGGCGTGCTCAAGTCCTACCTGGCGTAGTTTAAGGCGGGCCGTGGCCAGCATCACCGATTCGGGCATGCGAGTGTGACGACGCATCGGCAGCATGACGTTCTCAGCCACTGATAGTGAATTGATGAGCGCACCGTTTTGAAACAGAACACCTACGCGGCGCAAGATGGCGTTGCGTTCATCTTCTTCCAGGGCGTAGAGATTCTCGCCCAACAGTCGGACCTCGCCGTCCAGCGGTGGAAGCAGGCCGATGAGCGCTTTGAGCAACGTTGATTTCCCGCAGCCGCTGCCGCCGATGATGCAGCTCACTTCGCCCCGTCGGAACTTGAGGTTACCGTCTTGCAACGTAGTCAAATCGGCGTAGCCGATGCGCTCGTTGCGAGTTTCGGCGACAATGGCGTCGTCGGGGGGAATTTGAGAAAGGAGCGGTTCGGTTTGGCCCATGTAGTCGCTCCTAGTAGCCGAAGTAGAAGATTAGTGAGAAGATGGCATCGGCCACAATCACCATGAAGATGGAAGCGACGACGGCCGCCGTTGTGCTCTTGCCAACGCCCGTTGCTCCGCCGCGCGCCCGAAATCCGACGTGCGCTGCGGTGAGTCCGATAATGGTGGCGAAGACAACACTCTTCAACATCGCCTGGACTAAATCCTTGAACGTCACTCCTCCCACCAACTGAGTCCAGAAAGCGGGGATACTCAAATCAAGATAAAGCACTCCCACCATGAGCCCGCCGAGGATACCAATCGCGGTGGACATGACCGTGAGCAATGGCTGCGTGAAGATGAGGGCGTAGAACCTGGGCAGGAGAACATATCGGAGGGGAGGAATGCCCATGGTCTTGAGGGCATCAACCTCCTCAGCAATTACCATGGTGGCGATTTCCGCAGCCACGGAAGAACCGGAGCGGCCGGCCATGACGATGGCGGTCATGAGCGGTCCCATTTCGGCCAGCATAGCTACGCCCACGAGATTGGCGATGTAAATGTTGGCGCCAAATTGGCGCAGTTGATATGCCGCCTGGAGCGCAGTGGTCAGTCCCACCAGGAAGGAAATCAAGGCGATAATCGGCAGAGACTGCGAGCCGATGCGAATGCACTGCTCCACGAAAGTCCGCCAGGGAACAATCGGTCGTACCAGGCCACGCAAGGCCAAAAAAGTCATGTCTGAAGTAAGCACGAGGAAGTGGAATGCTTCGTTGAGTGCGGCATAGGCCTTTTCGCCAATATGCTCGAACATTCCAGGAGCGCGGGGCAGACTGGGGGTCTGATCTGGTGGCACCGTATAGATGGAGAGTACGTTTCGCACCGCCGGGCTGTTGGCCTCAACCTGGAATCGCATCTCCCTGGCCGATGCCAGGTTCCGGAGCTCTTCGAGGAGTCCGACGCCGGCGCTGTCCAGTTGCACCGACTCAGCCAATACCAGACGAAACTCGCCGTCCCGCACCTTTCGCACGCGGCGACGTAAAGCGCGCCATGCCACCGGCACAGTTGCTCGAGTCAGGTCCTGGTCCCAGCGCAGCTCCACGAACTCTCCCTCGCACACGGGCAAAACGCACCGCGCGCACGTCTCCCGCAGGCAGTTAGATAACATCGTAGGCGCAAACAGGAGGGGCTGCATCTTTTTGGGCAGTTGATTGGGTGGTGCGCTGTGACTGCCTGTTACGTAGAGCAGAGATAGCACCATACCCACTTCGGGTGGTGCAAGAGCACTACGGACCACGCGAGCCGATACTACGCGTGATGCCCTGCAAACCTCTCGCCGTGCTCCTTGCCCGCGGCCTGAGGCCGCCTTGCTCCTTCACCAACCTCCCATCAGCAGCACCCGCTCACATTGCCTAACTTGACAACCTCAAGCTACTCCCCGATTGAAGGTGCGAGGTTATCGGGCTAAGATGGAATTGCTCGGCACGACGCAGAAGCGTCCACGAATTGCCCGCCGAATTTCGGGTAGAGCGTGAGGACTACCGGGGGTCGAGGGCACTGCACAACTACAGGAGCGAGAAGCCATGAGCAGGCAACCAGAGCAAGAGGCCACGTTGGAGCAGTGGATGGCGCTTTTCGAACGGGCCATTGTGTTTCGGGACGCTGCCCCCTGGGAGTACCTGTGGGATCAGGACCTCTTTGCAGTAGTCGAGCCCAACGGCGGGCGCGTCGGATACTGCTCCGTGACTGGCCGCAACGGGGAGCATTTCTCCCTCGGTATCTACCTGGGAGGACGGGGCTACAAGGGGTTTTGCGACGTCCTCGACGGAGACCCTGACCTTTCCAGGATGGACTACATCACCAAGGGGCTGGACCTCGACTACCTCACCGTCTCCTTCGAAGAGCTTGCCGAGACCTCTCCCTGGAGCATCCGCAAGGCCAAGGAATTGGGGCTAGAGTTCGCCGGTCCTCAAATGCGGCCCGACTTCAGCCGCCGAGAACCCGGCTGGGAACCATGGATTCCTGATGGTCAGGACATATGTTTTCTGACCCAGTGCCTGGAGCTATCTCTGCCTCTCATCGAACGCTTCCGCCACGACCCTGCGGTCCTCCACGGTCCCACCCGAAAAGGGCAGGTCCTCACCCTTTACCAAGATGCTAATGCGACCTGGCAAGAGTGTTGGAACAAATATGAACCTCCGCCAGAGGTCCATGTCTCCGCCCCGGAAGAGGAAATTGCCCAGTTGCAGGGCCGCAAGAAACAGCGGGGCCTCATCGTCGAGGTGGCGCACGCCATTCTGCCCGGCCTCGTAAGAGAGAGCGAGACGGAGCGGGGATTCTACCCCCGGTCACTCCTCCTGACCGACCACAAGACGGGAATGGCCCTTACTGTGGAATCCATGGGGCCCGACGACTATCCTATCAATCTTGCCACCACGTTGGCAAAGATGCTTCTTTCCCAGCCCCGACTCCCCTTCCTGGTGCTCGTCTCGGACCCCCTCCTCTTCGCCATTGCCGATACCCTTCTCTCCCCGTTCAAAGTCACCGTTGAGTTGACGGAGCAACTACCAGCGAGCGAGCTGGTCTGGGACCACCTTGAACAGAAGATGTACGGTGATCGTTGATCCTCCTCTACCCACCACTCTCCCGCACATCAGCCAACAGTTTTCGCACCGTCACCAGATGCTCCTGCAATAACGTCACACCATGTGTCCTTCAGGCACTGTCTCAAGCAGCCGCTTCGCCTTCGTCTTCCACGTTTCCCTCACTTCCGGCGCAAGCCGCTCCGGTCTCCCTTCGTCAATCTATTTGGGCTTGCCGCAGTAGCAACGATTTGCCGAAAGCTACAGCCATTCTATGCCTGAGCAGACACAGAAGTCGGTAGTGCACCCGGCATCGGTCTGGCAGTTCAGACATGCCAAACCTGACGGGTCCATCAGGCACTCTGCCAAACAGTTATCTTTCGTGCAGCCAACCAAGCTAGCATAGCATTCTGAACATTCTGAAGAGAGACCTGCGTCCTCAACGATGCAAGAAACGGCGCAAGCCTCGACAGCCTCTTCACCAAGGCACCCTATGCCGCAGTCAATTGAAATCGCCGAAACCTGCTCCTTCTTCTCGGGAGTTGAAAGGAGCTTAGAGTCTTCGGCGTTAGAACATGCCCCGGCAGAGCAATCGCCTCCCGGGTCCGAAATGCTGACCTCAATCTGATGGCTACCTGTCAGCCCAGAGGTGTCCGTCGCAATCGCCGCCAACGAATGGGGACCCGGAGCAAAATCACCGGTGTCCCAATAAGCATTGAATGGAATGTTGGTATCAGTTTCGATTATCCCACCATCTACGAAAAACTGCACCTCAACTACGCCAATGTCGTCCGATGCCTCAACCTCAAGAAACTCCGTCCCGTGAACCTCGCTGCCATCGAGAGGGGAGGTGAACACAACGGTCGGAGAGGAATCAGTGGGCATTTCCTCATTGAGAACAACAACGATGATGGTCGCTTCGGCCACTGGACTCTCACCCGAGTAAGCTGTAGCCGCTATAAGGTACCCGCCATTTGCATAATCCGTGGTCTCCCACTGCTGTTGATATGGTGGGGTGGAATCCAGTCCAAGTTTCTCCCCGTCAACGGAAAACTCCATCTCATCGACTGCAGCATCTCCTCCTGCTGTGGCCACGATAGCAACAGTGCCTGAAACTGTTGCCCCCTCAACGGGATTGAGAATAGCTACAACCACGTCAACGACCTCGCCTTGCGTCTCCATCTCTAGGTCAGCATATCCAACCTCTGTTGGAGTATTGATTTCGTTGGTCACGCCGTCGGTTTGAACGTTGTCGAAAATGCCGATGTCGCCCAAAGCACCTGACGTGTCATCACCTATGCCTCGGTCGACGGCAACTACATCGACGGGGCCATCTCCGGCGTACTGGGTATCAGCAGTAGTTGGACCATCGCTACTTGCGTCGGATAGAGGGGGTCGGCTTAGCACCCTCACAGGCTTGAAGTTGAACGACTAGAATTGCGAGTCCTAGGAGAACACCCTCCAAAGAAATGGCCGTGCGCCTGCTCGTCCTCATTTCGTTACGCTCCTGACAAAGACGTTCTTAGCGAACAAGGTTCCAGAAAGAACTGTTGTCGCTCTCCCCGGGTCGGGGCAGAGCGCGTTGTTGCGCCCGATGAATTCTACCACCCATAGGCGACGGTACTGGTCGACACATACATCTTAGTGGCCAGTAATCCTGTCTCGACAATATTCCCTCCACTCAACTTCGTCAATAACTTCCGCTGCCTCGAGGAATTCCACGCTTCCCACCCTGGTTCTTGCCAACATCTAGCAGAATTGAAACCATTCCCGTGCTGTTTCAATTAGCGGAGACATCAGTGCAAATGAAGAGGGGGGAAACGGTTGACCGTCAGTGCATCGGCCGATAGTCTCGCCTATAGGGGTCAAGATTGATTCCATGATGATTTCTTCACGGGGGCGGAATTGCACCGCAGGGGGGAAGCATGCTAGAGCGAAGAATGACCTTGAAAGCCCTATTGGCAACCGTCTTTCTTTCAGCCGCGCTATTGGCAACATGTTCGGAAAGCCCTAAGGAAAGCTCTTCTGACGAGTGTGAATCATGGGTCCATTGCCTATCCTGGGAGACGTGCATCAGCGGCCAATGCGTCTGCCAACCTGATTGTGACGGGAAGTTTTGCGGCGATGACAACTGCGGTGAGACTTGCGGCACCTGTAGCGATGGACAAGTGTGCGTCGCCGGTCAATGTGAGTGTGCCCCACAATGCGATGGGAAGGACTGCGGAGACGACGGCTGTGGCGGGTCATGTGGCGAGTGCACCGCCTATCAATACGAGGAGTGCGGTAGCGACGACCTCTGCCATTGCACACCGCATTGCGAGTCGGCTATCTGCGGTGATGACGGTTGCGGCGGTTCTTGCGGAGAGTGCGGATCTGGTTGGACATGCGAGTTCGGGAAGTGCCACAATTTGCAGGAAGCTGCGTGTGGCAGCAGCCATGGCGCAAGCCCTGATTCACCTTGGCCAATGTACAGGGGGTGCAGCGGCGGGGCATCGGTTAGCGGAGCCGCATTTGCTGCTCTGGATATCCGTTGGTGCTACGAATCTGACGGGTACTCGATGAGTTCCCCGGCCATTGGTGAGAATGGGACCATTTATGCTGCCAGGAACGCTGCGCTGCTGGCCCTGGATCCGGACGGCGAGTTGTTGTGGGAGAGTTCCTACGCAGGTATGGCGGCCTCCGTTGCAGTTGGCAAAAATGGCACGGTATTTGTGCCTGGACAGAAGCTATTCGCATTTACTCCCGACGGGACTCAGCAATGGGAGTTGGAAACCGGCTATCCGCTTGGCGGCCCGATTGTGCTCGACCACAATCTGTTTGTCAGAGATTCCGAAGAAGATATCTACTTCTCAATCAGCCAAGACGGCCAGTTGGTGAATTCGGCTTCCATCGAGACAGGCGGCTTCAGTGGAGTGCTTGCCCTTGACGCCTCTCTCTTGGTAGGGTGCTGGAACTGGGAGTTTGCCCATAATCGATATGCTTGCAACATCATAGTGTATGACGACTCGGTCATCGTGAATTGGAAGCTCGAAACGTCTCCTGCATGCCAGATGTTGGGCGTGGCCAAGCAACGCTCCGCATCGGCATCATTCTGGGCTGCTGACTGCGGAGAAGTCTACGCAATTGAAACCGGCGGAGAACTCCTGTGGTCCCTGGATCTGGATGCTGAGCTACGTACCCCCCCCGCATTGGCACCAGACTATACGCTAATAGTGGGCGGGACCGACGGACTTTACGCCGTCCAGGACGGCGGACTGAAGTGGTTTCACAAGACCGCTTGGTCCGACCAATTTGGGGAAGCTTCTGGTGGGCCGATCTCGACCGTGCCAGTGGTCGATTCCGAGGGGAATGTTTGCTTTGGTGTTGCTCCGCAGAATGTTGAATCCGGACGACTGGAATGTGTTGACGGTGATGGTAATGATCTGTGGACGAGCGTTGTTCCTGCAACTCCATATGGTTCGCCCGCTGTCGGAGCGGACGGAACACTCTATGTAGCAATGCCTGGTGTCCCGGGTGGGGTCGGCAGTAAGATCTGCGCGGTTGGCAAGTGATTGATGGCCTTTCCAGGCCATGCTTCGCTCGTCGCATTTGGTGGAAGGGGAAGCGGTGTTCTGGAGATGTCGGTCGACGCAGTATTTGTCCGCCGTTGCCTCGATAACACTGCGTCGACCTTCATCAACGACCGCAGCGGTACCCGCTGCGGGCGCCTGGGGCGCCGAGCTGTGGGCCGCGTCGTCAGAGCACTGACCACCCCAAAGCGAAAGATGAAATATCTGGCATCGGATGGATTCGTATCCAGTGGGATGGGGCGGTGCGCGAAAGGTGGCACAAACCCGTAAATCACGGTCCGCAATGCCGGTTTCGCCTGTAGGGGCGTCCGGCCGGGCGCCCGCCTCGCAACACCCACGGTCCCCTCCTTTGACTCGCCCGCCGCGATTCAGTACCCTGATTTCTCAACAACGTGCGAAATGGCAATGTGGGTGGTTTGATGGGGCGAGTGGTCGCTTACGGATTGGTTGCGGCGGTGCTGATGACCGGGTGTGGCCCGGTGTTGCGCAAAGTGGACCGCACCGGCTTTGGGATTGGCCCCTACGTCCCGTCTCGCACTGGCAGTCCGCTAGCCGAGGGGGAAATCCGACTTGCTGGCGAGTTAAATTCTGCCCTCGTGTTGGGGCCACAAACATCGGAGGATTGCCTCGGCAATGCGCCGGGAATCTGGATTCCTAAGTTTCAGGCTGGGGGCTCCTTTTTTGCGGCACTTTCTCGGTGGGTGGAGCTAGGTCTGTTTGCAAGGTTTGCGCGTCTCGACTGGGCGAAGCGCTGTAACGTTTGCGTAGATGAGTTCTCGGATCATGACGGCTCATTGGTCGCGTGGTCGGCCGGCCCCTCTGCCCGTTTCAATTTCCAGATTGATGATCCCGGCTTCTTCTCGCTGGCGGTTGAAATGGGCATCGCCCGATTCAACCAGGAAATAGACGGTGAGTCGAGGCCCGATAACGTCCCTCATTTCGGTTTGTTCTTGGAGGGAGGCACACGACTAGACTCCAATTTCTCGATCTACGGGCTAATTGGGTTTGAGGCGCTGCGTAGCAACAAGATGAGAGAGACCTGGGTTGATGACCCTGAACACTTTGACGACCCGCCAGACAACTTCGGCTATCCGGTAGTACCCGTGGGGGCGGGCGCAGAATTCAGGCATGAGGCGCTCTACCTCAACGCGGTGCTTTTCTACCCGCTGTCGCTGACTAGTGGTATCTCGTTTGGACCTGCTGTCTTCGCCCAAGCCGGTGTAACATTGTAGGGACGGGTGTGGGTGGTTCACGGTGCCCGGTCGTCGAAGACTACGCTTCTACCTTCAGCGTGTAGTTCGAGCATGAACCGGAGGAGAGCGGTTCGATCTTTATTGCGGCAGTGCCTGAGTCATCGTCCCCCTGAAAAACATTCTCGCAGCCGCCCACGTCGAGGGAAATATTCTTCGTTCCCGTGATGGTCTTGCATTGGCTGAAGGACTTGCTGTTCTCATCGCAGTCGTAGGTGACGCAGAGCTTGTATGTCTGTCCACTCGGAACGGTCAGAGTGAACTTTGGATCGATGGCTGCGAAGGCTTTGTCTTCAATGTGAATCTTGAAGTAGTCGTCATCCCCGGAGGGGTTGATGTTGGCGGTAATCGTGGCGTCATTGCCGCTTTGGTCGGTGATGCCCGGAAGAGTGTATGCCGCCCCAGCGGAGTCGTTTTGCTCGTAGCCGTCGACGACGCCCAGATTGCACGACCCCCAGGAGCAGCTTCCAGTACAGGTCTGAGTTCCACAGAGATTGCATCCCGTTTTGGCACCGGGCGAGCAGACCCCCTGATTGCCACAGCTACCGAATGAACCCCAGTCGCAAAAGTTATTGCAGGTGCGGCTCTTGGTACCGCAGTTGCCACAAGGGTCAGAATCCTGGTCGCCGGGAGAACATGGGCCTTCGCCCTGGCATGAGCCCCAGTTACTCCACTGGCAGCTATTGGTACAGGTGCGTTCCCGGGTGCCGCAATCGCCGCACGGCTCAGTTTCCTTCTCGCCAGGTGAGCATTGCCCCGACTCTATGCAGTTGTTCCACTGGCCCCACTCACAGGTCTCGGCGCACTCCCGGATCCGAATTCCACACTGACCACACGCTTCAGTATCTTCGTCGTCGGGGCTGCATTCCCCCTCACTTTCGCAAGCTCCCCAGGCACTCCATTCACAGGCATCTGTGCAGGTTTGCTCCTGGGTGCCGCAGTTGCCGCAGTCCTGAGTTTTTACCTCACCGGAGGAACAGTTTCCTTCGTTGGAACATTCACTCCATTCGCTCCAAAGGCACTGCTCTGTGCAGATGTGTAAGTGAGTACCACACATGCCGCACTCTTCCTCTTCGCTACTTCCCGGCTCACACTGACCGGCATCTTCGCAAGAGCCCCAATCGCTCCAACCGCAGCCATCGGTGCAAGTGCGCTCTGACAATCCACAGATGCCGCAGGGCTGTGTTTCCTGGTCGCCGGCGATGCACTCACCCTCGCCAGAACAGCCGGACCAGTCGCTCCAGGTACATTGGTCTGTGCAGTCCCGGTCTCTGAGTCCGCACATGCCACAGATCGCCTCGTCATGACTCCCGGCAACGCACTCCCCTTCGCCGAAGCAGTTGGACCATTCGCCCCACTGGCAGTTCTCCTTGCAACTCCGGGTACGCTCACCGCAATTACCGCAGACTTCATCTTCAGTCACGCCAGAGTCACAAACACCGTTGACTTCGCAAACCATCTCCATGTTGGGCATACAAACGAAGATGACGTCGGGGTCGGTAAATGGCACGCCCTTGCAAACCCAATCCTCAGGGCAATCGTCGATGCAAACGACAGTGCAAATATCGCCGATGTCTGAGGGCACGCAGAAGCCGCTGTTGCAGTCGGAGTTTTGCTTGCAGGGAGCACCAAGACCGCCAGTTGGTGGTATCAGGTCGGCTTGAAAGGGATTGTCAGGGAAGCGTTTCTGGTCGGGGAAGCTCATGTCTTCCTCGGGTTCATTTGGGTCTTTGGCGTCGGCCAGGACTGTGCCACCATCCGGCTTCGCAAATAGAGCATCGCCCTCTTCGGCTACCGTCTTGCCGTCGCCGGAGCAGGACCCAATGAGCAAGGCAAACGCGCAGAGCAGCCAGGTTTTGGAGCCACTGTTCTTCATTGCATCCTCCCCGGAAGGGGTCTATTTACATTTGTATTTGCCGGTATTGGTGTCAAATCCGCATGCCATACCGTTGGCTTCGCAATCATCGACGTAGAGCTTGCCGCCGTTGCAGAACCAGAGCATCGTTTCAATGCAATTCCCGGTCTCGGGGATCCAGCCACAGGCGGCTCCGGCCGCGGGGTAGCAGGATCCAGCCTCGCAGGGCCATCCCTCGGTGCAGTTGCCGCAGACTCCGTAGCAACCGTCATAGCCACACTCCTTGGGGGCATCATCGGGGAACTTGCAGTTAGGCACGCAGCCTTCGGAGCAGATGAACTTCTGGGTGGGGCCATCCCATTTGCAATAGAAGTCTTCGCCCATGCCGGGGCAGGAGGTTTCTACCAGTTCGTCATTGATACACTCAAGGAGGACGTTTTCGTCAGTACACTTTCCTTTCTCCGGGACGTCGCCGCACGGGTGGGGGTAGCATTGTCCGCTCTCCTCGTTGCAGAGCTCGCCAATGCCGCAGGAGCCACAGGTTCCATCGCAACCGTCCGGACCACACTGCTTTCCTTCGCATTTCGCGTCGTGGTCACAATCGGGGTGGCAGAGACCGTCGTCGCCGCATGAGAAATCGGCATCGCACCCGGGAGGGCAGGTGGAGTAGCAGCCGTCAGGTCCGCAACTCTTGGGTTTGCCGTCAGGCGTGGTGCACTGTGGCTCGCAGTACTCCTCGCACAGATGTTCGACGCAGGAGAATCCTTGCTCGCAGAAACCACAAATGCTGCCGCAGAAATCGGGGCCACATGCTTTGGGCGAACCATCCTCGAAGGTGCACTGCGGCTTGCAGGCCCCGTCGTCGACAACGTCCGGGGGGGGAGTCACTTCGTCATTCACGATGTCTTCGACCTCAATCACCTTGCCATCGGGCAGGACGACTGCTTCCTTCTTGATGTCCTGGGGGCTATCGGTGATCAGGTCGAAGATGTGGTTTGGAACTTCTGGAAGGTTTGGAGTATCGGCCACAAGGTCGGCCAGATATCGGTAGTCAGCTTCCACCTTGTCGCCCCCGCCGCACTGGACCAGCGGGAGGGTGAATGACAGGAGAACTGTAAGGCACAGCGTCCGTTTCATGGTTCGCTCCATTATCGGCTACAAGGGTACGCAGTCGTAGCCGCCAAGGCCGAAGTTGGCTTTAGGATCCCACGCACAGGTTTTCTCTTCCTGCACCATACAGTCATAGCTGTAGAGTAGGTCTGCTGAGCAGAACCATTTGGCGTGCTCCACGCAGGTCTTCACCGTGCTATCGATCCAGGCACATTCTCCACCCTCGGCCGGGAGACAGAGTCCGCCGCCGCAGCCCCAACCTTCGGGGCAGATGCCGCACGTTCCCCAGCAGCCATCTGGCCCGCATTCTTTCGGGCTACCGTCATCGAAGGCACATTCCGGAACACACTCCGTCTCTTCCACGCAGGTGTAGGTGCCAATCGCCTCATCCCAACCGCACATCTTGCCCGGTTGTGACTTGCACATGGTCTCCTTGATGGCCATTTCGACGCATTCCAGAAGCAGGTACTTGTTGTCGCACTTGCCTTTGTAGGTGACATCGCCGCACGGGTGGGGAACACAATCATTATCATCGTTGCACATTTCGAGCGCTTGACAGAACCCACACGTGCTGCCGCAGCCGTCGGGGCCACAGGCCTTGCCGTCGCAGTCGGGTTCGCAGGCCCCGCCGTAGCAGAAGCCGTCGTTGCCGCAGAAGTCTCCTTCGGTGACGCAGAAGCCACAGTAGCCACCGCAACCGTCAATGCCGCACTCCTTGGGAATGGTCTCTCCATCTACCTCCGCCTCGCACTGTTTGGGGCAGATGTCGACCACGCATTGGCCTTCAGGGGAGCAGATCTCGCCGTAGGCGCAATAACCGCAGACATCGTCGCAGCCATCCGTTCCACAGACCTTGCCGGTACATTGCGGGGTACAATCGGGTAACTCTGCGGGGATGTCGGGGATGATCTCAGTGAGGTCAACCGTATCAATAAGGTCGGGCTCTTCAATATCAGGCAAGTCGGTGGAGTCCGTTGTGTCCAGCACCTCGAAAACCAGGTCGAGAATGTCCTCATCCCGAGGGGTGTCGCTTCCCCAATCCAGGCCTGTGTCCTTGAACGCGTCCACCAGCGGCAGGTCGTCGCCCCCGATAATGATATGGGTATCTTCCTCGGGGACGTCGGCGGTCTTCCTTGTGTCTGCGTCGCCAAAAGTCTCAATGGTAGAGGTCTTGGCACAGGCGCAGAGCAAGACAATGAGAACAGTCGACATGACGTACAGTCGCCACCACTTCATACTGACACACCTCACATTCGCTCAGCCGGCCCAGAGTATACACGCATGCGTTAGCAAGGGCAATCTGCGTAGGTAATCGAAGTAGACTTCACGGAGACCAGACCGGCCCCTTCGATACGGAGCAACTCGACGGTGCGGCTCAGGGAATCTGTGCGGGCCACAATTTCGCTTTGACCGTCGCCATCGAAATCGCCGACGAGAAGAGGCTCCAACGGACTGTGGCGCTCTTCAATCAACCTCGGCGAAGAGTCGCCCGTTGCCCACAAGACAGAAAGAAGAACTTCGTCGGGGCCCATGCCACACATGGTAGTGCCGACATGCAGTTGCACGTGGAAACAGCCGTCTTCGAAAGGGGCGATGGGCAGTGATCCCGAGCATTCGAAGACCTGCTGATCGGGTGGCGGCAGATTCTCACCCTGTTCGTCGTAGGCTGCCTTAATACGTGCGGCAACGTCGGCCCAGATGGGCAGTTGCTGGGTCTTGTCAGACCAATGCTCCTCGGCGTCGGCTCCGACTTCGCGAAAGGACTGTACTGCAGGTAGGGGCAGCCCCTCGGGCCGTGCCCAGTAGAAGATCTGGTCGTGACATGGAACTTCGAGGGGGGCCATGAGATGCATGGCAGCCGTATTGCGCAGGTCCTGTCTCGCCGGCAGACCATCCTTGCTTTCCGGCTCAATCCCCTGTTCAGACCACTCCTGCACTACGCCAAAGTGTGGCACGACCCGCCCTACCAGTTGAGGGGTCCCGGCAGTGGCCACCGTCACCGCATCGGGTCCGTTGAAGACCCTGAATCGGGGTCCTCCTCCGAGCACCGTGGCCGCGCGCTTGAGGGCGACGGATGAGAGGGCTTCAGCGACGACAAATCCATCTTCGGTGCCCGTCATCATGGCGACGTCGGTACCGGGGGATTGCAGGGCGGACTCTTCAACCAGGAGGTGTGCGTCTCCGTCCAGGAGGATCCATGCCTGGCCATCGAAGCAATGGACAAAGTAGAAGCTCTCCTCGAGTCCCTCCTCCGCGGTGGCTGCGGTCCTGGCCCTATCTTCCGGTTTCGTTTCGCCCTTCCTGGTGGCGGTAGTGGTCTCTTCCCGCTCCACCATAACCTTCCCGGTGGAGGTAGCGGTCTCTTCCCGCTCCGCCTCAACCTTCCCGGTGGAGGTAGTCGTCTCTTCCCGCTCCGCCTCAACCTTCCCGGTGGCGGTAGTGTTCTCTTCCGGTGCAGCTTCTGGAGTCGGTCTTCCCGTGGTGGCACAGGCCAGCATCAAGAATGCAAGGAGCCAGATACAGGGTGTCCTCATGGTCCCTCCGTAATCCGCTATCGCGTAGCGAATCCGCTGCAGCTACGCGTGATCTGTACATTGTGACGGCCCCCGGTGGCCGTGTAGGAACTGATGCCGTTGTCCGATTTGTCCACGATCCAGAACCCTGCGGCGCGAATCCCGAGTATGAAGAGATGGAGTTGGAGGAGACCGTTGTGTATTTTCCGCTGCCGTACTTGGGCTTTTTGCCGATAAAGAGACGCACTGTGTTCGGGCAGTTATTCTTGAGGGAGAGGGAGTAGTTGCTGGTGGCCGAGTTGTTGCTCGCGCTCTTTCGCTGGTTGGCCTTGCGACGGTCTGCCTCTTGCCGTTCGCGCTGGCGGCGGGCTTCCTCCTCCTGCCGCCGCTTCTCTTCGATGCGGCGCTGCTCTTCCGCCGCTCGTTTGGCCTCTTCCAATGCCTTTCGATGTTCTTCGCTCTTCCGCTTCAGTTCCTTCTTCGAGATTCTGCGGGCCAGGATTTGAACGAAGGCGGTTCCAGTACCCAGGTCAGTGCTGCGTCCGGCAGCCTGGAATTGGATGGTGGCCTTGCTATCCCCGGCTGCACACCCGAGGGATTGCGAAAAGGACCGGAAGTGTGCGTAGGGCCCGTTGAAGGGAGCTTTCATCTTGATGCCTTCGGGGCTGGTAACTTCCTCTACGGCCGCCAGTGAGCGATTGCTCATGAGCGAATCGTTGGACTTTGCCTCACCGTAAAGGCCGGTGCGTGCGGCCACCAGGTTGGCGGTGGAATCCATGGCAAAGAGCAGTACGTAGCAGTAGGAGGGGGTTGTCTCAAAGGGGATTGGTTTGGCCGATCGCAAATCGACCCTTACCGGGCGGCTGTCTGGTTTGTACTTGCCATGGTTGCCAGCTTCCTGGGCGAGCAATTCTTCGAATCCCGGATAGCCCACTTCTGGGGGCCTTGGTGAGACCCTGACGACGTAGCAGAATCCGCTATTGGGGGGACAAAAGAGCGTTTCTCCTCCCCACGCCGCGGCGCGAGTCTTGATCGCCTCCGGGACGGTGCCGTAACGCCCGCCCTTCCAAGCCAATGCGCCGATGACCACGTGGGGAGCCTCGGTGGAGGGGTAGTCGGGCAGGGCGTATAGCTTCTTTTTGTCGCGCCCGGAGTGGTAGAAGAGGCCGGGGGGCAGTTTCTGGACGGAGTTGATAACCGTCACTTGCTGACCCTCGGGCAATGGTGCCGGCGGTTTTTCAACGATGAGTTTCTCCTCGACTTCCACCTTCTGCTGCACCAGACTGTGCTTCCCTCCGGGAATCAAGAAGACGCAAGCCGGGAGCCACCAACCCAGCGCCAGAAGTGCAACGGGAACTAATCGATTCATCAACTTCCTCCCTGCTCTACAATTCGCTCAGTTTCAGACCGCCAGGATAGGCGTAGGAAACGTGGCAGCCATAGCCATATACTGTGACGCCGACGGGACCATCTGCGGATAGGCTGTGGACCCCGCTGACGAGGGGTTGTTGCACCATCTTCATGGAGTCGGAACCAACCGATATCGGTGTTTGTGTAAGTGGTTGCCCATCAACAAGGACCGATGTCCCTTCCGCAAAGACCAGGTTGACATAGTCTTCCGTATAGCCGTCCGGCGTCAGGAATACGTACTCATCGAGGTACTGTCCAACGGGGACCGAGAGAGTAAAAGCCGGGTCGCCAATACCGAGGTCTCCAGCGAAGTCAGTACAAAACACCTCGTGGCCCGGGTAGTTGCAACTCTGGAGGTAGTGTCCTAATAAGAACTTGCCCGTTCCGGAGGCCACAAAGGGTTCTGCACCGTCGAATTCTACCCAATCACCCTTGTTCAGTTCAAAGGGGCCGGCCACCGGTGGGTCGAGGGTAACTGTAACGTTCTCTTCACCGGCCAGAATTCGCCACGTATCAGTGTGGCTGTCGGTGCGCTTGTGGAATGGATCTCCGATGTATTCCGTACCCCAGGTGGCCAGGGGGAAGAGCTGGGACTCAATGTGGTCACAGCGTTCGTAACTCATGTGAATGTTGGCACACTCATGGCCGCCAAATACAGCCACCTTACGGTCAGATGTGATTCGTGTGCCGGTCAAGTCTGCCCCCTCATTGCCAGTTACTTCCAGGTTCAATGCGTCTCCCTGCGAGAGAGTGAAGAGTTGCGTTTGTCCCTGGCTCATGGAGGGAACTCCGGTTCCGGCAATGATTCCTGCCGCAGCCTTTACCGTTACCTGCGTAAGTCCTTGCTGGGTGGCTATTACCGTAAAGAACCCGCGCAGCGTGGAGGTCCAGGTTCTCAGCTTCCAGCTCATGACCAGATACTCTTCCCCTCCGGCGTAGTCGGGTAGTAGCAGGGAAGCATCGTTGGTGTAGACGTTGTCGCCGACGAGGGGATTGAACTGGTGCACGGTGACCGGTTGGGTGGCATCGATCTTGAATGTGCGGTTAGTGTGGATGGAGCCATCGAGGTCATGGAAGACAGGTAGCAGATAGATCTCTAGTGAACCGGGCTGAACTACCATGGGAGCACCGCCGAGTTCGGCAGAACTCAACTTCTCCCCCGTGTAGTTGTTGGTAATCGTGACATCGGCCGCGGTCCCAGCACCGGGGGCGCTCACCACGAGTCCGACCGCTTCCTGCTGGCCACCTTCGATGTTGTCCAGGTCCGCTGCCCAGTAGTTGCAGCCGAGGTAGGTGTTGAGCTTGAGATTGACGTCGCACGCACCAACGCACTCCCCTTCCTTGCAAAGGCCGCTCTGGCACGCTTCGGCATCCTGCCATTGCCATTTGCCGCCCACACCTTCCACACATTCCTGGACGGTGGAAAGTCCCTTGCATATCTTCTCGCCAGGGTTGCATTCCCAGTCGACGCAATCGCCCTGGAAGCAGGTCAGTGGTGGCTCACACGAAGCAGGGTCCCAGAGTGTTCCACCATCACTACAGACCAGATACTCGGTAGAACTGAAGCACTCGCCCTTCGGTTCCCCAGGCGTGCAAGTCTGCTCCTTGCACTGACCGCCCTCGCACCCAGTATTTGCGGGACATGGGCTGGGGTCGTAATCGGTTCCTTCGTCGTTGCAAGTTCCCTGGGTCGTGCCGTCGAGGCAGGTAGTGTGGCCCGGGGTGCAACCGGAAGGCGCATCCGTCTCGGTACCGCCGGTGCCATCCTGTGCAGTGTCAGAGTGAGCGTCGGATGCGGGTCGGCCGTCGGTGGCGATAGTATCGGTAGCGTTGGGGTCGACGCACTGGGCTTTGGCACAGCCGTCGGCGCAGGTTTTCGTGGCCACCCAGAGATAGTCTACGCCTACGAGCAGGCAGCTCAGTACCGCGGAACTCCCAGATGCGGTTTGACCACAGGTCTTGAAACCAATCTGGTCCTCGCTGCAGGTGTCGCCCGCAACGGGGAGGTTGCTCGATTCGCCAGAAGTCCCACAAGCGGCGGCGAGGAGTAGTGCGGCCCAAAGAAAGAGACGAATCACGGTCAACCTCCTACTCACAATCGCCATTGTCGAAGTTCATCTCTTCGCAATCAAATTCCTTGGTGCACATGTCATCGCCCAACCAGTGTCCCCACTGACATTGGCCATCGTTGCAGCCAGGGATCTTCCCATATGGACAGTTGCCGGCATCGATGCATGTGACATGGAGAGTGAAGGTCCCAAAGGTCGCCTGATAGCCATCCACCGAGTAGATGAACGACTCCCCTGGTTGGGCGGTCCAGGAAACCGTATCGAAGTCGTTTTCGACGCAGACATTTGGGTTGCAGTCGCCTTTGATCACGTACACGTTGTGTTTGCTGGCGCCGGGTTCTTCCAATTCAACCTGAATGTAGGTTGGCGTCTCTGCCGCAAACTGGTAGAGGGCTTCCGGACCGCTGGCATCGAAGCCACACCCGTAACTGTCGAAGTTGTTGGACAGGCCGGTGGTGTCGCCGGGAATCGAGGTGTTACAAACCAGCGTCCCCTGAGTCTGGCAAGAGAGATTTTCGCACTGGCCAAGACCATTGCAGGACTTAGGCGCAGTGCAACTGCCGCAACTCTCGCCACAACCGTCATCACCGCACTCCTTACCGTTGCAATCGGCAATACAGATGCACTTGCCGGCATCACAGTCGAGGCCACCGCCACACTCTCCGCAATTGCCACCGCAGCCGTCCGGGCCGCAATCCTTGCCGAAGCAGTCGGGTTCGCAGGAGCATTGCCCGGCGAGGCAGTCGTGTCCCAGCGGACAAGTGCCGCAGACTCCGACGCAGCCATCATCTCCGCACTCTTTGTCATCACACTGGGGAACGCAAATGTCGTGCGTACAGATGAAATTCGCATCGCAGTGATAGTCCTCGGGGCAGGCTCCACACTCGCCACCGCAGCCGTCGCTTCCGCACGTCTTGTTGGTGCAATCAGGCTGGCACTTCCCGTCGGGGAGGACATTGTCGGAGTCCACGCCCCCGTCTGGTTCAGCCTCGCCGTCCTGGCCAGAAGTATCGGTCGGGACACCGCCAGTGCCATCGCCATTGGGCATCAATACTGCGTCGCCAGAGGCGAAATAGAGGTCGGATTCGCCTGAGCTGTCACTTCCGCACGCAGCAAGCCAGATAACGAGTACGCCCCAGTAGAAAATCCTTTGCATGTTTCCCCTCGTAAGGTCCGCTTCCAAAGCTAACCGTACACGAACATGCGCGCGGGGAGCAAGTATCTGGTGGGTAGGCAAGGGTGCAGCGCTCAATGACTCATGTCCGGTCTCGTCGATTGAATTAGGTTGACGCGTTGACCGAATTCGATACTCTCATCTGGCACTCATTATGGAGATAGACATGAAGATGGCGAGTATTCGTTTTAGTATGTGGATTCTGGTTGCAGCCGCGTTTCTTCCCTCGTGCCGTGATTCTGGTGACATTGGCACCGGCGAGACGTGTGGCGATGGTTTTTGCGAGGCGGGGGAGACTCCCTCTACGTGTCCAGCAGACTGCGCTGGGGTCGAGTCGAGCGTAAATGCGACGATCCACGGCGGTGGAATTACAGGAGTTCACACGGACAATGACGGAAAGACAGTAATTGCGAGTGAAGAGCTTGCCGTCGAATACCAGATCGAGGTCAGGGACGAAAATGGCAGTCCGGTGGGTGGCATGGTCGTGGACTATTCGGAAGACGACTCTGGGGTCTCGTTTATCTTCATCTCGGATCCGGAAAAGCAGTACAGTTCCGCCATATTCGTCGGCACGCCGAGTGATTTGGCTAACCTGGCCGGGAAGGCAGATGCGATCGAGCAGCAGGAACAGCCTCTTTTAGTTATGGCTACAATAGGGCTCGTGGTCGCTATAGCTTCAATCACATACGCACAGGTGGAGTTTATCGAATCGGCCTATGAGATCGGGGTTTTCCACAACACGGATGTGCTTGATGTCAACGGGGACTTCCGAGAGTACTGCAAGACACCTGAGGAGATCGCTGGCTTCTGGAGCGAGCAGGCGCAAGCAAGTCTATCTTTGGGCTCAATAGCAACCTCTATTCTGCTCGCTGGCGTTGGTGCCGAAGCTTTCAGCATCGCCATTGATTCTTCGGAAATCGCCGGAATGGGACCGTTCGCTCTGTCGAAGAAGCTGATAGAAGCAACCGAAGAGGGTTTCAATATGCAGGACGTTCAAGACGATACCAAACTCCGGGTCCGATTCTATGATTGGCAGGACAAGAGCAAGTTGGGCGTCGTCTTTGCTGAGTTGCACATCATTGGCATCGGGTGCGACTCCTGCTCTTCCGACTGCTCCGGCCAAGAGTGCGGCCCTGACCCGGTGTGCGGCGAGTCGTGCGGGACATGCAGCGGGGGCGAGAGCTGCCAGTCCGGACAGTGTGTGCAGGGAGGTCCTACCTGCCCGGCGGATATGAACTGTTCTAACCTTGAGTGTGGGCCTGACCCGGTCTGTGGAGAAAGCTGTGGCCAGTGTCCCGCTGGACAGACCTGTGAGGAAGCACAGTGCTCGCCCACAGTGAGGTTTCAAGATGTCGGAGACGGAAGTATACTTGATGCTGATACGAATAATCTCTGGCGGCAGACTCCAGAACAAATCTCCAATAAGGATCAGGCCATCTCGTTTTGCCAGGGTCTTGGGACCGGTTGGCGAATTCCCAACTTGGACGAACTCGAGGACCTTTGCGTGCAACCAGACAACGGTTGTGGGCTCCATCCAGCGTTTTCCGGTCCATGCGGTGGAGACGACATTGATATTCTAATACCTGGGAAGTCTTACAGAGCATTCTACTATCAAGGGGTTGGAGACGCGACGTCGTGCTTTGTGTATGGAGTTGGCTATTGGGATTGTAAGGGCATCAACACGTGCGGTTCGGACTGGGTCCGATGCGTGAAGTCCCAGTAGTAGTTCCCTGGGCCGAGGAGCGTATTCGAGCCAAGCAAGGGGGGGCGTTCACCACCAACGCTCCTGCCTGCTATCCAGTGGCTGCAGGGTGACATTCAGGGTGCCACAGCGCAAAAGCCTCGCTAGGCGGGCAATGTCCCTTGCCTCTTAGATTGTTGGCTGGCAATATCGGACCATTGATTGTGGAGGTCATCATGGCGAAGGTCTGTGTTGTTGGTGCTGGTAGCATGTCATTTGGGCTGGCGGCCTTGAAGGGGCTCCTATTGGCACCGGGTTTGGATGGTACGGATGTTGTGCTTCATGACATCGACCACGACGCCGTCCACCGCATGGGCAATCTGGGACAGTACATAGTCAAGACGAAGGGCTTGAAAACCTCGGTCACAGCTTCCACTGACCCGGTTGCGTCTCTGGAAGGCGCGGATGTCGTGGTTCTATCCGTCACCGCCAAACGTGAAGAGATGTGGCAACAGGATTATGAGCGGGGACTGCGTCACGGCATCAACCACTATGCGGAGAACGGTGGCCCCGGGGCCCTCTTCCACGCGGCGCGCAACCTCGACATCATTATGCCGATAGTGCGGATCATGGAGCAGCGCTGTCCCGATGCCTGGATTCTGAACTACACTAATCCGGTGCCGCGTATTTGCACCGCGCTCAACCGCTACTCTTCAATGAAGACCATCGGGGTCTGTCACCAATTGGACTTCGGTTATTTCATGGCCGGTGTGCTGCTGGCCGACAAACTGGGGATCGATTTGCCCGAGGATCCGCGCTTCAGGTGGACCGACCTCTCCCTTGAACACCACCATCACATCGGACTGGCTGCCAAAAAGAAGATCGCGCTGTTGGCCAGCGGGACCAATCACTTCACCTGGGCGCACCGGGTTGATTGGCGGGGGCAACGCGTCCCCCCTTCGGTCGTACCGACCGGTTCCCCCGGGGGGGAACACGAACTGGGTGGGGGCGATGGCTTATATGGTATGTTGCGGGAGGCTAATCGGACATATGATGCTGGTTTTGAACCTTTTACACGCAAGGTGTTTGAGCTGACTGGGGTCTTTCCGACGCCTGGGGATACGCACCTTGTGGAGTATTTGCCCTTCACCCATAGTCCGGCCCGGGGCACCTGGGAACGGTACGATATTCAGATGTATGATTTTGAGTGGAGTTCGGCCCGGCGCCGCACTCATGCCGAGTTGGCCCGGCGCGTAATTGAAGAGAAGGAGTTGGCTCTCCTCGACGGGATTGACACGGAGCGGGTGGAGTTGCTCACCGAGGCCATACTGACAGGCAATGGTTACTTCGATGAGGCCATTAACGTGCCCAACGAGGGTCAGGTGCCTGGACTACCGGACGGTGCTATCGTTGAAACGCCAGGCATCTTCCTCCCTGCGGGTCCTCGCCCGGTCCACTGCCCAGCCCTCCCCGCGGTGGTCCAGGAATACTGCCGTCGTCAGACCATCATCAACGACCTCTCAGTCGTCGGCACCATCGAGAAGGACCGTCAAAAACTAATTGATGCACTCTCCCTTGATCCCATGATCGATGACCCCGAATTGCCGGAGCTGCTGGTGCTGGAGTTCCTCGACTCTATAGCAGGTTAATATACCGGACCACCGATTTGCTGAACGACACGTAGTCCCCTTCGTAGTCCTCGAACATGTAATCGAACCACTCGAACTTGTGGGTGGATTTCTGGTAGTCGCGATCCACTGGGACCAGAGCGAATTCCTCTTCGCGGGCGAAGCCACGAAAGGTGAAGGGGCGGAGGCGGAGGGCGGAAATGAGGCCGTACAGAGCAATCAGTCGCTTGAATAGTGCAGTCAGTTTCGCCTGGGAACGGTAGGCCGAGAACGCAGCCTCCTTTCGTTTCAACTCGCGTGAGGTGAGGGTAATGCGGTGGCGCTCGCTGCGGTGCCATGGGGCAAACCGCAGGGGGACGGCGAAGGTCAATTCGTAGGCCGGCAATTCGTAGACGGGAATCGTCCGGCCGGTGGCCGCCTCTACCTCCCGTACTGTGCGCACCGTGAAATAGTGGGTCAAATCGTGTTCTGGGTGGCCCCCTTGCCAGGCTAGAGTCCAGACCACATCGGCCTCCTCGATGAGGGGACGCAAGGAGGCCTGAATCGTTTGTGCCGTGGTGACCGCTCGCTCCCGGATGGAACCGGGTACAGATTCGTCGTCACGAGCGTTCCTAAGGTCGATGAAGAGGGGATAGAAGAAGAGTTCCGAGTGACCCAGGAAATGGAGCTGCCCGCGGTCATACCCAAGCATCCTCAGTGCCGCCACAGCCTCGCCGTTACGCAAATCGGCATACTCCTCCAAACCCATACCGGCAGCCGGTGCGAGGCCGTCGCCGTTGGTCACCCAGACTACCTGCGCATGGCGTTGAGCCCGTTGCAGGAGGCCAGCGTATGGCAGGTCATCATCCTGATGCGCAAAGACAAAAAGGTGGCGCCGGTCTCCGGAAAAGAGGGTGGCTGGCGGTGACGTTGTGCGGGCCATGAGGCCTCCCGAACAGGCTAGAGCAATTCGTCCACGTTGGACCTGATCTTGGCAACGGCACTTATGATGTCGTCAAGGTCCGTCTTCTCACCCAGCAAGAAGGGATAATGCATCCAGATGCCTTCCTCCTGAGCGAATTTCGCACCCACTGGGAAACTGAACTTCCGGAGAGTTTCCGGAGCCTGAATCCCGTCGCCATAACGTTCCCGTAACATGGGCCACTGCGCTGATCTTGCGTTAAAGAGCGGATGAAATGGCATGGGCGGGTAAAACATCCCATCGAACTCGATGCCCTCGGCCTCAAGGGCCTCCAGAAAGCGGTCGCGGTGGAGCCCTTTGAATTCCTCTGCCCGGTACTTCCAGATGAACTGGTAAATGCCCCGCCGAGTCTCCCGGACGTCACGACGAACTGCGTAGAGCCCACCCACCGCGGTCATGCGATGGGTCAAGTAGTGGATATTCTCTTCCTTTTTCCGGATCAACTCCTCGGAGCGGGCAAGTTGCGCCAGCATCACCCCGGCCTGGAATTCGGTCATGCGGCCATTATAGCCGAGTAGATAACCGTCGAATCCGTCGTATCCCTCGTCCTTTCGCCCGCAGTTGATGATGGACTGGACCTTCTGATGGGTTTCTTCATCGTTGGTCGTGATCAGGCCACCTTCCCCGGAGGTTAGGATCTTTGAACTCTGGAAACTGAAGGAGCCGAAATCCCCCCAACTACCGACACCTTTGCGTCGCCATTTGCTACCGTGGGCGTGGGCGCAATCCTCGAGCAAGATCAAATCGTGCTTCTGGCAGATCTCTGTCAGCCGATCGAGGTCCGCGATGGAGGAGCCGAGGTGCACCGGAATGATCGCCCTGGTGCGCGGCGTGATGGCGGCCTCCACGGCATCACAATCGATACAGTAGTTGTCGGGGTCGATGTCGACGAAGACCGGCACTGCATTGACCCGGATAGGAGCGGCTCCGGTGGCGATCCACGTGGTGGCAGGGACAATGATCTCGTCACCCGCTTCGATGCCGGCCGCGGCCAGACAGATCTCCAGGGAAATTGAGCCATTGGAACACGCGGCCCCGAAGTTGGCATCGTGATAGGCCGCGAATTTCTCCCCCAGTTCCCTGGTTTTGGGTTGAGGAAAGGGGAACCCGCCCCAATCGCCCATGTCAAAAGCCTCCAGCAATTGCCCCCGCTCAGCATCGCTCCGGACCGGATACGCAGGCCATGGACGGTTTCGCACGGGGGTTCCACCTTTGATCGCCAGCTTACTCATCACTAATCCTCCACTCGGGACCTACAAGATACCTCTTTTCTGGACCGATGCCAGTACGCCTCGGGCCTGGTCGGCAGAGCCCACCAGCGGGTTGTTCATGAGTGCCAATAGCGCCTTTTGCGCGTCGCGGCCGATGGCCGCTTCAATGGTCAGTCGTTCGTAGGATTTCACCTGCCGGATGAGTCCCAGGATAGCCTCTTCCACCTCGCCGATGGCAATGGGTTTGACGCCGTCACGGGAGACCATTGCGGGTATTTCAACGCTGGCATCACCGGGCATACCTTCCATCGCTCCCAGGTTTGCGGTGTTGACGATGAGATTGCGGGGGGTTTCCGATTCCAGGGCTTCCATCACCTCTACCGCGATGCGGGAATACCATGCGCCACCGCGCTCGGTAAGGGCCACCGGTTTTACCGAGTTGTTCTCATCGGCGTAATACGCGAAGAGTTCTTCCTCAATGGCCATTACTTCCTGGGCGCGGCTCTGCTTCTTGTTCTTGAGTTCTTCCAGCATCACGTCGGGCAGGTAGTAATAGCGGACGTAGGAAGAGGGGAGCATTCGCAGTGCCGATAGGAAGCCCTCTGGATACTCCAGATCGGGAATGTTCTTGGGGCCGTAGCCCGAATCGAGAGTCTGCAGAAGATGGGGCAAAACATCTCGACCTTTGACGAAGATCTTGCGCGCCCAGCCGAGGTGATTGAGGCCTACCCAGTCCAGGAGGACCTCGTCGGAAGCGACTCTTAGATGGCGGGCCACATCCATCTGGAACTCCTTGGGGACGTTGCAGAGCCCGACGCACCTCGTTGTCGCAAAACGGCAGATAGCCTCAGTGATGATGCCTGACGGATTGGTGAAGTTTATGATCCACGCGTCAGGGGCCCGGTCTCGCACCCGCCGGGCGATATCCAGGGCGACGGGGATGGTGCGAAGTGCCTTGGCGAAGCCACCAACACCGGTGGTTTCCTGGCCAATGAGACCGTTGCTAAGTCCCATGACGATATCGTTGTGGCGCTCCTGCTGGCCACCGACCCGAATTTGCAATACTACGAAGGCCGCGTTTTCAATGGCTTCGTCCAGGGTGGCGGCGACCGTGACTTTCAGGGAAGAGTGGAGATGGCGGCCCATTTGGCCGCTGAACCTCGCAACGACCTCGGCTCGTTTCTGGTCGAGGTCGTAGAGTACTACCTCCCTGGGGCCGCCCGACGCACTCCAAAGCGCCAGACCTTCAATTAGTTCGGGGGTATAAGAGCTTCCGCCCCCGATGACGGCAATCTTCATATCAGACCTCGAAAGGACTTCAGCACCGCGGCAGAAGTCAGGGGTTTAGAGACCCCGGGAAGTGCCCCGTGCCGGTCCCTGGCCAGGAGCAAGGCTCCTGCCACCGGAGGCACCTGCAGCACGATGGGAGAGGCTCCCGGGAATTCGGTGTGAACATCGGCCAGGAGAGCGGCTTTCAGGTGTTCAGTTGCTCCTTTCTGGAGAACGCTACCCCCTAACACCAAAGGAAACTTATCGGTAGGGGCAAATAGATTGCGAGCCACCGCCCTGGCCGATAGGCTCAGCTCTCGTCCTGCCCATTCCAGAATTCCAATCGATACGGCATCGCCTTGGCCTGCGGCCTCAAATACCAGCACAGCCAGCCGCCCGGAATCAAATCCGCCATCGTCTCCATCGCCTTCCTGATCGGCAAGGAAGAAGTCAACCAGGTCGTCGAGTCGCTCAAGGTGGAGTCGGGTCATTATCATGGGCACCAGCGAAGTCGATGGTCCCCGGTCGTCCTGAGAGCGAAAGGCCGCTTTCAGAGCTTCAATTCCGATGTCAGAGGCACTGCCGAGATCACCGAATTCTGGCCCAATACCGCCAACCCTGAAACGCTTACCGCCCGCCGCCATGCCCATGGCGTTGCAGCCCGTTCCGGAGACCACGGCTACGCCGATTCCCTCGGGTGCGCCGGCCCGCAGGGCGAGGTCGGCATCGTTCACCAGCTCCAGTGCCGGTCCGTGAGGCCAGATGCGAGCGAAGGCTGCATCAATTGCCGCCCGGTCCTTGGGTCGGTCGAGTCCGGCTATGCCCAGGCCTGCTGCCGCCACCGATTCCAAATCCGCGTCAAGCTGTTGGCAGCAAATCGAGATGAGACGGTGCCAGGTCTTCTCTGCCGCCATGATCCCTGTGCTCTGGTAGTTGGAACCGGGGCCCACGGCCCGAACCGACACCTCGTCCTCGACGCGCAATGCGACGCACTCGGTCTTGGTTCCGCCGGCATCAATGCCCACAAGGATGGTTTGGGTCATAGGGTTCTACTCTTCCAACTTCTTGAGCATCTTTCTGGCGTAAGCCTTGGCGTCTTCTGTTTCCCAGCTTCTGTTTTTTGGGGCTTTCGAGCCATCGATGCACTTCTTGTAGGTCGCTCGCGCATTCTCTTTGTCACCGACCTTGACGTAGGCTGCCGCAAGTTCCAGCAACACTTCCGGGTCATCGGGGGCTAACTCCGCTGACTTTAGCAGCAATTCGAGGCCCTTCTTCGGATTCCCCCAGGTCAAAACTGGCGGCAATTCGCGGTAGAGGGTGCCGAGAAGCATGTAGGCCTCGAAACGGTCGGGGGCATCCTTTTGCAGCTCTTCGAGGTATTTCTTGATCTTGTTGGCTTCTTTCAGCGCGGCCTTGATGCCGTCGGCTGAACGGGACTTGAAGCTGGTCATTGAGGCCCAGAAGCGGCCATCGTAGTCCTTCGGGTCAATCTTGAGAATGCGCTTTGCGCATGTCACTCCCTTCAGGGCCACTTTCTTCTTTATTCTCTCGCGATTCAGCAATCTGTGGGCGCAGTAATATGCTGTCATCGCGCAAAAGACCTGCAATTCCTTGTCTGTCGGATAGATCTTGGCAAGAGTGGCCGAGGCGCCAGCGGCCTCCATATGCTTTTCCAGGTCCGCCCGCGCATCATAGACTTTCATTAATTCGTCCCAGTCCTTCTTCGGCAACTTGTCCTGGGCCAGGGCGGGCATCGCCAGGAGCATGAGGGCGACGATAAGGGCAATGGTTTTCATGCATTCCTCCTGTTAAGCGAGACCACTATAGCGGAGGCCGTTGCGTCCGCCAACCGTGGGTCGACGGGGGGGGGCTTTTGGGGCTGAGGGTTGCCCTCCCTGGCGGGTGATGGAATGCTGCCCTGAGACTCGCTCTGGATGGGCTTTGGCAGGGGGATAGGTCAGAGAGTATACGGTTCCCCCGGACCCTGATAGTTGGTAACATGGAGCGAACTGCAAGAGGCACAGATGTCTACCAGAAGATTACATACCCTCCTTCTTCTTTGCGCGGTTGCGGTCTCCTATTGCTCCAATCCGTCAGGTCAATCGGGCGACACTCCAGCGACGACGACCGACATTTCTTTTCCACCGGGGGGTGACCAGGAGCGGCTGCCCGACGACATCTCCCCCGCTCTCGACGTCACATCTGAGTTTTCCGGCCTTGACCGACGCTGGGATGACGGGACGTCGGACACTCCGCCCCCGGCAGACGTTCACGACATCATCGCCTTTGATGCCGCCTCAGACCCCTCCTCCTCGACGCGCCCTGGACTGTTGACGGCCTCGACATCTCGGATAGCCAGGAAACTGCAGACAGCGTCCCTCCACCTCCCGCTTGCGTTCCAGTCCCTCCCCCGCAACCGGTCACACTCGAACCCCTTCCGGCCATGTCGCCGGGATCTACGGAGACCATCTCCGCCAACGGGTTCACCGATGATTTCTTGTATGACGGTACTGGCTACCTGAAGATCGGTACCCGTCGCCAGTGGGGGGCCTCCATCATCTTCTTCGGGATGAGCCAGGCAGGTCCGGGCATCAACAGCTCCAATGCCATCGATTCCAATGACACCGGCCGGGAGGTGCAGGTGGCCCTCTACGACCCCACCCGAATCCTCCAGGGGTGCGCGTGGAACGCCAGTTGCCAATCGAATCCCGGAGCAGCCTGCCCAACCAGCATTACTTACCTGGGCTGGAATCCAGTACAGGGTGGCAACCAGTGCAACATCGGGTCGGGTATTGAAAACGTGTCCTTGGAGCCGGGGGTCCTCGAAGCTTCCGTAAGGCCGCTCTTCTGGAACCCCGATTGGGAGGCCCAGAGCTGTGTCGATTCTGGATGCAGTGACCCGGTCAAGAAGACTCTGCTATCTGACGTCCTCTATACTCAAAGGCTCCGCTTCATATCGACCCACGTCGTCGAGATGCAGATGACGGTCCAGAATCTATCGAATATCGACCATCCCGTCACCCACCAGGAATTCCCTACCCTCTACGCCGCTTACGGCAAGAATGGCACCAGCAATTTGAAAGTGCTGCTCGATTCTGAGGGCAACCAGATTCCCATCGATCAACCGGCCAACGACGGCTTTTTCGTGAAGAACTTCTCCAGCCCTGGCGGGTGGGCCACCCTACAATCTGCAGGCCTCGACTACGGCGTTGCCATCTACTACGAGAACCGCCTCACCTCCTTCCAGGGCTGGCAGAAGAGCGGCGTCTTCAATAACGTTCGCTCTCTCTTCCCCTTCGGCGTCCACGCCCTGGGGACGGTGCGGGCACGAGCATACCTGGTTCTCGGCAACTACGAGACGGTAAAGGGGGTCATCTCCGAACTTGACAATTCGCTCCCTCCGTTTGGCAACATTGACTCCCCCGCAGAAGACTCTTTTGTGGGGGATAGCATGGCTCTGGCCGGATGGGTCCTCGACAACAAAGGAGTTATCACCTTGACCCTCTTCATTGACGGCGAGGAGCACGACAATCTGCTGCTCAATACGGCCCGGCCGGACGTCTGTAAGCACTATCCCGGCTATGCTCAGTGCAATCAGGTCGGTTTCACCAACTCCATCGATGTCTCCGATCTCACGCCTTGCCAGCACATCCTTGAGATTGTCGCTACCGATACCGATGGGAACAGCCGCACCATTGTCCGCCGTCGCTTCGCCGTCGGCGACCCCGTTGAGTGCTTTACCGATGCCGAATGTTATGACGGCAATGGCTGCACTATCGATACCTGCCTGACGGGCAATTGCAACTACGCACCCAGTCCTTGTGAGGCACCGACCCATGCCATCTACCGATACAATTTGGCGACGGGTGGCACCGATCATATGTTCGGGGTTAGCGCTGAGGCGGCTCCTGGCTACGTGAACGAGGGCTCCCCTTTCACGCTTTTCGATGAGCAGGGGCCTGGAATGCTCCCCCTTCATCAACTCTACTGTGCTCCCTGTGTAGACCATCTGCAAAGCGCAAGCGCCAGTGAAGGGGCCCCGCAATATGTCTTCGAGGAGACCCTGGGCTACTGCGCGGCCGAGGCCAGCGAATCCACTCCACACGCTCTGAAGCGCTTCTTCAGCGCCAGCGGGTCGGACCATTTTGTCACCATTGATACGGCAGAATGGGAGGTCCTGACCGGCGCGGGTTACACGGAAGACGGAGTGGTTTGCTATACGCCCTAGCGACAGCGCATGGCCGACCGGATCTTCATGCTTGGCAACGTCGTCTCAAAAGAGGATTTTCTTCAACATCTTGCGGGCGTATTGGCGGGCATCGTCGGCTTCCCAATCGCCAAAGGGTGGGGCGGTCGACTCGTCAATTACTCGCTGGTAGGTGGCTCGGGCTTCTCGTTTGCGCCCTATTTTGCGATAGCCTGCAGCTAGCTCCAAGAGCATCTCCGGGTCTCGAGGGGCGAGCCGGGCACCTTCCTCGAGATGGTACATTGCCTTCTTCTTGTCGCCGAAGCTGACTAGTGGAGGTAGCTCGCGAAAGAGCACGCCGAGGAGCATGTGAGCTTCGAACCGATCGGGCGCGTCCCTAAGCATTGAGAGCATATAGTCCCGGGCTTCCTTTGCCCCCTTCAATGCGGCCTTGATTCCCTCGGCTTCGCGAGCCCGGAAGGTGGTCATGGCATGCCAGTAGCGAGCGTCATAGTCAGAGGGATCAGCCTGGAGGGCTCGACTGGCCGCATCGACGCCCCGCAAAGCGGTCGTATGGCGGTCGCTCGAGTCCTTCAGGCGGTGCGCCAGATAGTATGCGGTGCGGGCCGCGAAGATCTGCAGGAAGCGGTCCTCGGGGTGACGGGAAGCCAGGGAAGCGCTCTCTTCCGCCGCGGCGATATGCTGGTCGAGGTTGGCTCGCAAGTTGTACATTGCCAGCAGCGCGTCCCATTCCTCCTGGGGTACCGCCGCCGATGGACTGTTCATGATTGTCCTCCCAGATCAAAATGTTACGTCACAACCAATGGCCAAGCAATGGTGAAAATGGTAGAGTTCGACCACTGCGAACGGAGGTTTCTTATGAAGCGGGTTTTCTGGTGGATCTTCTTGCTGGTCGGGTGTGGGACGGAAGCCGGGGTTGTTCTGACGAAGGATACTGCGGAGATTTCCGCAATTGATATTGCTGCTGAAGTGGTTCCTGCGGAGACAACAGTTACGCCAGACGTCCAGCTTTCCGAATTCGTGTTGCAAGATGGTTCCGAGGAGGACGGTTTTCTGGAGTGTCTGCCTGGCGATGGCTGTTTCGGCGAGCCCTGCGACAACGGCGACGATTGTCTTTCGGGTTTCTGTGTCGATCACCTCGGAAATAGTGTCTGCTCCCAATCGTGTATTACGGAATGCCCCGCCGGCTGGGCCTGTGAACCAACTCAAATGGGTGGATCAGACCTCGTCTATGTCTGTGTCTCGAGCGTCGGAGTGCTCTGCCGCCCGTGCGCCAACAACTCCGATTGTGTCAGCGCTACAGGCCAGGAGAACATCTGCGTCGACTATGGAATCGGGGGCCGGTTCTGTGGAGCTGCCTGCGTCGAAAGCACAGATTGCCCGGAGGGCTATGAATGCCAGGACACGCTGGCCACCGGTGAAAGCGAGCTCTTCCAATGTGTCAATCCAAGCGGCGAATGTGAGTGTGCACAGAAGTCCATCGAACTGGCTCTACAGACGGTCTGCGAGAGCACGAACGACTACGGTAGTTGCACCGGCAAGCGGGTCTGCGCGCAAACCGGTCTCACCAACTGCGATGCCCTTCAGCCTACACCGGAGGTTTGTGACGGTTTCGACAACAACTGCGACGGCGAAATCGATGAATCGACCTGCGATGATGCCAATCCCTGTACCGAAGATCTCTGTCTTGGGGCCGACGGCTGCAGTAACATGCCGCTAGATGGCGAGAACTGCGATGACGGGGATCTCTGCACGGTGACCGACCATTGTGCCGATGGCGTCTGCCTGGGCACCGCCATTCAATGCGATGATGCCAATCCCTGCACCACCGATTTGTGCGACGGGACAGAGGGTTGCATCTTTGAAAACAACAACGAGATTTGCGACGACGGTGACGCTTGCACCATCGGTGATCTTTGCGTTGATGGCGCCTGCGCGGGGACTGCCGTGGAGTGTCAGTGCAAGGAAGATTCGGACTGCGGCGAATTGGAAGATGGCGACCTTTGCAACGGGACGCTCTTTTGCGACAAGAGTGGGGTCCAATTCCTCTGCCAGATCAAGCCCGGGTCGGTAGTCGAGTGTCCCGCAGCTCCAGGTAAGGACGGTGCCTGTCTCGAACCGGTCTGCACGCCGGCCACCGGCAACTGCGGCTTTGCCTCTCTCAACGAGGGCTTCGCCTGTGACGACAAAGATACGTGCACTTATGGCTCCACCTGCACAGCCGGTGAGTGCGTTGGCGGAATACCTCTCAATTGTAGTGATGAGAATCCTTGCACCACAGATTCCTGCCAGACTGGAGCTGGTTGCCTCCACGCTCCGGCTGCAGGTTCTTGCAGTGACGGGAACGCCTGCACCTATCCCGATGTGTGCGGTGATGGAGTCTGTCTCTCAGGCCTTCCTCTGGAGTGTGATGATGGAAACGTCTGCAGTGCCGACACCTGCAGCCCTGACGAAGGTTGCAAGCATGCCCCGCTAGATGGTGCCTGTGACGACGGCAATCTCTGTACCACTGGCGACAAGTGCCAGGCCGGGTTCTGTGTGCCGACGGGGATCAAGGGGTGCGATGATGCCAATCCTTGCACCAACGATAGCTGCTCCCCCGCAGTAGGTTGTCTTCACGAGTTCAACGCGGCCCCTTGCAGTGATGATAATCTCTGCACCGTGAATGATGCCTGTGAAGGAGGTGAGTGTGCCGGCGGGGCGGCCCTGGATTGTGATGATGGGAACACTTGTACAAATGACACTTGCAACCCCTTGGTAGGGTGCCTCCACGCGGCCCATGCCGGAGAGTGTGACGATTCCGATCCCTGCACGGTTGGCGATAGCTGCTCCGGAGGCGCGTGTGTTGGTGCCCAGCCACTGGAATGCGACGACGGGAATCCGTGCACCAATGATGTCTGCCTGCCTATGGCCGGCTGCTCCCAGACCAACAACCAGAACCCATGTAGTGATGATAGCAAGTGCACCACTGACGACAAATGTTCGCTGGGAAGTTGCATTCCCGGTGCCCCGGTGAATTGCGATGATGGCAACCCCTGCACCGACGATTCCTGCCATCCGCAGGAGGGCTGCGTCCATTTGGCAAATGCCGTGGAGTGCGATGACAGCAATGCCTGCACTACTGGCGACGTTTGCGCCGCCGGTAACTGCCTGGGCGAAGGTTCCCTGGAATGCGATGATTCCAACCCCTGCACCAAGGATATCTGTCTTCCGGGAGGTGGCTGCCAGTACGAGAAGATCGATGCTGCCTGCTTCGATGGAAATCCCTGCACACAAGATGATTTCTGCAGCGATGGCCTCTGCCAGCCCGGTCTACAAAAGGAGTGCGACGACGCCAATCCTTGCACCGACGATGTCTGTGATGACACCGGGGCCTGTGTCCATACCGCCAACCAGGCCGGGTGCGACGACTCGAATCCGTGCACCGTCGGTGACCACTGCAGCGGCAGTAAGTGTCTGCCCACCGGGGCTGAAGATTGCAATGACGATGACATTTGTACAACTGATTACTGCCATCCTATTACGGGTTGCACTCACGAACTGAACACCGTGCCTTGCGATGATGGAAGCGCCTGCACCGTCAAAGATATCTGCGAACTTGGGGAGTGCAAAGGCACCGTCGCACTCAACTGTAATGACGGTAATGTCTGCACCACTGATAGCTGCGCACCAGAGAGCGGTTGTGTCTACATAGCCAATGACGTCGGCTGTGACGATAGCAACCTCTGCACCGTTACCGATGTTTGCCAAGGCGGAGTTTGCAATGGCTCTGGAGCCAAAGATTGCGACGACTCCAATGTCTGCACTGACGATAGCTGCGACCCCGACCTGGGATGCGTCAATACGGCCAATTCGGCCCCGTGTGACGACAGCAACGCTTGCACAACCATTGATCTCTGCGCCGATAAGCAGTGTGGTGGCAGCGGCGCCCCGAACTGTGACGACTCCAATGTTTGCACCGATGACAGTTGCATCCCTGCCAGCGGCTGCGCCCACGCCAACAACTCGGCGGGTTGTAACGATAGCAACGCTTGCACCATAACCGACGTTTGCAGCGGTGGCACCTGTACCGGCAGCGGCTCCTTGAGCTGCAACGATAACGATGCGTGTACTGACGACAGTTGCAATCCAAATTCTGGCTGTGTCTTCACTCCAAACGCTCAATGCTGTCCTCCCTCGGGAGGCCGTGCGGCGTTCAATTCCCTCTCGCAGGATTCGGCGGGGGGATGTTGGAATGGGAATGTCTGCTCCCGGACCAACTACTCCTGGTCCAGCGTCGGCCAGGCCTTCAGCTCATTCAATCAATCGATTACCTGTTCCGGCGGGGCAACCTGTGTCCAGCATGTCGGAATCACGACATATAGTGGGAGCAGCACGGTTTGCCAGGGTAAGTGGGATGTCTACTGCGACAACTCGAAGAAGTGTACGCTCACCACCCTGGGGAAAGCCTGCGCCGGGAGCTCCTTGACCAATGGTTGCAAATGCACTTTCGCCAAGGCGGCCAAGTGCTCCAGCATCAAGTTGGTCGCGGTTTCTGATGGCAATGGTACCGCTGGCTGCTGTGGTGGGTCACAGCCCGACACGATGATTACCGCCGTAAGTTCCTGGTAGGAGGAGGTCATGATGCGATGGGTGTGGGTACTAGTCCTGACGTTGGTGGCCTGCGGTAGTGAGGGTGTAACCAACGTTGATTGCGCCAGCCTCTGCAGGGACAAATGCGGGTCGGTTCAAGGCTGTAGTTGCGGCACCTGTGACGTTGGCGAAGAGTGCTTGGGCGATGGCTGCACAATTTGCGTTCCCACATGCGATGGCAAAGAGTGTGGCAGCGATGGTTGTGGCGGCCAATGTGGCAGTTGCATCAGAGAGAATGAGTGCGTCGAGGGAAAGTGCGAGTTGCCCTGTGACCCTGTCTGCGGCATGGCCGAGTGCGGCGATAATGGATGCGGTGGAACTTGTGGTGAGTGCGATGGGGCGACCTACTGCAAGGAGGGGCTTTGCATTCCCTCCTGTGACCCACAGTGCGACGGCAAAGAGTGCGGTGATGATGGCTGTAACGGAAGTTGCGGCGAATGCCCCGGGGCTGCCCCCATGTGCGTCGATGGGGTCTGCCAGACTGACTGTGACAACGCTTGTGCTGAGAAAGAGTGTGGCAATGACGGCTGCGGCGGCAGTTGCGGCGAATGTCCGGAAGGTGAGGTCTGCCTGGCCAACGGCACCTGCCTCTGCCAACCCGCATGCGAGGAGAGTGAGTGCGGCAGTGATGGCTGTGGCGGGAACTGCGGGGCCTGCAATGGAGCGCAGGAAAGCTGCCAGGAAGGGCAGTGTGTCTGCACTCCGGAATGTGACGGCAAAGAGTGTGGTGACGATGGGTGCCAGGGCCTCTGTGGGGAATGTCCGCCGAGCCACGACTGTCTCGAATCGGGGAGTTGCATCTGTGTCCCCGATTGTACCGGTAAAGAGTGTGGTGGCGATGGCTGCAGTAACCTTTGCGGTGAGTGTGTCTGTGGTGAGAATTGCTCCCTCGACGGCTTCTGTCTCTATACCGCCTGTGTAGATAAGGAATGTGGCAGCGACGGCTGCGGCGCGAGCTGTGGCAGTTGTGAGGATGGACAGTACTGCGTTGCGGGGACCTGTCCACCGCCGGGGCAGATCTGCTTCGACGACAATGAAGTTGATTGGGATGGTTGTACGGACGGCGATCTGAGTGAATTCCAGGTCAATGTCCAGAGCGACGAGGCGCAAACCTCGCCGGCCGTTGGTGTGGCAGAATCAGGCGCCTTTCTAGTTGCCTGGGAGAGTGATGGCGAGGATGGCAATGGTCCCGGCGTGTTCGCTCGGGGATTCGACGAGGAGGGGCACCCCCTGACCGCGGGCCTGGGGGTGAACCAGGAGAGCTACGGCGCCCAGAAGAAGCCCGCCGTGGCGGCTCTCTCCAACGGCTGGATCGTGGCTTGGGAGAGCACCGGCCAGGACGGCTCCCTGGAGGGGATCTTTGCCCGTCTTGTGGGAGCGGACGGTAGTGCTTCCGGGGATGAATTCCAGGTCAATCAGTTTACCGAGTTCTCGCAGACTTTCCCCGCTTTGGTAGCGCTCCCCGAAGGGTTCCAGGCTCTCTGGCAGAGTCCCTTAAAGGATGGTTCCGGCACTGCCGTGGTTGCCCGCCGTTTTCTCGCCGATGGTTCGCCCGACGGAGATGAGTTTGTAGTCAACGAGGAACTCCTGAGTGACCAGGGCGGTCCTGTCGCTGCCGGGTTTGCCGACGGACGATTGGCAGTTGCCTGGAACAGCTTCCAGCAAGATGGATCGAACTGGGGAGTTGCTGCCCGTCGTTTCACTTCGACCGGGGAGACTTTGGGGGTTGAGTTCATGGCCAATACGACCACCGCCAATACCCAGGTCTGGTCACAAGTGGCCGTGCTCAACGATACTGATTTCGTGGTTGCCTGGCAGAGCCTGGGGCAGGATCTGGAGGACTACGGAGTCTATGGCCAGCGTTTTGGTGAACTCAATAAGCTAGGGGGCGAATTCGGGCTTCACGAAACTGAAATAGGGGTGCAGGCGGAGTTGGCCATTGCACCTATTGGCAGCGGCTTTGCCGCGGCCTGGCAGAGCTGTCCGGCCCTGGGCTCCCAGGAGCCGCCCCAGGATGGACATGGCTGCGGCATCTACTGGCGCAAGTTCAATTCAAAAGCTGAGCCCGCCTTTGGCGAATCCCTCGTTAATGTCTTTACCAACGGGAATCAGCGTCGACCAGCCATGGGGGCCGGGAGTCAGTCTGTCGTCATAGTTTGGGAGAGTTGTCCCATTGGCGGTCTCATCGGGGGGCAGGACGGAGACGCATGCGGGGTCTTTGCCCGGCGCTTCGACCCGACTGGAACTCCCCTTTACCATTGACTTTTCCTCTCCTTCAGATCTGCCGGTTATAGCCTTCAAAACGCTTCATTCGCTTGACTTTACCAGCCAACGGGTATAGAAAAGCGCCGCCATGAAAAAGGTTCATACTCATCCACAGTTCGTTTACACGCATTGAAGGAGTAAGCCTATGGCGCTCGTCAATAGCTCGTTTGCCGGATCCTGGTACCCCGCTACCGCCAAGCAGATTGAGGCGGCGCTGGCCGAGTATGCACCTGCCATGAAGCGCCCCACCAAGCTCAAGAAGCCGCCCGGAGCGGGCATCGTCCCCCACGCCGGGTGGAAGTACTCAGGCGCGATGGCCTATGAAGTTTGGGCTAATCTGGCCCCTCGGGAACCTGACCTCGTGGTTCTCTTTGGCGGCCATGTCCACCAGTACCAGCGTTCTGTTATCTTTGCCGATGAGGGATTTGATACGCCCCTGGGGCCCGTTCTCACGCATGGAGAATTGGTCGATGGTATTGCCGGAGCATTTCGTTTCCGCCGAGCCGACGCTACTACTTGGGAGAGCGATAACACTGTAGAAGTGCAGATGCCAATGATCAAAGCTCTCTTCCCGAAGGCCAAGATTCTGGTGCTCCACCTGCCGCCTCGCGATATCATTCTCGACATTGTCGATCTCCTGATGGAGTTTGTTCGTCGATGCGATGCCTCTCCAATCTTCGTAGGTACCACTGACTTGACCCATTACGGTCCGCGGTACGGCTTCACGCCTCACGGCGTCAATGAGCGTGCACATCGCTGGGCCAAATCTGAAAACGATCAGTCCTTCATTAATCGGCTCGTTAACCTGGATCCTCAGGGTTGCCTGGAGGAGGGGCTGAGCAATTACAACGCATGTTGCCCTGGTGCTGCCGCTGCGGCAGTTACCGCCGCCCGACTCACGGGCTCCGAATATGGTGAACTCCTCACCCATCGGACCAGTCTGGAACTTGCCAGCGAAGATGTGGACCCTGTGGACTTCGTGGGCTATGCCTCGGTCGTTTTCTAGTTATGGGCTTCGGCCAGACTCTACCTCCTCCTACCGATGATCTCTCGAACTGCGTTGCGATGATACTCGCCGCAGGTCTGGGTAGTCGCCTCTCTCCATACACGGACGAATGCCCCAAGCCGCTGCTACCCCTCTTTGATGTGCCACTAATCGAGTATAGTGTGCGCAGCCTTGTTAGAGCTGGAATCTCCCGTCTCGTTGTCAATACCTTTCACCACTGCGAGCTACTGGAGAGTTTTCTCCATGAGCTGGCCGAACGTCTGCCCGAAAAGCCGACCATTCATTTGTCTCGTGAGGTCGAATTGCTGGGGACGGGCGGGGGAATTGCCCAGGCGCGGCCCTTTTTTCAGGACAAGACAGTGCTGGTGGTGAACTCCGACGTCGTTTTTGATTTCGACCTCTCCCTTCTGATCCGACACCATCGGGCGGCTGGCGCGGTGGCGACTGCTCTGCTTCATGAAGGCTCCGGGTTCGATCGGTTCCGTTCAACCCTCGTTGATGCGGCGGGCCGGATCACCTTCATCGGTCCGAGCCAACCGGGCGACAAAATGCGTCGAGTGTTTGCTGGAATCTATCTGCTGGAACCGGAGGCCTACGCACGACTATCGCCGGTTCCATCTTCTGTTATCACCGAGGCCTTCCACCCTCTCATCAAAGCTGGCTCCCCGGTGGTCGGTCTGGTGGCAGATTTTCTCTGGCGAGACCTCGGGACCTGGGAAGCGTACTGGCATTTCTGCCAAGAAGTCCTTGTCGCCGCGGTCGATTCAGAACTTGTAGCAGGGATCGCCGCCTGTACCCCGGGGCGATTCGTTCCAACGACACCCCTACCGGATAGCCTTCCAGGTCGAGTCTACGTTGGTCCCGGAGCCACTGTCGATCCCGTGGCCAAAGTCGGCGCCGGCACGGTTTTGCAGAGAAGTACTAGCGTGGGCCCGGCCCAGTTAGATGGGGTCGTGGCGCTGCCCGATAGCAGGGTGGCAGCAGATCTCACTCAAACGGTTGTCGGGCCGACGTTCCAAATTCAGTTGTTCGGTTGAGCTCTCTATTCTCTCGCCCGAGTCGTGTCAGCGGGAAGAACGCGCGCTTTCAGTCCCATAACCCGCGTCACCCGCAGACCAACCGGTGCCCGATTGCCAAGAACTCCCCAAGGTGAACGCCTACAGAGCCGTCGTCCGTACTCTGCCGTCGGTCGACTCACCTGGGTTCTTTTGCAGGATGATCAAAACCGAAGTGTAGGCCTCTTCCAAGGTGAGACATGGTTCATGTTCAGCGCGAGGCATGTGTTCTGGAAGATCCAACTGGCTGACTGAGAGCACGTCGAAGCCCGCTGCAATGAAGTTGGCCACCGTGGATTCTCTGATCTCCTCAGGGGTGAGGTCGACCAGTTCAGTCTCAATTCTCGATTCATGGTGGTAGAGCCATTGCAAAACGGCCACCTTTCCCTTTGGTTTGACTGCGGTGTGAACCGACTGCAGGAAGGCGACCTCGTCAGGTTCAAGATTGGGGCAAGCGTAGAAGTCCAGATGGCTCAAGAAAGCGAAGTCGACTGACTCCTCGCCAAGCCCGACGTTCCGACGGGTGGCCCACCGTGGACTGACATTGTTCAATTCGACCACATCGGGCCCCAGCAGCTTGTTCCCCGAAGCGAGGAGAAGTACCAGCATGGGGTTGGTTTCAGTGGCAATTACTAGACCCTCAGGCCCCACTGCCTCAGCGAGTCGGCGGGTGTAGAATCCGGCACCGGCACCGATGTCCGCGGCTATGATGCCGGGTGGAACATCCACCAGTGCCATAACCGTCTCTGGGTCTTCATGTCGGGTTGTTTCGTAAGCCCCCAGCAAATCGGGTCTTGCCCAGGTGCCTCCCACAGCCGGCGGACCGGAGGCCGGGACGGAGTTGACCTCCGGAGAAACACGGCCGCTGTTTTGTGCGTTAGCGGAGGGTCCTGGTTGCCCTTGGAGCCAGGCCCAGAAAGCCGTTGCCAGAACGAGGAGTGAGGCGACGGTAGCGAGTGCCGATTTGACCGTTGATGGATGCAGAGTCATCTGCCCCTCCGTGGGTACTCCTCGGGCGAAAAGCTCCACGGCCCTGCCGCGAGAATTGCCGCGGCGATGTTGTCCCAACTATGTAAACTTCCACGAGTTCCTGACTCCACGTTACCTCTTGGAGATGCCATTGCCCAGGAAATTCGTAGGATAGGCCAATTCCGAGCTCAGAGTGACCACCGCGGCCTGACCACCGGCCCCTCTCCCCGTGCCCGCGGGAGGAGGTACC
>CAZFVN010000018.1:0-52035 GCA_964522395.1 uncultured Myxococcales bacterium
CCTTTTTAGCAGGTGCTTTCTTGGCATCTTCCTTCTTTGCCGGGGCCTTTTTTGCCGGGGCCTTCTTGGCAACTACTTCCTTGGCCGGGGCCTTCTTGGCTGGAGTCTGCTTGGCAGGAGTCTGCTTGGCTACAGCCTTCCTTGCTGACGCCTCTGTTGCCGGAGTCCTTTGGGGCGCTGCCTTCGGCTTCGGTGCGGGCTTCGGCGCCGGCTTCGGTGCGGGCTTCGGTACCGGCTTAGGGGCCGGCTTCGGCACCGGCTTCGGCGCCGGCTTCGGCACCGGCTTCGGCGCCGGCTCGGGAGGACGGTAGGTCGGTTGCGGCGGCAATCGGTCGCTCGTAACAGGCATCGAACCGCTGCCCACGGCAGAGGCTGGCTTGTACCAGGTTTCCGGAATACGTGGCAATTTGACCGGGACCATCTCGGTCACAAAATTGTAAGTATCGCAGGCCTTGCCCACAATCTCGTGGCCATTCTTAGCCAGCGTAACACCCAGGTCTACACTGTTCTCCAGCACCAGCTTCGCCAGATCTACAACGTCTTTCTTCCGCATCGTTCGCCCCACGATTGGTTGAGTAGTCCCTTAAAGTCGTGGGCATATTATAAAGTCCGCCCGCGGGTGTCAACGGCTTTTCCCAGCTTGTCACCTTAGCGCCAACCCGATAGACTACCCGCCATGAAGCGTCTCTTCTCAAAAGAAATGGAGTTCAGCCGAGGGTCACTGGAGTTTCTGGGAAACTGCGTGGTTTCAGGCCACGCCTGCTATTTCGTGCGGCTGACTGGACGAGATGTCATGCTGGTTGCCAGGCGACGCTCACAATCCACCGGCCGCGCCTTCGCCCGCTCAGAACATCTCGCTTTCGAATATCGGTGTGCCGACGAGCAACCGCTCAGTGCCCTCGATACGTCGGTCCTGGAGGGCTTCACCCTTAGATTATTACGGCAGGACAAACGCATCGCCGACACACTCCTGGAGAGTCCTGACAAGAGCGAAGTGGTGCCCGGAATTGACGTTACGGAATCCACTCAAAGTGGTGACGAAGAGTTGTTCAAGCTAAGAATAGGCGAGGAAGGGCCGGCGGTGTCCGCTGACGTTGGCCCGCCTGGAAGCTATCCGCTGCCCCTCTTCCGTTGGACCTTCGCCATCACCGCCGAATCTGAATTGCCCGCTGCGACGCAAGGTGCCATCCAACATTTCCTGCTGCTCTATTGCGCGCACCGGGTCCTGGAAGAGCCCTTCTTAACCAATCTGGATTCTGCCACCGCTCCTCCCCGGTCCGGCCGAGAGGTCTTCGCCTATCACGCACCGGCTCGCCTTGACCATGCAGATGGAGGCATTCCGCCGCTGGAAGAAGGGGACCGATTGCGCCTCTCGTTTGAGGTCCCCACCCGCTGTACGCAACGATGCGTCTTTTGCGTAGCTTGGACCGACTGTGGGACTGACGAGATGGTTCTCACCCCAGAACAGCTCCTCGCCGCTGCCGCCGAATTGCTTACTGAACTGTCCGCGGCCGGCGACTCCGTTCGAGCGGATATTGTTTTCGTCGGGCAAGATGCTCTCACCCATGAGGCTTTTCCCGGGCTCTTAAGACGCTTTCGCAGCCACGCAAGTGTGCAACGGATAACTGTGGTCACTCCGGGCACCGGTCTGGCAAAGGTCGGTCTAGCGGAGGAAATGGCAGAGGCCGGTCTGGACGGCGTCATCCTCACGTTGCTCGGCACCAGCGACGATGTCCATGACCGGTTGGCGGGCAAGGCGGGAGCACTAGCCGACCTCCAACTGTCGCTCGCTAATCTAACTGCGGCGGGACTCGATTGGGAGTTGAACACAGTTGTCCTCCGAGACAATCAGGAAGCCTTCCCCGCCCTCCTCGAATACGCTGCCGATTTGGGCCGACCTATTCGCACTTACCTCTACACCAACGAACCGATGGTGCCGCCGGAGCAAGTGGCCCGCTGCGCCCCCGACGTAGTTGCATTCGCTAGACTCCTGGAGCAGCACCGAGATTTGGTGGAAGCCAACGTGGAGTCGCTCCACTACGCACCTCTTTGTCTGCTCCCGAGATGGTCCTGGCACCTCGTCAGCCACGCGAGTCAGAGTCTGCCCAGTCCCGCCTCGCCGTTGCCGGACGCTTGCCAGGGGTGTGCTGCAATTGGTTCTCGATGCCCTTCGGTTTCCGCCGCGTACGTTTCACTCTTTGGCGTCACGGAGCTGCGTCGAATTGATGACTTGTCTGAGTAGCAATGGAAAGTGAGCTGGGTCCGCACCGGGCGTGACGTTAGAACGATGGGAAGAGGTCCCAGGTCGCCTCGAAGAGTTCCTTCTCACGTGTGATCATTGCCAACTCGGCATCCCTATCCGATTCGTGTCGATGGCCAAGCAAGTGGAGCAACCCGTGGATTGTCATCAACGCCAGTTCCCTTTGCGTCGTGCCCGTCTCCGGCCGCCCATCGGCGTGGGGGTCAGTTGCGTTTCTACGGACAGCTTGAAGAGAGATGATGAGGTCTCCCAGCAGGGTCCCGCTCGGGTCTCCCCCGGGGCCCTCACGCATCGCGAAGGAGACCACATCGGTGGTGGCGTTGATCCCGCGGTAGTCACGATTGATGGTGCGCATGGTCCGGTCTGAGACCAGCACGACGCTCACCTCCTGCCCATCTTCGTGGCAAAGTCGCAGCACGACAGCAACGGCTTTCTCTAGTTGCCCGGTGTCTATGGCGATTGTGCGTTGGCGATTGATCACTGCAACAGACTCGTCGTGCAGATTACTGCTCACCACCATCCTCTTCGTCCATGCGAGCTTCTACTTCACGCCTTCTCAACTCGACCGTATCAATATCGTCATCGGTCCCCTCCAATTCCTCCCGCCGAAGTCGCACTGTCTTCTCATCGGGACGATCACCGAGGTACTCCGGTCGTGCATGGTACATGCTGACCAGAGTCTTGACGAAGCTATCCTCAACTCGCTGCACATCGCCAAAGGTCAGAGTCGACTCATCTAGCTGCGCATCGGTTCGCCGCTTGGCCACGAGGTCGGATACGCGCTCAGAAATGCGTTCCTCGGTGTGGTGTGGGAGCGCGCGGACGGCAGCTTCAACTGAGTCCGCCAACATTACGAGAGCGGCTTCCTTGCTCTGTGGCTTAGGCCCCGGATAGCGAAAATCGATTTCTACAACCTCGGTCCCCTCTTCCTCGGCAATGAGCCGCGCCTTGTTGTAGAAGTGAAGCATCAGACTGGTGCCGTGATGTTGCGCCGCAATATCCTCTACCCGACGGCCAAGGCGGTACTTCCGAATCATCTTGATACTCAGCTCCACATGCTTACGAAGAATTCGAGCGCTAACATGGGGAGAGAGGTGATCGTGGGGATTCGAGCCCATTGCCTGATTCTCTGCAAAGAAGAGCGGCGAATCGGTGGCACCTCGGGGCAGCCCACTTTCGGCCGCCGCGGCGAGCTTTCCGAGATCGTGATAGTACGCCCCAACTTTGGCCAGCAGCGGGTTGGCAGCAATTGCCTCGGCAGCCTCTTCGACCAGCGTGGCAATCCAAAGCGAGTGCTGGTAGGTTCCAGGAGCTCGGCGCGAAAGCTCTTTCAGCGCCGGATGTTCCGTGCTGGAAAGCTCGATAAGTCGACTATCGGTGGTGTAATCCCAGAGGTACTCAAAGAGCGGCATCAGAGAGATCAACAGAATGTATGAGACGGCCCCCGAGGCGATGGTCGCAATGAGCAACTGGAGGGCATGTGGCGTAGGTACCTGCCCTCCCTCCACGAGGAGGACGATGAGCCAAAAGAGTATCCCCGCCCCAGCGTAGGCAGTCCCGGCCATGAAAGAGCTACCTCGGCGAGTCACCTGGCGAGTCACCCAGATGCCCACCAGCGCCACCACGAGCATATAGAGGATGTAGTAGGCAGCGAAATTCCCGGAGAGCATCTCCGGGCCACTTTGCAGCACAATAAGAGAGGTCGAAACAACCAGAAAGAGGAGACCCAAGAACGCGACTCGGGCCCCCAGCAGAGCAGAAATCATCATCACTGCCAGTCCGGCCGGACAAGCGGTCAGCATGGTTCCCTTGCTGATGGCCGGATAGCTGAGTGAAAAGACCCCCGCAGCGAAGAGAAACAACCTGACGAGTGAGAGGTGAATGACGAGCAAAACGCCAATGGCCAGATAGTCGCTGTACTCCAGATTGCGGTCCCGGAAGACTCGGGTCGTGAAGCCGCGCAGAGCAAGCGACCCCATGAGCGCAAGTAGGGCCAGGCCAAGCATGAGCAGGAGGGTCGGCACAGGAATGCCCATGAAATCCCCGAGCCCCGTCCGGCCCAAAGTCTTGCCCGAGAACCTTCCAATGCAATCAGCCTGCCACTCAGTAACGGTCTCCCCCAGGGTAACGATGCTTTGACCCTGGGCAAACTCCACCGCTACGGTATGCGGCAAGTTCTCTACCTTCTCGTCGAAGGCCTGCTGGGAACGGACTTCGTCCTTCTTCAGGTTGGGCTTGACGCTGGTCACAACAAACTGCTTTACGAAAGCCTCCAGGTCCTTCTGACCCTTGATGCGGGGGAAATTCTCAGAGACGACTCTCTGGACCAGTCTTTCCCGCACTTCGTCAAGTGCCTCTACGTAAGAGAGCACACGTTGGGCCTCGTTGAGCATCGATCCGGTATCACCGATGACTATGCCCTGACCCCGATCCCGTTGGAAGCCAAGGCCGAGGGTCTCAACGATATACCAACGACGAACCGCGTCGAGGGAGAGGCTGGCAGCGCTGAACGTATCCCGCATTCCCCCTTCAGAGCGCCTGAAAGTCCTCAGCAAGGCGACCTGAAGCGAGCGCGGCAACCCTGGCGCAATGGTGCTGATAAGTGCCATTGCATGCTCTTCCGTCTGCTGCAGCTTATCCGCCAGTTTGGCCTCTACCCTGGCCGACTCCTTGGCATCAACTGAGGGGGCCTTCGGGGCCTCCCGACCATGATAATAGGGACTCTCTTTGATCGGTTGCCCCGTGCCCTGACCTCGGGTATGGGAAGCATCATATTGCTTTTTCAATTGCACCATGGCCGCGATGGCTACGGCAAGTTTCTGTTCTATGGAACGGAGTTGTCCAGCCCGCGCCTCGAAGTGGCCATTGTCCAACTCGTAGACAGGCGAAAGCTCGCTCCGGACCTTCTCCTTCAGCGCAGACAACTGCGGATTTGGCTTCTCGCAGGAGATGGAACGAGGGGCCACATGATAGATGGTCGCCTGCTCCCCTACATCGGGGACGCTGACGCCCTTGAATCCGACAAAAGTCAGCCGGACCACGAGCAGCAAGAAGAGAAGCCACGCACCATATTTGATAAGTGGATTGTGCAAGCTGAGGACGAAGAAACGCCGCCAGCCGCGGCCGCCCCCGGCGGCGCTATTCGCAGGCTTGCTCATGCGGCGTAGTCTAGCAGAGCGCGCCTAGCGGGTCAACGCGGCTTGATTCGCCCTGCGAAGTGCGCTAAAACATGGATTGAATTTGGAACAGGAGGTCTTCTCATGCACCGCGCGACAACCCTCATTCTTCTGCTCTCAATCGTGGCATCCGGATGCGGCACAGATGGTGCGGAGGAGGAGCCTGAGTTCACCCTGGAGTTTCCCCATACTGTGACCCTTGGGCCAGAGCAGGGACTGGTGGCCAGCACCGGAGAGATTCTGGGCCATGCAGACTTCATAAACGGCGACCTCGTCACCTACACGAACCAGACGATCAAGATTCAATCAGGGTGTGAGATTAGTCAGGCCCATTGCCGACCGCTGCACGTTTGCAAGAAGACTGCCAATAGCAAGCCGGCAGTCTTTGAGGCCCTCAATCAGGTCTGCAGCAACTATGCCAACGAGGATGACCCCTCCAGCCTTATCAATGCCGAAACGGGGATGGGCTTCACGCTACAGTTAAACACCGAAGAGGGATACGGCAAATTCTGGGTGAAGGAAGTGACCGGCTTCGGTGACAGTGCAAAGGTCACTCTGGTCTACTCACTCTTCGATCCGCCCCAGTAGTTCCTCGTACCAACCTCCGTAGGCGGAAGTCCCATCGGCGTGGATCACTTGCGGACTTTCAACGACCAACTCAGGCCCCTCACGCATGGCAGCCTCCACGATGAAGTGACTGGCGCGCCGACCAGCTCGCGGATGGACCAGTTGGAGCCGGGTGGGGCGCAGCTCGCAGGTCTCCAGGGAAGACAGACATTCCGCCAGGCGAAGAGCCGGGTAGATGAGAAACAGTCGACCGCGATCAGGGAGGAGGAAGCGGGAGGCAGCCAGCACATCAGACATGGTGCAGGTGAATTCATGGCGAGCCCCGGCATCGGCGGCGCTGGCATTGACGCGCCCCTCGCCAACTGGAAAATATGGCGGATTCGCTACGACAGTGCGAAAGGTGTCGCCGTCGAGCACGTCCCGCAATTCCCTCAGGTCATTGGGACAGACGGTTATACTTCGCTCCAAGCCGTTGCACGAAATGGTTCGATTCAGGGCTTCGAGCATGGTCGAGTCCAATTCTACCGCGACGCCGTCGGCCATTCCGCTGCGGGCCAGAAGGGCAGAGATTACGCCGGAACCCGCACCCAATTCGCAAAAGGGCCCCCCGGCCCCGTTTCGCAGAACGAACCAGGCCAGCAACAAGGCATCGACAGAGAAACGAAAGCCACAGCGGGGCTGAATGCATTGGAACCGACCGTCGAAAATGACGGTCTCTTCCAGATGCGGCGGCAAGCCGGTCACACTCCCTCCCCTCACAAAACCATCCCTTCCTCATCGAGGACTCGACGCAGGGCGGCCACCGATACTGCACCGACTCGGGCCACTCTCCAGCCCCCGTCGTAGATGAGTAGAGTCGAAGGCAATCCGGCTGCTAGACCACTCCATTCCATGGCTCCATCTGTGGCTGCAAGCACTTCGGGGGCAACTTCTGCCAGGGCCCGAGGAGGAGCCTCACCAGTCCGATTCGCCGATGTACTGAGGAGCAAACCGCCCGCCGCGGCAGCCAGAGCAGTCGCCACCGGATGTGAGCTGACCCGAACTCCAAGGCCACCTTCCGGACCGACCAGATGTTCCAAATGCTGATCTATCGGAGGCACCACAACAGTCAGACCACCGGGCCAGAACTCCCGGGCGAGCGCCGTCAGGCCAGGAACGGGCCGGACAATCTCGAGGGCCACATCCACACTGGCAGCCAGTAACGGCACCGGACGCGGCTCCGAGATTCCCTTTGCCGCCAGGACGCGTCCAAAGACATTCTGCCTGGTGGCATCGCCTCCGATCCCCCAGAGGGTCTCAGTGGGATAGACCACGACACCGCCTCGGGCAACGAGATCGGCTCCTCGCTGGAGGCTTAGCTCCATGACTCCATAACCTCGGGAAGGGTCTCGACGAGCTCCGATGCGAGCAACCCGTGGACGCCGCTACGCTCAGCCAGGACCTCGCCACAACGGCCGTGGAGATGAACAGAAATAAGAGCGGCATCCCAAGGGTCAATGCCCATGGCCAGAAAGGCTCCGACGATGCCGGTCAAAACATCTCCTGACCCCGCTTTGGCCAGGGCTGGGGTGCCTGACAGATTGATGGCCACGCGGCCATCTGGTGCGGCAATAATGGTGCGAGCCCCCTTGAGAACCACTGTAACCCCTCGGTCCACAGCAGTCTCGCTGGCAACAGTCATTCGATCAGCCTCCACCTCGGCCGAAGTGATGCCCAGCAGACGGGCCATTTCCCCGGGGTGGGGGGTGATGACCACGGGCGCCGAGGAATCTTCAAGAAACTCCGGATGACCGGCGAAAGCGGAGAAGGCATCGGCATCAACCACCGCGGGCAATCCGCAAGTGGCCAGAATACTTCTGACCAATTCCTGGGACTTCGCATCGGTGCCAATCCCGGGGCCAACAGCAATCGCACTCTTCCCAGGCAACAGCGCAATCAGGTCCCTGGTCGGTAGGCCATCCCAATCGAGGGCCTCGACCATGAGGTCGGGAGCGAGCCCTTCGATTTGTTCGCGCAAACTCACAGCAGTGGCCAGAGTGCAAAGTCCGACTCCCGTCCTCAGCGAGGTCCGCCCGGCCAACAAGGCCGCCCCAGATTTGCCCGGCGAACCGGCCACCAGTAAGAGGTGCCCCTGTCGGTTCTTGTAGGTGCTGGCCGCCCGCTCCGGCTTTGGCGGGAGCACCGAGAAATCGCTCAGCAGCAGTACTCCGGGTGCGGCCTCGACCAGGGTGCGAGGCAGCGAAATGTCGACCGTTTGAACGCGCCCTGCGTAGTGCGCCCCCGGGTAGTGAATCAAGCCGAGCTTGGGAAGGCCGAAAGTTGCCGTTGCGCTGGCCTGAAAGGCGACTCCAAGAACGGCCCCGGAGTCAGCGTGGATACCGGTTGGGATGTCCACGGCGAAGCGGAAGGTCTGCTGACCGTTGGCCCACTCCACGAGCTCCCGGTAAGTCCCTCGAAGCTCGTCCTCTACGCCGGTGCCAAGGAGGGCATCACAGATGGCGTGAAAACCCATGGGCGGGGCCACAGGCAACGGAGAGCCTTCTGCCAGCGCGATGATTTCGAGGCCCATGGCCTGAGCGATGTCGCAGTTGGTTCTGGCGTCACCCGGCAGTTGATTCCCGGGGCGAGTGGCCCAGATAGTTACGAGGTGCCCGCGATTGTGGAGATGACGAGCGATGACATAGCCATCACCACCATTATTGCCTGGTCCACAGAGCACCAGCACGCTGGCGCCTGAGTCAGGAAGGGACTCTTGAAGCAACTCAAAGGCCTGCCGCCCGGCATTCTCCATCAGCACTACGCCGGGAATTCCGAAATCGTTGATGGCGCCCGCATCCAGCGCTCTCATCTCTGCCGCGGTGACCGCCTTCATGGCTGACCTCAACAAGTAAGTTCCAGCATCTCCCCAACAGCATCTTCGAGGCCGCGCAGGATCGCCCTGGCGATAATGCTGTGACCAATATTCAACTCTTCAATCTCTTCGATGGCCGCGATGGCTTCCACGTTAGTGTAGTCCAGACCGTGTCCGGCGGCCACCTCCAATCCAAGTTCGGCTCCCAGCCTGGCCGACTCTTCGATGGCCTCATACTCACTCTTCTGCTCTGCTGCACTGGTCGCATCACAATAGCGACCGGTGTGCAGCTCGATGGCGTCCGCACCAATCTTGTGGCTGGCTTGGATTTGCCTGGCTGCTGGCTCAATGAACATTGAGACAGCTATTCCAGCCTTCTGCAACGTTGCAACAATCTTGGTCAGGCGCTTCGCCTGCCCGGCAACGTCCAGGCCACCTTCGGTGGTCCGCTCTTCCCGGCGTTCGGGAACCAGGGTGACGCGGTCGGGCCCGATTTCAGTGGCGATACCCACCATCTCGTCGGTGGCAGCCATCTCAAGATTCAGCAGCGTCTGGACCGTCTCACGCATAATCTGTAGATCCCGGTCGACGATGTGCCGTCGGTCCTCTCGAAGATGAATCGTAACCTGATGTGCGCCTGCCCGCTCAGCCAACATGGCAGCAAAAACGGGGTCCGGATACTTTGTATCTCGGGCGTTACGGATGGTCGCGGCGTGGTCGACATTGACGCCTAATCGCTTCCCAAACATGGTAGTCCTCCTAACCTGCCAGAGCACCTGACATTCAATCTGCTTATCCATCATGGGAAAGCCAAAAGTCAATAGATGGCCGTGACGTGTTTCCGTTGCTTGACAGCTTTTTCTGCTATTGGTACTTTGGTTGCCCAGGCGATGGAGAAGTTGATGACCGCAAGGAAGAAAAATGACGCCGGCAACATAAACAAGACGAAGAAGAATGTGGGCGACGGTCCTGACGCGCCGCAATCCTGGGAGCCGGAGCACCTTTTCGATACAAATCGGAAGGGTGCAGAAGCGGTCGGCATCGTCGAATCACTTCAACAGCAGGTAGAAAACCTCCGCAGCCAGCTAGCCCGAAGCCAGGCCGACTTTGCCAATCTGCGCAAACGAAGCCGCGATGAGCAGGCCCGCACCGTTATTTACGCAAACGAGTCTCTGGTTAGCAATCTGCTTCCCGTTCTGGACGACTTCTGGAGAGCCCTGGCGGCCAACAATGAAAACGGCGGTGGGGGCGGCAGAGATTTCTCCGAAGGGATGGAGATAATTCAGGACCGCTTTGGGAAAATTCTGGAGCGCGAGGGCCTCGAGCCAGTCCTCACTGTGGGCGAAAGATTCGACCCCTTTGTGCACGAAGCTGTCCTCACGAGAGCCGAGGAAGGAGCTGAGCCAGGTGCAATCCTTGAAGAGTGCCAGTCAGGCTACCTCTTCCACGGAAAGCTATTGCGCGCCGCTCAGGTAATCGTTGTACCAGGGAAACCACCGCCCCGGAAGAAGCCGGCGACGAAGAAAGCAGAGAAGCCCGCAGAGAAGCCTGCAGAGAAGCCTGCAGAGAAGAAAGAGGTGGAAGCCAAGGTAGAGGCCAAACCGGAATTCGTCAACGAACCGGAAGTCGAGATCGAGTTGGAAATAGAAATCGAGGACATTGACTCTCCCCCCGCCCCTAAGGGTGAGGATCAGGACGTTGAGATCGGGGACGAGAAGACGCTTCGCACGGTAGACCCTGATGAACCCTTCGGCGAGGCAGCCTCAAAGGGTACTCCGCTTCCCGGAGCGCCCGACAATCACGTCTCCATTTCCGAGGAAAGCGAGAATACGTTTGTCAGCCCGACTCCATCTGACGCCGATTGGGAGATGGACGAGAATCTCCTGGATGTCCTAGAGGACGAAGAGTAGTCGCCTCTGCAATCACCATCATACCTGTTTGACATCGCCGCCTAAAACAAGAATTGGCTTCCCCCCACTTTTTGACCGTGGTATACTTTCGGTTGATGGGAAACGCTGCACAGCCCTTTCGTTTTGCACTCATGGCCTTTTGCGGGTCGTCTATGCGCAGACCTTCAGCCAAGGCCGAACCCATGAGGAGGAGTCTGCATGAACATTGAACTGGTCGCTAGAGATGTGGTCATTAACGAAGAGGTTCATGGCCGAGTCGAACAGAAACTCGAGCGCATCATGGAGCGAACTCAGATGGAAACACCTGCCAGGATGATGGTGGAGAACACCAAGGGGCGATATGTCGCCTCCATAACCGTACACGTAAAAGGTCGTGAAATAGTCGCTCAAGCGGAAGAGAAGAATATGTTGCAGGCGATAGACGAAGCCATCGACAAAGCCGATCGGCAGTTCCGGAAACACCGGGATAAGATGCAGGCCAAACGCTAGCCTCGTTCCACCCTTCCCACCCACCGTAATCCAACCAGACTCAGTGTCATGAAGAGCAGCAACCACGACGGTTGTAATGCGCCGGGCTCGCTCGCAACGGCACAACTCCCACCCCCGGAAGATCCCTCCGACTCTAGACCCGGATCAGGCTGTTCGGCCACCACTGCGCCATAACTGAACGCACATTCGCCTCCGTTACCCCAGAAGCACTGCCCGCTGAGGCTATCGCCGGCGAAAGACCCTGTACAATTGTAAGCGAGGCCGCCCTGGGAAAAGGAAAAGGCCAATCCAGTCTTTGTCACCTTCGCACCGGGATGGCCCCCGGTCTCAGGTGTCATCCCCACGAGAAGCGCAGCGCAACCCTCCTGCTTAACCAGGAAGAGTGCTCCCAGCATGTCACAATCGGCCTGAGTCTCCTGATAACGATCGGCTAGAGTAGAGCAACTCGACGGGGCCGCAATGTCAGGAACGCTCAGGCCATCAAGGCTGAGAGTGATGTCGAGGCCGGTACCAACTCCATCACCGGTAACCACATCGCCTACGATGGGGTCGGGAACGTCGACCCCACCCGCCTCAAAGGGGCAGCTCTTGTATTCAGCCGCCACGGGCAGGACACAGTCAGCCACTGACGCCGCCGAGTTCGTGCCGCAGGTGCTGTGTTGCTGGTTGTCCCCACAATCAAATCCCTGCAACTCCTTGCCATCGCACCAATACACCCAACTTCCGGCACAGCAACCGGAATAGTCCACTCCCTGGCACTTCGCGCTGGTAGTGGTGGGACATTCCAGAGGAAAACCGAGATCGGGATCGGCCCCGCCGGTGGTGTCACAGTCGTAGAAGTTCTTATCCCCGTTCCAGCCGCATTGCGGGATCTTGTTGCAGGAGAGGGAGCACAACTCCCCTCCCTCGCAGAAAAACAAGGTGCCACTTTTGCAGCAACCAACAACACCAATCTCCCCACACGGCAGTCCGGTGGGGGAAGAACCGCCGCTACAATCTGCGTGGACAGGCGGGGCGAAGAGGAGCAATACGAATGTGAGCGCAACAGCTTTCATGGGCCAGGCCTCCGTGTGCATTGATTGTAGAGCCTCTCTCCTCCGCTTCAACCAAAAACTGGCCGCGGCGGTTAAATGTGAGAAGATGTGATCACTTTTCGGGCGCTCGTGTGTTGATGATTCGTTAGAGAGGGAACATGAAGCCGTCAGAAGTAGAACGGCTCTACGGCCTTTTCGGTCACCAGGTGTATGTGCGGTGCTGTTACCTACTTAGGGAGGAACCAGCCGCCATGGATGCGACGCAAGACGTCTTCGCCACGTTGCTCGAGCGGATGCTCTCCTTTCCGGATGAGCGCAGAGCGGCAGCGTGGCTTCGGCGGGTGGCCACGAATAAGTGCCTGAATGAGCTTCGACGCAGACGCTACTGGCAGTCCCGGTCTGTGGATGACGTCCCCGGGGCAGTGAGCGTCGCCCCCTTTCCCTTCCTCGAAGACCGACTCCTCCTCTCCCAACTGCTGGCAGAGATTCCAACCAGGAAGGCCAGCATTGTGGTGAGCTACTTCATGGAGGGCCGCACCCTGGAAGAGGCAGCAGAAGATAATGGCTGCAGCGTACCGACGGTGCGACGGACTATCAAAACATTCGTATCAAAATCTGCTGAGCGGGTGCGGGAGGATGGGCCATGAGCCACGACCTTCATCATCTCCCCGAGCGAGTACAGCCGGCTGACATGCCAATGATGGATGCAGCTACCTTCTACGAACAGTACCCGGCCGCCGATTTCGTGGCCAGACTCGAACGGCGCCGGCAGCCCCGGTGGGGCCGATACCTGGCCCTGACGGCTGCATCAATCGCCGCCCTACTCATTGCTGTGATACTCCCATGGTCGTCCATCGAGGAGTCGAAGCCTTATGGCACCTTGGGCCCCCTGCGAGAGAAGGGCAACGTACCCGAACCCGGAACGGTCGCGCTCGGACTCAGTGGAACGGCCCGCTTCCACGTACTCTCGGAAGGTCGCTTCGTACCACTGCAGTCGGGGGCCTCGCTTCCAGCCAAGAGCCTGCTGCGATTCTACTACGACACAACCAGCGCCGATTACCTCTATCTCTTCAGTGTTGATGAAAGAGGTCGCATTTCTACGTACTATCCAGAGGAGCGAGGTTTTTCGGTGCCCATCGTACGGGGACGAAACGTGCCGTTGCCGGACGGTGTAATGTTGGATGATTATGTGGGCGACGAACGTTTTTTTGCGCTCTTCAGCGCCCGGCCACTCAGTTTCGTAGAAGTTGAACTAGCCGTTGCCACGGAGTTGCTGCGATTGCGTCACCTCGGCAGGGGCGTTGAAGAATTGGAAAGGGTTCCCCTGAATTGCCACCAGGAGACCTTGCATATCGTCAAGTATTAGAGGGAGTCGATGCGGGTCGTAATGCCAGTTGGATTGTTGCTTGTATGGCTGACAGTGATGCCGGCAGTCGCCCAAACGACAGCCACCAGATTTGCGTTGGTCGTCGGTCACAATGAGGGCAACCACCGTACCGTTCCCCTGCAATTCGCCGAGAAGGATGCCAGCAAAATGGCCGGCCTCTTTGGCCATCTCGCCGGCGTACCAAAGGCCAATGTCCGCCTCCTCCACGCCCCCGACGCCAAGGCCTTGAAAGAGGCCCTGGCGGGCATCAGGCAGGAGCTAGAACCCTATGAGGGGGTCCGCACCGAGCTCTTCTTCTATTACAGCGGACACGCTGACGAGCAGGGGCTACTCCTGGGTGACACCCGCTTCGCGCTGCGCGACTTACGAGTGTTCCTGCAGTCTTCCGGGGCCGACGTCACCATCGCCATACTCGACGCCTGTCAAAGCGGGGCCATCGTCCGGGACAAGGGAGGCAAGCGGGTTCCGCTCCTCGATCTGACCATGAACCCGGCCGGTGAGGCCCATGGCGTGGCAGTTATCACATCCAGCGCGGCCACCGAGAAATCGCAAGAGAGTGACGAACTGCGAGGGTCCTTTTTCACCCATTTCCTTGCTTCCGGAATGCGTGGTGATGCCGACTCTTCGCAGGATGGGCGGGTCACCCTTTATGAACTCTACCAGTATGCGTACAACAAGACCCGCCAGCGCACTTACGCGGCCGGCAGAGTAGCGCAGCACCCCACCTTCGATTACGCGGTGACCGGTTCGGGTGAACTGATCGTCTCATATCCGTTGCAAGGTCAGAGCCGCCTCATTCTAGGGGAATCACTCTCCGGCAACTACCTCTTCTACGCACCCGATAGCGATACCGTTTTGGGCGAGATGGACAAGCAGGCTGGCGAGATCCAAAGGGTTGCCGTATCACCTGGCATAATCGAGATCTTCAAGCGCACCGACCAGGCCCTGCTGAAAACCACCGTTACCGTCGCCGAGGGGGAAGAGAAGGTGGTCCCCGCAGGTAAGATGGTAAGGGTCTCACGCTCCTACCTCATTGATAAGGGGCCGGGTCTATCGGTCCAGATGGCGGCCAAGGGCGGCTATCAGGTTTTCTGGGATGCCGGCATTCGGGAGCGCGCTTTGCTGCCCAGCGTCGTGGGTGGTATGGAGATTCGGCTTAACAACCTGCTGGGCAAGCGCATCTCCCCCTTCGCCGAGGTTCTGGTGGGAGGCGCCGCGGCCACTACCAATCAGACCGCCCAGGATTCGATGGCTCAGACCTTCTCGCTCCTGGAGCTGGGGGCTGGAGTCGCCTTTACGGCTCTGGTAGACCCCGTGCGCATCGAGTTTTCCCCGGCCGTATCGCTCTACTATGCGACGCTCTCCGTTGAGAACAAGAGTGGACTGCAAAACGGCGACCGGAACCATTACGCTATGGCCGTCCCCAGTGCTTCGCTACTTATCGGCAAGGAGTTCGGTCGCACCTTCTCCGTCGCCCTGCAGGCGAAGACCGGATATCTCTATTTCCGGGACAGCGTGGAAGAGTTTGGCAAAGAGCCTCAGCACCTCGGCTTTTCAGAGTTGCTCTTTACTGCGGGGTTGAAATTGTAGTGTGTCCCATTGTCCGGCGAATGTCGGCCAATGTTTGCAGTTCTATCATGGTTTGCGCTCAACAGCCCGAACCAGAAGGGTCGGGGGAGTTGGACACGACCGGATCAGCCACACCCAATTGTTGATTCGGCTCCCCGGCCCTTCACACCTGCTCCAACAAGTAGGGAAGGACCGCTCGCATGTCATCCTCTTCGATGACCACGTCGACGGCTTCTGCCAGTTCATCTGACTTGCAATGAATGGCCAACGAATAGCCGGCCTCACGGGCAACGGCAACGTCATTGAAGTTGTCCCCAATAAATGCGGTACGCGCCATAGGAATGTCATAACGAGAAGCCAGGGCGCGCAGGCCAGTTGCCTTGTCCCACACATCATAGGGCGTTGCCTGCCAGCGCTCCAATCCGCCCCCATCGTCAAACCAGATGCGATTGAGGTAGACATCGTCAAAGTACTGCTCCAAATCGAACTTCTCCACCACGACATTGATGGAGCCCGAAATAATGGCCAGTTTGACCCCTGCCTTCCGCAATACGGTCAGGGTCTCAACTGCCCCATTTGTCAGGCGCATACCATCAAGCGCCTTGAGCATCGAAGAACGGGTTGCCCCAGCCTCGGTTAGCAACTTGATATCGTGCTCGAACCATCGATGGTAGGGCCATTTGCCGTCCATGTAGCTGCGAAAGGCCATGTCCCGAGACTCAGGGTCAGTATCGAAGTAGTCATGGAGTGTCTTCCAGACGAAAACAGTGTCATCAACGAGGGTCCCATCAACGTCAAAAGCAACGAGATCAAAACGGCGCTTACTCTCCACTGCGAACCTCTGGAATGAAGGTGAAGGGATAGACCACCTGGCAAGGCTTGTCCCCGGGTGGTGGATAGGTCACGGCTGCCAATGCCTCCTGGAGGCACTGTTCGAGTGCGGGAAGTGCAAAATCGTCCTGGGTCCACTGCCAGCCACCCGCACGACCATCCGGGTCAAGCGAGAATCGCACTAGAAGCTTCCCATTGCGCGGCGGCCGAACATGGGCAATGTAGCAGGCTGGAATTGGTGCCCCTGGCTGCCGCAAGGGCCTGATTGCTGCCATTATGCCGGCCATATCGCACCCCTTGCCTTGCTGACGGCGACCGGGATTGCAGGACGGCTCCTTTGGGATAGCAACGGTTTCCCTGACATCGGCGGCAGCCACATCAACGGCAGGTTCAGGCTTCTCGAGCTTCGCCGAGGGAGCCGGGGCGACCTTCGGCGCAGGAGCCTGGCGACAGCCAGCGGAAGAGAATACGAAGAGACCAGCCAGAATCCATGCTCGCACCATCTAGGCTCTCCACCACGGTTCGGGTAGCGCCTTGCGAACACCCTTGCGCACCAGCACGTCGACCAACAGTTGCAAGTCCTCCCAGGCAGAAATCTTCCGCACCGGATTGCGCAACAGGAAGGCGGGATGGTAGGTCACCAGTAGGGCTGTTTCACCAAACTTGTGCACCGCATTTCGAAGCTGGCCGAGAGGGCGTTTCTCATTGAGGAGCGACTGAGCCGAAGGGCGCCCCAGGGCAAGGATTACAGCCGGCTTCAGGGCCTCCAACTGGGCATCGAGGAAGGGACGGCAGGCGGCTATTTCATCTGGCTCCGGATCGCGGTTACGGGGCGGCCGGCACTTGACCACATTGGTAATGTAGACTTCCTTGCGCTCCATTCCAATGACACCGAGCATGCGGTTGAGCAACTGCCCGGCACGACCGACAAAGGGCTCCCCGGTCCGGTCTTCGTTGGCTCCCGGTCCCTCACCAATGAGCACCACCCGGGCACTGCTGCTTCCGACCCCGAAGACAACCTTCTGCCGACCCTTTGCCAAGCGACATCGACGGCACTGCTCGGCTTGCTGCCGAAGGCTCTCGAGGCGGGCCTGCTTGCCGAGGTCTGTTGGTGGTAATTTGATCTCTCCGGTTCCTTCCTCCGCCGGTGCAACTACGGGGGCAACCTTGACGGATGTCACCTCGCCCGGGAGCGCTACCTCACCCCTCGCACTGAGCACCTCCAACACCGCGGAAAGATCGCGGCTCAAGGTCACCATATCTTCTGGGATGTCCCCTGGCCTCTTCATTCCGTCTCCCGCTGTTCCCCATAGAGCATGGCAAGGCTGTTCAGGGTCAAGTTGGGCTCAACCACGTCAATTGACTTGGAATCCTTGGCAATGAGTTTTGCCAGCCCCCCGGTGGCGACGACGGTCATCTTGATCCCTGCACTCTCCTTGAGGCGCCGAGTGAGCCCATCCACCATCTCCACGTAGCCGAAGTAGACCCCGGAGCGCATTGCATCTTCCGTGCTGCGACCAATCGCCCGCTCGGGGCGTCCAACCTCTATGCGCGGCAAGCGCGAAGCGTAGTTGAATAGGGCGTCCATACTGATGCGGATACCTGGAGTAATGCAGCCCCCCAGGTACTCGCCCTTGTCGTTCACCACGTCAAAGGTCGTCGCCGTACCGAAGTCGACCACAATCGAAGCACCGTGGCGACGATAGGCATACACGGAATTGACGACCCGGTGAGCTCCCATCTCCTCAGGCCGATGGTAGAGCAACTTGAGGCCGACATCGACTCGATGGTCAATAACTACCGGTGGACGCCCCACCACCGATTGGGCAAATCTGGTCATGGGAAAGACAGAGGGCGGCACTACCGTCGAAAGTACGATGTCCCCAACCATGGAGAGCATGTATCCGCTACGCCTGATAAGTGGTTCCAGTACTGCATAGAACTCGTCGGCGGTCCGATTCCGTCGCGTCTCTATCCGATAGTCAGCGACCAGAGAATCCTCGGAGAATATCCCGAAGACCGTGTTGGTGTTGCCGATATCCACGACCAGAAGCAGCTTGCCTTCAGTCACGTCTAACATGAATAACCTCACCGGTCACAATGCGAATGGGTTCACCCCCTTCACCCTGCAACAGAAGCGCTCCATCAGCGGCGATGCCTGCAATTGGTGCCTGTAGTTTCTGGCCCCCGTCGGTGACTCGCACACGCTCACCGACATAGGGAAAGTACCGCAGATATCTGTCTACTGGCAAGGACGGGTCCTTAACGAAGTCAGCCTCAAGCGCCGCGAAGCGAGCCAGGAAGTGCGCCAGCAGATCTTCAAGGGCGGTGGCAGAGCCCCGCTGTTCAAGCAGTGTCGTGGCGATGGCATGGACCTCCGGGTCGAGGTCTCTGGGCATTACGTTGACATTGACGCCAATTCCCACCACCTGAAAACCCTCCCGCCCCTCCAACAGGATTCCAGCCAGCTTACGCTCTCCGATCAAGAGATCATTGGGCCACTTCAATGCCGCCTCAACTCCGGTTACCTCAGCGATCGCCTCAACCATGGCAATACCACTGAGTAGCGAGACGATGGAACTCTTGTCCAACGGTTCGACGATTCGCCTGAGAAGCGATAGGTAGAGATTGCCCGTGGGCGAACTCCAGACCCGCCCCATACGCCCTCGACCACCGCTTTGAAGCCGCGCAACTACCACCGTGCCATCAACCTCTCGACCCTGCGAGGTGAACTGGTCCCAGGCTTCATCGTTGGTGGAAACGACTTCATCCAAGAGGACGAACCGCGAGAATCGAAGGGCGGCCGCAGGGGCAATGTCATGGAGGCGAGATGCAAGTCCCTCCGCAGTCGGCGGGTTCATTTGCGCTTCCGCTGTTTGACCATGAGCATGGAGAGATCTGCCGCCGGGGCAGAGTGGGTTAGTGCCCCGATAGATATGCGATGGACGCCACTATTGGCCAGCTCCCGTGCACGCCGTAGATTGATGCCGCCGGAGACCTCCAACTCCACCTGCCGGCCCACCAGCCTCACCGCTTTGCGAATCTCCTTATACTCCATATTGTCCAGGAGAACGATGTCCGCCCCATATTCGACCGCGAGCACCAGCTCTTCCATGTTCCGAACCTCGACTTCTATGGGCACATCCGGGTAGGCCTTGCGAACCCGAGAGACTGCACGGTCAACGCCGCCAGCCGCGGCGGCATGATTCTCTTTGATCAGAATCGCATCAAAAAGTCCCATGCGATGGTTGCAGGCGCCTGCCGCTCGGACTGCGTACTTCTCGAGGGTGCGCAGCCCGGGGGTCGTCTTGCGTGTGTCGTAAATGGCAGCTTTGCCTCCCCTGGTGGCGCGCACAAACTTGCTGGTGAGGGTCGCAATTCCGCAAAGTCGCTGAACGTAGTTGAGCACTGTCCGTTCGCCCTCCAGCAATGCTCGGTAGGGACCTTCAAAGCGGCAAAGCAGTGTTCCTCTGGTAACGTGAGCCCCCTCCTCTACCAGAACTTCTACCTTGATTTCCGGGCTACATTGCTCGAAGACTCTCTCGACCAGAAAGAGGCCGGCAACGGAGCAGCCCTGGCGGGCCACGATCTGGCCAGCCCCATATGCCTTCGCCGTCACCGTCGAGAGGGTGGTGATGTCACCGTCACCCAGGTCCTCTGCCAAGGCCCGCGCGATACTGCCGTCCACCACGTCCCAGTCGATCTGCTCCATGCGAGGCTCCGGGGGTCAAAGGTCCACGAGGTCTTCCATGCCGTAGAGGCCGGGCGGCTGGCTGGCAATCCAACGACACGCCCGCATTGCACCCCGAGCGAAGAGCATTCGAGAGCCGGCTTGATGGCTGATGCGCAAAGTCTCTTCAGGACCAGCGAAGATCAATTCATGCTCCCCAACCACACTGCCTCCGCGCAAGGCGAACACCCCCATCTCCCCCTCTCCACGGGGACCGCAAATGCCCTCCCGGCCATAGCGAGGCCGAAGCGGAGTGGGCCAGGCCTCTTGCACCGTCTCGATGAGGGCCGTGGCAGTACCAGAAGGAGCATCAGCTTTCCGATTGTGGTGCATCTCCACCAATTCCACGTCCCATTCACTATCCAGCAGTTCCGCAGCGCGCCGCGCCAGCATCCGCAAGGCGTGAACCCCCTGGCTCATGTTGGCGGCGTAGAAGACCGGGGAACGCTCGGCCCGCCTGCCCAGCAACTCCAGACGCTCATCGTCGAGGCCGGGGGTACCCGAAACGAGGGCAGAGTTGTTGTCGTCGGGCCAATTCTTGAGCAAGGACCGCAGACCCTCTGTGCGCGAAAAGTCGACGACCACATCCCCCGACTTTGAGACCCACTGCTCAGTAACCGCCGGGAGGCCAGGGCGAGCATCGAAAACCCCGTCGGATGCGCCGGCTCGGTCCCAGAGGCTCGCCAGGGAAAGACCCGGTGCCGCCAGTGCCAACTCCATGAGGGCCCGCCCCATTCGTCCGCAGGCCCCGTTTACGGTAAGGGTTAATACCATCTCAACTCTCCGTGGAAATCCCGGCCGCTGCAAGCGCCTCCGCAACCAGAGCTTCGCTCTCAGAGGTGATGGGAGCTAGAGGTAGGCGCAACTCGTTGCGGACGAAACCTAATCTGGCCAAAGCGTACTTCGCAGGACATGGATTGACTTCGCAAAAGAGCGCCTGGAAGAGCGGCACGAGTCGAAAGTGCAAGGCCCATGCCTCTTCTATCTGACCATCCAGGAAGGCGTGATAAAGCCGGGCCATGGGCCCGGGAGCCACATTAGCAACAGTGGATATTGCACCATGCCCACCGAGGGCATAGAGCGGCAAAGCGAGGGAATCGTCCCCGGAGAAGATTGAAAAATCGGGCCCGCATCGACGCAACAACTCGCCAAACTGGTCCACAGAACCAGCAGCATCCTTGATTCCGACAATCCGGGGATGGCTGGAGAGAAACTCAACTACATCTGGAGCCATGTTACTGCCGGTGCGACTAGGCACATTATAGAGGAGGACGGGGAGCCCGCCATCGTCCGCAACCCTCGTGAAGTGAGCGATGAGACCGGCGGGTGAAGGCTTGTTATAGTAAGGAGAAACCACCAGTGCCGCCGCCGCCCCTAGCTCCGCAGCCCTTTGCGTCTTCTCAACTACTTCAAAGGTATCGTTGGTCCCCGTCCCTGCAATAACAGGCTTGCCGCGACTATCCTCTACGCAAGTGGCAACCACAGCTTCCCACTCGGCCATAGATAGAGTTGGTGCCTCACCAGTAGTGCCGCAGGCGAGGAGACCATCGACCCCTCCATCGAGGACATGAGCGATGAGACCGCGCAACGCTGCAAGATCCATGCTTTCGTCGGTAAATGGGGTCACCAGCGCTGGAAAAGTTCCAGTCAACATCACATTCCCTCCAGGGGTGAACGACCGACCTTCTGGATCGCATCGTCGATTCCATCAAGGACGCGGGGATCTGTCTCTCGCAGTTGCAACGTCTTGAGCAAGGGCACTACATCGGGTGTGCCGATGACCACCAGCGCTCGTATCGCGGTCAACCGCATGTCGGCATCGGGGTCCAGGGTGTATTCCTTGACCGTGGCATACGACTCCGCACCAACTGAACGAGCTGTCGCTTCCAGCGCTGCCAGTCGAAAGGGTTTGTCCCAATTGGGGTCTGTCAGCACCGACCTGAGGAGAGTCCGGGCCCGCCGATTCTGGAAATAGCCCATGCAGTAGACCGCCCTTAGTCGGACGAACTGCTCCGCCCGACGATTGTTGATGATATCCACGAGATCCGATTCGACGCCATCCCCAAGCGCTCGCAATTGGCGCTCCCGGGGCATCTTCTTGCCCACCAGGAGCTTGGCCACCTTCTCCTTGCGAGTGACTCGATGAGGGCGCGGAGTCTTGTAGCCAGACCCCATTGTTGATGACGCTTCCTTCGTCTCCGGCTCTGACGAGCAGGCCGGCAGAAGAAACAGAATGGCACAACAAGTGAGTCCGAATCTTCTCATTAGCGTTTCTTCTTCTTTTTCTTGCCCTTGTTCTTCTTCCGCTGTTTGGCCGCGGCCTTGGCCTTCTTGCGAGACTTGCTAACGTCAACAAAGCGTTGGGTCCTTTTCTTCCCACCGCGGCTATCTTCCTCGGGAATCATGGGGAACATATCGCCCATGTCCATCCCCTTGAGAGCATTGGCCTGGGCCAATTGCTTGAAACCGGGAATGCGTCCCAGCAGGCCCGGGGACTTGCCCACCGCCGACATCATCTGCCGCATGCCCTGAAAGCGCTCCATAAGATCGGTGACGTCCTTGGCTGTGCGCCCAGAGCCACGGGCGATCCTAGCGCTCCGCTTCTCGTCAATGATCTCAGGTTTGGCCCGCTCCTCTGGAGTCATGGATTGAATCATCGATTCGATCCGCACCAGCGCCTTGTCGTCAATGGTCATGCCATCGGGCAATCCATCCGGGAAGAACGGGAGTTTGTCCATTACGTCCTGGAGCGGCCCAAGCTTCTTGAGAGTCTTGATCTGATCCAGAAACTGCACCAGGTTGAAGTCCCCGGTGAGCATCTTCTTGGCGTCTTCTTCGGCCTGCTGAGCATCGACTACCTGCTCAAAGTCCTGCATCAAGCCAACTACGTCGCCGAGCCCCAGAATGCGGGTGGCCAGGCCTTCGGGTCTAAAGCCCTCGAGCTTATCCAGACCCTCGCCCATACCAACCCACTTAATGGGCTTCCCAGTGACCGCTCGAATAGAAAGCGCGGCACCACCACGGGCATCACCGTCGAGTTTGGTGAGGATGACTCCGTCGAGCTCCAGCCGCCGGTTGAACTCGGCCGCGGTATTGACCGCGTCCTGCCCAATCATGGAATCCACCACTAGGAAGATGTTGTCCGCGGTGGCGAGACGGTCGATATCTTCCAACTCCTTCATGAGGGTTTCGTCGAGGGCCAGTCGACCCGCCGTATCGAAAATCACCAGATCCCGCTTGTGCTCTTCCGCATACTTGATTGCGGCCTGGCACATCTCGGGAGGCTTCAAGTCGGCATCGTAGAAGACGGGAACGTCCACCCGCTCGCCCAGAATCATCAACTGCTCGATGGCCGCGGGGCGGTAGACGTCTGCGGCAACCAACATCGGTCGGCGGCCTTCAGCTTTGAAGTTGCGAGCGAGCTTGCCTGCAGTGGTTGTCTTACCAGACCCTTGTAATCCGACCATCATGATGGTGGACATGGGGCGACTCTGGCTTTCGGCGATGGAGGAATCCTCCTCCCCCATGAGCGCCACAAGCTGGTCATTGCAAACTTTGACGAAGTGATCGGCTGGAGTGACCTTGACGTCTTTACCCTTGTGCCGAGCTCGCGTCAGAACCTGCTCTCCCAGCGCCGCTTCCTTGACCTTCTCGAGGAAAGAGTTGGCAACGTGGTACGCAACGTCAGCCTCAAGAAGCGATTCCTTCACGAGGTCGAGAGCCTCTTCGATGTTGCTTTCGTCAATCTGCCGGTAGCCCTTCAGGCGAGCTTTGGCATTGCGAAATCCATTAGTAAGTGTCTCTAGCATTGGGTGTAGCTCCGTGCGCGTATAAATCCCGTGCATCATGTCAGCCGCGCACACGCGTGTCAAGCTGCCCGCCCAGCCTAGACGGGCCCACAGGGCCCAGCACACGGGGCGCAGCCCCAGCAAACGGGAGCGCAGCCGCCCTATTTAACGGTATACCACTGCATGTCAGAGAAGGAGGCGAAATGACTATCGAGCGTAAGGACCGCCAGATTGTGACGCACGCATAGCACCGATAGCAGCGAGGTCGTTAGCGGGGCGCGAGTCCCTTTGGCCCGAAGCTTGGACATGAGGGTACCCGCCAATTCCCAATCGCGATGGTCATCGGGGATGAAACGCAGCGGTAGAAGATTGCGGCGCAGCGTATCTTTCTGGTCAATACTGTTGGCAGTGGCCAACAACTCCGCGTAGACCGGACCAGCTACCACTGCCTTATCTTCCCGCACCAGGCGATAGACTGCATATGCCACTGGCCCATCTCCCTCGGCGAAGAACTGCAGCCATGCAGAGGTGTCCACCAGGACGTCTTGTTCATCCGTCATCGCGCTCGTCTCCCTCCCGCAGACGCTGCCAATCCTCATCCAACTGCAACCGCCCGCGCAGGCCCAACAGCTCATCCTTGGCCTTCAATCGAACAAATTCGGCCAGCGCCCGATTGATTATTTCGGTCTTGGTAGACCCCTCGACGAGTCCCCGAATCCGCTCATATACCGCATCATCGATGTTGATGGTTGTTCGCATGCCGCCCTCCTCACCACCATCGTATGCTGGCCGCGTCATACGATCAAGGCAAATATGTATGATGTGTTCTGCATCACCCTCCGTCAACCCTTGGAGAACCCTTAGAATGCTTGCATGGAGCCCGTTCCTGAGCGACAATTCTTCCACACCCCATTGCCGGTACCCCACCGGTAACAGGAGGCAAGCATGCTCTCTCCAGCCAGATTCACCGCACTCTTTGCGATGCCCCTGCTACTGTCGGGCATTGGTTGCGGAACGTCTGAAAGCGAGCCTGACCTTGCTCTCGGCGATGCCTCTCATGGAGTCCAGGAAGTCATCACCGAGCCTGAGGTTGTCATCGGCTCGCTGTGCAAGAGCGTCGCAGACTGCGACCCTTCTTCTCCCTGTGTTCCTAAGGTTGAGTGCGTTGCCGGTGATTGCGAGTACAGTTACGCCATTGCCGGTGCCCCCTGCGCCGAGGGCTGTTTTGAAAACGGGGCGTGTGATGGAGAGGGCTTTTGCACCAACCTCTTTCCCAAGGAATGTCCAGAGGTGGACGGCAACATCTGCACCGCCCCCTCGTGCGACGTGGAGAGTGGCGAGTGCTACGAGAACATCATCGCCGACGGTCACCCTCCCTACGTCTCTTCCGACTGCTTCGAGGGGGCCATCTGCCAGGATGGCGAGCAGGATAACGGCGCAGCACAGCCCTCTGAACTGGCGTTGGAGTGTGAGGCTATGGGGGCCGACCTGGACCCCTATGACTGTGTCGTCAAGTACATATGCGTCGGCGGAATCGACCCTTGTCAGCCCATCTTCAAGGTGGACGGAACTCAGTGCTGGACTTTGGCGCCCGAGGGTTGTCCAGGTCAGTCCTGTGCCGGGGGAGAATGTGTCATCGATGATGGCTATGATAGCCAGTGCGACGAGGATGACTACCCGGACGAATGTGCCGATTCCTGTCTGGACTGCACCGATCTGGCCTGCGCCTGGATCCCAGACCCGGCCAATCCCGATGCCCCCACGAAGAAGGTGCGCTACTGCAAGCCGGAAGCGAAGATCGGCTTCGCTTGCAGCGGTGATTCCTGCCTGCTCGGTCAGGTATGCAGCCTCGGGTCCCAGGCTAACGGACCTCTGGGCAAAGAGACCCTTGGCGGATGTACCGGGGGCCTGGAAAAGAGCAAGGAGCAATGCTTGGAAGAGCTGGGCAAGCCGGCCCTTGAATGTTTGATGGCAGGAGTGGGCTGTGACCCCGAGGAGGGTGGCTGCACTATTCAACAAGAGATCGCTGACAAGTGGTGCTGGCCGCCAGAATGGAAGTGTTTCGACAAAAACGACACCTACTGCACCCACCTCGATTCCGGGGATAATTGGAATGGTGAGAATGGGTGTCACACGGGGTGGGTCGACCTCAACTGCGACGACGATAACGACTGTACCGTCGACCTCTGCACCGTGGATGGGGAACAATGGAAATGCGAACACCAACCGATCGATGGAGCAGGTTGTGATGACGGCGACCCTTGTACCACGGGCGGCATGTGCGTAGAAGGAATCTGCGCGCCCCAACAACTGAAGTGTGCAGATGATGATGAGAACCCCTGCAATGACCCCACCTGCGACCCTTTCACCGGGGAGTGCAAACCAGCCGTCACAAATGGTAACCCGTGTAACGACGGCAACGCCTGCACCATAGGGGACAACTGCCAGGATCTGGTTTGTAATAGCGGCGATGCAAAGAACTGTGACGACGGCAACCTCTGTACCGACGACTTCTGCGACAACGATCAGGGTTGCATCTATGACGACAACGTCTCCCCCTGTGATGACGGCAACGCAGCCACCGTAGGAGACCTCTGCGCCGATGGCCAATGCCAACCCGGTGGGGCCATCGTTTGCGACGATGAGAACGTTTGCACCACAGATAGCCCACACCCGACGAAGGGTTGCGAATACACCCCCACACCTGGGGCCTGCACCGACAACGATGTATGTACCGTGGGCGATTCCTGCGCAGGGGGCAACTGCGTTTCGGGGGCTGCTCCAGGCTGCGACGATGGGCAGTTTTGCACGGTCGACGACTGCCACTCGATCCAGGGCTGTATCTATTCGAACGTACCTGATTTCACGCCTTGCCCGGGCGGGCTGAATTACGGCTGCAAGGGTGGTGAGTGCATCTGCCACGCGGAGTGTGGCGGAAAGACCTGCGGCAGTGACGGTTGCAATGGCAATTGCGGAATCTGCGATGATGGTCTCGATTGCCTCAATGGCAACTGCTTTTGTGTGGGGGACTGCACCGGCAAGAAATGCGGTGATGATGGCTGTGGTCAAAGCTGCGGCACCTGCAACGCCGATCAGGAGTGCGTGGCCGGTCAGTGCGAGGGAGGCGGAGGATTTGATCCCGATGGGACCTACTCATTGAGCGACCTTATCTACAACAAGTGCGGGCTTATCTTTGGGACCTACATCGTGGAGCTCAACTACTCGCAGTTGCTCTTCTCGCAGAGCGGAGGAAAACTCTACGTCAATCCGTCAATGAACGGATGCTGCGCCATGGAGGGTAACCCGGTAAGCGAAGGTGCATTCTCCGTCTCCTGTCTCTGCCCCGGCGGTGGCATCTGTGACGAGTTCTACTCGCTCACGGGCAATTTCACCGACGACACCCACTGGACCGCCACCTTCACCGCCCAGTACTCCGGCGGACTCTGCCTCGACTGCTCCTCTTACTCGACAACAGTGACTGGGGGCAAATAGGGCACGGTTCGCATCGGGCGGCCTTCCAGCCACCCGTCGCTTCCAATCAGCTACTATGCGTAGAGCCGATAGTCCAGGAAGGGGAAGATGTTGTCGTAGCCACACAGTTCGTTTAGATAGCCGACATCGATGGAGTTACCTTCGATCTGATCGTGGAGCTTGTGAAAACGACCGATATGATTTCGGGTGCGCTGCTCCGAATACTCAATGGCCGTGCCGGTGGTAATCAAGAAGGCCCAGTCTGAACTCTGCGCTAACACCAGTTCCCGGGCGCACTGGTCGAGAGCTCGACGCAAGTCTCCGTCGGCATTTGGATACTTCCCTGCCAGCCCCACCATGCGCTCGGCCATTTCATGCAAATGCGGGTAGATCCAATCGTTGCTCTCGTTCACCCACACATCGTAGTAACCCTTGTCGCCCCAACTTGACGCGTCGGGTGTCGCCTGCTGCTGAGCGGGAAATCGCTCCAGAAACTCCATGGGTGTCGTGAGCTTGAATTTGTTGGTATCAAAGTGCACCTTGCGCGCCAGGTGGTAGAGGAAGTCGGGCCCCTCAAACCACCAGTGCCCATAAAGCTCGGCATCATATGGAGCGACCACACAGGGAGGCCGGCCAAATTGACCGGCGAGATGCTCAATCTGCCGCTCCCGATTGAAGAGGAAATTGCCTGCGTGGTCAGCCGCCAGACGTGCCGCAACCTCCGGCACATAAGCTTCCTTGTAGTCGGAATCGCCGGTGATCTTGTGGTACTTGATGCCGGTAAACTTTCGTAGTCCAGTGGGTTGCACATACTGACCGATATAATCAAATGGCAGGTCGTAGCCGATGTCTCTGTAGAAATCGCGGTAGTTGACATCGCCGGGATAGCCCTCTTTTGAACTCCAGACCTGCTTGCTCGACTCCGCATCTCGAGCGAACGCGGCGACACCAGAAGGGGTGTAAACGGGTGCGTAGACTCCCCGCGCCGGCCTTGGTGTCGCGTGCATGAGACCGTGACTGTCAACCAGAAAGAACCTGATGCCTTCGTCCGCCAGGTACTGCTCCACGCCTGGATAGTAGGCACATTCGGGGAGCCAGATACCGCGCGGGTCTCGTCCCAAGAAGTGGCGGAAGGCCTGGGCACCCAACTTGACCTGCGCTTCAACCGCCTTCGGTACACTGCGCAGTAACGGCAAGAAGCCGTGAGTCGCCGCACAGGTCATGACCTCCAGCACGCCAGCATCAGCCAACTCGCGAATGCCCCTCAGGATATCCCCACCCAGGCGATCGTGGTAGAGGCTCCGAAGGTGCCTGAAGCGGTTATGATAGAAGTGAGCAAGAGGGTTGAAATGAGGATCGTTTCGAGTGCGCTCAATCTCCTTGCCAGAGAGCTCTACCAGCCGGTCGATGTACTTCGACGCACGCTCTTTTAGCAAATCATCGGAGAGCATGCTGGCCAGCGATGGCGTCACCACCATGGAGAAACGAAAGTCGACCCCCTCGTCAACTAGCTGAAAGAAGCGGTCGATGAGGGGGAGGTAGGTCTCGACAATCGCCTCGTAGAGCCACTCCTCCTCCAGAAAATCGTCGAACTCCGCATGCCGTACAAAGGGCAGGTGAGCATGTAGAACGATGGATAGATAACCTTTCGGGTCCATGAAATTCCCCATTTAGGGCAGTACGTTTACTTAGCGGGTGGACCGCCGATACCACGGCACGTCATTGGGAACTTCGCCAAAGAGCGAGCGATATTCCGCCTCGGTGAGAATCTGGTTGCCGACAAGGGTTTCACGGGTCGCACCGGTCCAGGCAGGTGCCGCAAGCCGCACCGTCAAGTCGTCAGAAATCCGAGCAGCAGGGGCAGCGACAGTTTCGGAAGAAAGAATCGGAAGAAACTCCCCTGCTCCATCTCTTCCGAGCTGCGCCTGAATCGCACCTCCGCCGTCGGGAATCTTGATGTAGTAACGTCGACTCCCCAGGTCCACCGCAGTGCGCAGCACCTCGCTGCCGTTTTGCAAGACGCGCAGTAGCGGGTCCTCTCCGCCAGCAGTCAATCGCTCCTCTGTCGACCCGTCGAAATCCCAGTGCAGAAACATCCATTCGGGATTTCGCAGGAGCAATACGGCACGTGGCTTGAGGTAGGTGCCCGCCATGTCGTGATGCTGGTCGAATGCGACAGAATCACCACCCTCACTTGCGAGGCCGGGAACAGCAACGGAATCACCACCCTCACGGGCGGAGCTGGGAACTGCTTTCGCTGGGGCCTTCCTGGTCGCGAGGTCCTTGGAATTCATGCTCATTACCTCCATGAATGTGGGTTCGCAATCCGTAGCTAACTTATGAGTTACGCCACCGTTAGTCAAGCAGTATTTGTCGGTCTACTCAACTAACTGGGCCCGCCCTATCTACGGCAGTTCAACGCGTCGTCTCGCATACCGGGATTGGCCCGGTCCTTCTAGTCCCTGGGTGCGTCGGGACGTGGTGCGTTGGTGCTTACATCCCAATATGGTGATAGCCGACGAAGGCTTTCGACGATGCCGGGGAAGACCTCTAGAATCTTGTCGACATCGGCGTCTGTGTTGTAGCGGGAGAGGGAGAAGCGAACGGAACCGTGGACCGCAGTGAATGGAACTTTCATGGCTCGCAGCACGTGAGATGGCTCCAACGAGCCGGACGTACACGCTGACCCTGACGAAGCACAAATGCCGTGCGCATCGAGTTGGTAGAGCATGCCCTCACCTTCGATGTAGTGGATGGAAATGTTGAGGGTATTGGGCAGGCGCGCCGCTCCCTGTCCATTGACCTGCACGTGAGGAATCTTCTCCTGCAGTTCCTTCTCAAGACGGTCCCTGAGCTTCTGGACCATGGTGACCTCTTCTTCCAGATTATCCGCCGCCAACTCGCAAGCACGAGCCAGCCCCACGATGTAGGGCACATTCTCTGTGCCTCCGCGACGTCCACTCTCCTGGTGGCCTCCGAGCATGAAAGGCCGCACGCGAGCGCCCTTGCGGATAAAAAGCGCTCCCACGCCTTTGGGCGCATGGACCTTGTGGCCGGAGAAGGAGAGCAGGTCGACATCTTTGAACCGGCCGTCCATCTGAATCTCCAATTTGCCCATGGATTGGGTAGCATCGGTGTGGAAGAGGATGGAAGGGTCGGTCTCCTTGGTGAGGCGGGCCAGTTGTTGAATCGGGAAGATGACACCCGTTTCGTTGTTGGCGTGCATGATGGAAACCATCAGCGTATCGGGCCGCAGCGCCCGGATGAACGAGCGCACGTCTATCCGTCCGTTTTCATCCACCGGTGTGTAGGTAACTTCGAAGCCCTGGCGTTCCAGGTCCTTGCCGATTTCAAGCACCGACGGGTGCTCCACTCCAGTGGTGATAATGTGGCGTCGTCCGGGATTGGCACGAATTGCCCCTAAGATCGCGGTATTATTGGATTCTGTGGCACAACCTGTGAAAAGAATCTGGCTGGCATCGGCAGCGCCAATTGCCCTGGCTATGGTGTCACGCGCACCCTCCAGGGCATCATTAGTTGCCCGGGCCCGCTCGTACATGGAACTGGGGTTGAAATACTCACTGTGGAAGAAGGGCTGCATCGCCTCCACGACTTCCGGGGCCACGGCGGTGGTGGCATTGTTGTCCGCATAGATGGTGCGTGGGGTCATGGTATCTCCTCCGGCACGACAGGCGTTCAGGAGTGGATGAGCTAGATGGCAACAACGCGAATACGATCGTCCACCTGCTCTTTGAGCGTCTTCTCAATCATCAGCTTCAGAGTCATGGAGGCACCAGCACAGCCGTGGCACGCCCCAGCGAGTTGGCAATAGACCAGCCGCTCCTTGATGTCCACGATCTCGACGTCACCGCCGTCACGCTGGAGCATCGGCCGGATGTCCGTTTCCATGATGCGTTCGACCTTCTTGGCAAACTGGTAGGGGGAAAGGTCACCCTCCTCCCGAGGTGAGGAGGGCCGCGGCGTCAGCAGTGGGATGTCGTCGGTGGCCCCCTCCTGCTTACCCCAGGCCTCATCTAGCATATCCTGAATGCCGCCCGGTGCGTGGTGACAGGTCATACAGGCCCCGCCGGCTTTCACCGCGTTGGTCACTTCGGGGATTGTTTTGAGGTTCAATTCCTTGATCTTCCGTTGCAAGTAAGGCTCTGTGATATTGAAACACTTGCAAACGAGTCGCCCTTCATCCTCTTCGTGCATCGTCGGTGCAATCCCCAACTCCTCTGTCGGCACACCTCGCTTCTGTGCCCAATTGAAGACCGCGGCCTCCAAAGCCTCGGCCCCCATCACGGAGCAGTGAATCTTCTGGGTCGGCAAACCTTCCAGGAAATCGACGATATCTTCATTGTTGATCTTCAGCGCCTCGATGGGAGAACAGGAGCGCTCTTCGATCATCGCACACAGCGCTTCCGATGAGGCAATCGCAGAAGTGCAACCAAAAGTCAGATACCTGGCCTCAGTGATCTTATCAAGACGCGGGTCTGTTGCATGGCGGTCCACTCGAAAGGTGAATCGCATAGCATCGCCACAAGCGATGGAGCCGTGCTCACCAACACCATCAGGGTTCTCGATTTCACCAAGGTGAGTGCCGGGCTTGCCGTGCACCGCATCCATGAATAGCTGCTTCGTCTTTTCACTGTACTGCCATGCCATACCAAACCTCCTCTTACGCCGCCGTGAAATTAGTCGTGGTGCCCCCCATTGTCAAGGATGACGGACATAACTTCTCTTCGAGCGTCCTCCAAGTCTCTTTCTTTTGAATAGGCAAAGTCTAGTGGGCGTCTCCGGGACTTTCCCACTGCGGGGAACTTGCTTTAGAGTGCAGGGAAGATTAGACTGCGTTGGATTGAACTTAGACATGGACAGTAAAACTAGAGGTAACACCATGAAAACATTGGCATTTATGGCTACAGTAGCAATGGCAGCAATGCTCGCCGCTTGCGGTGGAACCAAGTGCGAGAATGGGAAATGCGAAGCGATTCCTCTGGAAACCAGTACCGCCGCATTGGACGCCAGTGACAACGTGAAACAGAATCTCATCGATTTGGGCGACATGCTCGCTTTTCTCGAAAGCTCTGATTTGGTGCTCAATGCTTTTAACATGCTTGAAGATCCGCAGATGGTCTGCACTCCCGTCCCCGCTGGCGAAGACGGCGAGCCGGAGTGCCACGAAAAGCCTCCCCAAGTCGAAGTTGACACCGACCTGACGGAAGTTGCTAAGGAGATCGCTGAGTGGCTAAACGAATATGTCTTTGTCGATGGACAACTCGAGAGTGAGGGCGACTCCCTCGTCTACCTGTTGAACCCCGCCACCTTCTGCGCAATGGACGGTGAAGAGAGCGAAGAGTGCGCCGAAACCCTGACGAAGATCCCCCTGCGAGTACGGCTGACGTCTTATAATGAGGGCGACCTGGATATCGACATCCTCGTTGGCGATGCACAACTCGATCCCATCGACATCCGCCTCTACTCGAATCTGTTGGGCATCGCCGTCGACCTCGCAGCAACTCGAGCCGTGGCACAGCTCTACCTCGACACGTTTGGCGAAGCGGGCGAGAATCCGGAGCTTCCGACCACCTTCAGCGGAGTCGTCAGCCTTTCGTTGGAACGAGTCAGCGCCGACGAGTTCAAGCTAACTTCAGCAGTCGAGCAGGCAATTCAGGTGGGCATGACCGTGGAAGGCGACGAGTTTGACTTCTCCCTGGGCAAGTCCACCATCTCGATGACCGCTAATCAGGCTGACGAGACCATCGCATTGGCTGCCGACATCGGTGCCCTGGGCGTCGTCATTCCCTACCAACTCTTCATTAACGCAATGTGGGACGAAGGTGATGATGAGTTTGGTGAAGGCTTCTCCGATGACCTCGACGATATTCCTGAGCCACAACCCTACGACGACATAATGGAAGACGAAGTCCCCGTGGTTGCGGGTACCGCATCTCTTCAAATCGCAGGTTTCAGCGGCTCCGCCAGTTTCGCAGCCGATTCCGATTCTCTCACCTTCACTGGTCTGGGCCTCGGTAATGGCCCCACGACCTTCAAACACAACGGCGACACACTCCTCTCCATAGACCTCAATCAGGGCGGCACTTTCGACCTGGACATCTCAGTGGACGGCGAAGATGTGGTGCTCGAGGTTGTCCCCGAGTTTGACCTTTCCGTGATGATGGCCCTTACGAAGATAGCGGGCGACCTCAATGAACTGCCCGCTTTCATGGCGGACGACACCCTGAGCGTAACCCTCGACGGGAATGCCGCCCCCGCCCTGCGCGTACTGGATGAAGCAGATGGCATCCAGGTGGCCGCTGGCCAGTTGACGTTGGCCAGTGTCGCCTATCCCGAGGACACCGTAATTGTCGCTGCCGGGCAATGCCTCTTTGCCGACGACGATAGTCCCCAGGTGCCCGATGGCGGCAGCGACGAAGACCCCCTCCCCGAATCTGGAGAAGATGGCCACGAGCTGCTGACCTCCCTTTCCATCGGTGAGTGCCAGTAAGGCCCCACGGCGCTTCCTTGGCAGGGCTACCCGGAAAATCGTTGGAACACGTACCGCTTGCTCCTATAATGGCAAGCGCAAATCATAAGCGATGTAAATGTTCAAAGGAGATGGCGATGAGACTATTTGTGAGATCTTTCTGGTTGGGGCTAGCGGTCAGTTTGACCCTGGCGGCGTGTGGCGGCGGAGATGGGGAGAAGAGTGACGGTGAGGATTCGGTGGCGCCCACTGACACTGTCCAGAGTGACGCGGTCTTGTCGGATGTGGCGCCTGAGGAGGACAATGCGGTCACGGTAGACATTCCCACCGTGGAAGAGATTACTCCTCCCCCGGTTTGCGAGCCTGCCTGTGATATCGACAACGGCGAGTACTGCGCCGAGGACTCCACCTGCCAACTGGCTGTATGCGCTTACTGCCTCAGGGATAGTGAATGTGATGAGGGCGAGTCCTGCTTCCAGTTCAAGTTCGCCTCCGGCGACTCCGGCTCGTTTTGCACCACAGAATGCACGGACAGTGGAGATTGCAGTGAAGGAAGAGTATGCGGCGGTGACCCTAAGCACTGCATACCGCAGGCCGCTTGCGCCGTTGACAACTGCGGCGATGGCGCCGCCGGTGAACCCTGCTCCTTTGATGGAAATGTCAACGAAGATTGCGGGGAATGTCAGGCCGACCTCACCTGCTACGGCATTGCACCATCTGGCGCCCCATGCGAGTCAGACAAGGATTGTGTTCTGGCCGGCCACGGTGCTTCCCTCAACCCGGACTGCGTTGACGGCTTCTGCTCAGAGTCCTACTGCATTGCACAATGCGTCGATTATACCTGTGATGTTGGATTTGAAGCCGTAAGCGTGGGCATCGGTAATTGTCTCTGCCTCCCAGGAGAAGTAGGTGCCGGTGAGGCTGGGGATGCATGCCCCATCTGGAACGTCCATTATGAAGAAGATTATTGCGGGCCCGATCTTAGATGCCTCGGTGTACCTGCCCAGGAAGACGAAGACGACCCCTTGGAAGGCGCCTGCGAGACAACTGCAGATTGCGAAGGCTACTTCGAACTATCAAGCCCGACCGACTGCGTTGACGGATACTGTGGCACCTCCTTCTGCTCACCAGAATGTAATGAGTCGGCGGAATGTGAAACTGGCTACCAGGAGTACAACCTGGACGGGACCTGTTTCTGCCTGCTCGTTCCCTCAGGTGACGGCATGCCGGGCGACGCCTGCCCGTATGGCCTCTCCAACGTGGATGCTGACCTCTGCGATAGCGCCCTGAGATGTTTAGGCCAAAGCGCCGATGAAACCGTTCCTTGCCTGGATGCTTCCGACTGCGCAAATCCTCCATACAGCGCCAATCCAGTCTGCGTCGAAGGCTGGTGTGGGACTTCGTTCTGCTCCGAAAAGTGTGGCGCAGATGATACCTGTGACGAAGGTTTCGAGCCGGTCCCCTACGAGAGCTTTGGTATTGACAAGTGCACTTGCGTGCCAGAGGTACCCACCGGTAGCGCCACTGCCGGAGAAGCCTGCCCGGTCTTCAACGTCAACACCGACGCTGATTACTGCTCCGAGGACCTCGAATGCGTCGGTGACCTGGCGGCAGAGGGAGCTGAAACCTGCGACACTGCAAACGATTGCACTCAAGGTGCGTTGTTGGCAGAGCCGGTCTGCACCCTCGGTTTCTGCGCCTCATCCGCCTGCTATGCGATTTGCGAGGCAGGTGCCACCCTTTGTGGAGAGGGGGCCGCTTACTTCTATGGAGAGTGCATCTGCGACATAGATTTCCTGGTGGGCGACGGCAAAGAAGGCGAGGCCTGCCCATATTTCACGGTCAATACCGATGCCGAAACCTGCGAAGATGACCTTGTTTGTGGCGGCATTGCCGTCACCTCGGACGGAGCAGAGTGCGAGACGGCTGACGATTGTGACGCCGAAGATTTCCCGGGGGTTATCGAGTGTGTTGACGGTTTCTGTGGCTCATCCTTCTGCGTCGCACAGTGCACCGATGGCGAATGCGCCGAAGACTTCGACACCCTCGATACCGAAGCCGGACTCTGCTTCTGCGTACCGGCTAGCTAGGCAACCTCAAGCACCAACCTCAAAACGCGCACAGAAATTTGACCCTTTTCCTCACAGTGCTACAACAAATTGGTTAAGCTTGGCGGCTTGAGCGACAGGGAAGGAACTGCTGGGTCAGTGTGAATCATGGGACGCCCCCCCCGTGCAAAGAGACCAGACCGCGATGCCGTCGGTCATTACCTCGACGATATCCACAGTGGAGAGTTGCTCTCCGGCGAAGCGGAATTGAAGCTGGCGCAACTCATAGAAGAGGGGGACGAACGAGCTCGCCAGCGGTTGATGAGAGCCAATTTGCGGCTCGTCGTCTCCATTGCTCGACGCTATACAAATCGTGGGATGGCCCTCGACGACCTCATCCAGGAGGGCAATCTCGGACTCATGCGGGCCACCGAGAAGTTCGACTACCGCAAGGGCTTTCGCTTCTCTACCTACGCCACCTGGTGGATTCGCCAGTCGGTGCTGCGCTCCCTGGCCGACGAAGGACGGACGGTACGCATGCCGGTCCACATGGTTGAGATCTTCAACAAATCCCTGGGTATTACCCGGGAGTTTCACGTCCGTGACAATCGTGCACCTACGGTTGCAGAATTGGCTCAGCGATGTGGCGTATCAGAGGACCGAATGAAGAGCGTCCTTCGGGCCGCCCGAGACCCCATCAGCCTCGATTTGCCGGTCGGCGACGATAGCACCAGCCTCGGGGAACTCGTCCCCGATGAGCAAATCGTTGCTGCGGAGTTCCAAACAGTGCGCAGGGATACCTTCAGCCACGTCACTAAGCAGCTACCGGAATTGGATTCCCGATGTGAGAAGATTGTCCGCATGCGCTTCGGACTGCTTCCCGACGAAGAGACTACATTGCCCTCGATTATACTCGACGAGAAAGAAGACGATGAACCCAACCCCAACGCTGAGCGCATCCGTCAAATCGAGGCAGCCATCCTCCAGAAGATGGGGTTTCCCCCTCCCGAATAGTAGCGTCCAGCCGGCTCCTGCTCTATTCACCGATCGCTACTGCGCGCAATTGCCGCCTGCTTTCATGGAGAACAGGTCGGGGGAGTAGGTACCCGCCATGCCCACTTCGGAGGACTCCGGGTGCCAGGTGTTGTAGAGGGCCTGGATAGACCCTTTGCCGCCGGGTACAGTCTGGATGAGAGTGAGAACCATACGGAGACCAAAGCCCGCTACTACAACATCACAGTTGGTCGGAATCTCGGGGAAGAACTTCGGTCCAGCAGGCTCGGCAGGGCAGGAAGGCATGCCCTCGCTGCCTGGTTGGCAGATACCGATAGTACCCGCGCAATACTCGTCAATGACGATCTGCTGGACGTCGGCGACGGTGAGGTTCAGGTCGACGCCCATGGTTAGGAGCCCATTGGTGAGGATCGGCTTGCCGTCCGCGGTGGCGTGGCCCTGGAGCTGGACGTCGGTAAGGGCCACTCGCATGTTCCAGCCATCCGGAAGAGGCAGGCCCAAGCCCTTGGCGATGTCCATGGTCAAATTCACCGGCTGACTAAGGAAGCAGGGATTATCCAAGAGGAGATTGACAATCAGACAAGGGGCCCCGGGCACCGGTTCAACGTAAGGCGGCAGACCTCCGACACCATTTCCCATATAGGTACCGATTGTAAGACGACCGGGCAGCACTTTGCCCGAGGGGTCGGGGGCCTCGAAACGGATGAGCATGGGAAGCATCATTATCGCCTCCTCAAGGTACTCACCAAAGCCACTCGGCTCCGCCGCCGCGCTCTCAATCAGAAGGTGTTGCACCGAGCCTTCGAAGAGCCCCCAATCCTCCACCGCGACCTTCCCGTCGGGACTGCAGGAAGAGACTTCGAACTCGCCATAGTCGATATCTTCTTCGTTCAGGATCGTGAGGGTCATAGTCTCGGGTTCCACCTTCACGTGATGATAGACAACGCCATCCTGATTGGCCGCCGTGAGGTAAACGGGCACGCCGGCGATATCGGTTCTAGACCAGAGATGGAGGTGCCCGGCGAAGATACCCAAGATGGTGTCGTTATGTGCGGCCACCACTTCGGCCAATGTGACCTGACCCTCGATCTCTTCGGTGAGTTCGGGAGGATGGTGGAGGAAGAGAACTGCCGGAGCCCCCTCTTTCAATTGCCCCTCAAGCCATTGGAGCTGCACAGTCCCGAGGGACCCGGAGAGACCCAGGGAGATATCCCATAGCTCCCCTTGCATGGAGTTGAGCAAAATGAACTTCACACCATTGATCATCTGCACGTAGTAGGGTTCGATTCCCAATTGCTGGCGCCGCATTTCATCCGCCGCTGCCTGATCATCTGTGAGCAGAAACTGCGGGTAGTTTTGCGAGTAGTAATCATGATTTCCTGCCACCGGGTGGACGGTCACCGGGGAGGCAGCCAGCGTCTCTGCAAAGATCGGGAGAAAGCCGTGGGGAAGGTCCGGTTTGGTTTCCAGCGAGTCGATGAGATCGCCCGTGATGAATACCGCCTCGACCATGGGCGCCAGATTGCCGACCGTCTCAAGACAGTCAGCCAGCCGCTTGGTAATCCCGTGGTCGTGGTTACCGACAATATGGGGATCGCTGGTAACCGCAAAGACCACGGGCCCCCGGGGGGGCAGAGTCGGTACATCAACGAGAATATCTTCCACCATGACAGTCTCAGTCGCTCCGACCTCAGTGACCGGAGTATCCCCCATAGCATCAATGGTCGTTCCCTCGCCACTCTCCCCACAGGCAAGTAGCAAGAGGGCACAACAAACGGTCAGAAACTTCTGCATAAGACCTCCGATAGCCACCAAACCCATGGTCTTGTATCCGCCGCGGGCTGAGCCCATCATAGTCCGGCGGGAGACTTCGCTCAAGCCTTCACACGGACTCCTTGCCACTTGGTACGGGGATCGAGTAGAATTGCTGTTGTGAGGACGGATGTGACCCGGAATAACGGCACTAACCGGCGCTGGCCCCATGTCGCAGTGGGTGGTCGGTGCAACAACAATTGTTGTTTCTGTGTGGCCAACACGCAGTGGACGCCCAGACCGATCCGTGAGCTTATTGGAGCTGTCGGTGCCGCTGTCAGAGACGGCGCCCACGGGTTCCACGTCACTGGCGGCGAGCTCACCTGCCACCCCGAGCTTAACAGTTTTCTGCGCTTCGTACGCTCCACCAGACTTCCGTGGTCCATGGCTACCAACGGCCGGGTCTTCGCCACTGAAACCAACGTCCGGGCCTTTCGCAAGGCCGGTCTGGTAAGCGCCACAGTGTCGCTCCATGGCAACCGAAAGGTCCACAATTGGCTAACGGGCACCGAAGGTTTCGAGCAGACATTAAAGGGTATTCAACATCTTGAAGATGCCGGCGTGCGCATCGATGTAGGTACGGTCGCCTCCGCTCGATTGCTGGCCGAAGTAACGCCACGCTCCTTCGCCACGACGCTTGTCAAGCTGGGGGCCAACCGGGTGACCGTTCGGCCGCCCAGAGTCTCTGCCGACACCACCGACGAGCAGGTGCGCCCCTCCCTGGGGAAACTCGCCGCCTGGCTCAATGACCTCGCCCCCCGTTTGCAGAAGCACTCAATCACCCTGGAGACCTCAGGAATCCCACGCTGCGCTCCAGCCATCGACTCAGGTCGATCTGACACAGCCACCGTCAGCAAGCCCGTGGCCCCCTGCCGCAACTGCCGGCTGCTTGAGGAATGCCCCTCGTTCATCCCCGAACATTGGCTGCCCAATGACGTGGATTTCCTCTTGCCCCGCTCTCCGGAGGCCCCCGGACATCTGCTCTACGCGCCTGGCCGGCCCCTGAAAGCATTCGAACTTGATGAGTGTCCCTATCGGGCAAACAAGAGGCGCCTCCCCTGCCATCATGACGGACTGATCGTCCAGGAATCGGGGAATTCCCCGGTCCTCTGGCGACTCGATCCGCCGGGCCTGGCCAACCCCGTGTTACTCCACGCCAAAATTCATCACGGTCAGGTCTGGCACGCCTGCAAAGACGGTTCCATCAAGCCTCTTCATCTGGCACCGGAATGTGCCTCATGCCACCGTTTGCACGAATGCCCCGCCGTCTTCCGGACACGGCCCGGCCAAACCGTGGCGACCGAGGAACTCCCGACCGCAGACGACGTGCTGGAATCTGACAATCTAACTGACATCATTGACGCAGCCTACGACGGTGGGACCAAGCTTCACGCAGCAGTCCGGGAAGTCTGGCTCGTGGACCGCGGTGCCACCCGCCCGCGCCGGCCTTTTCCCCGCGACCCCGTTCGCTTGCTTCGCGAGTTGCGGCGTAACGGAGTCGTTCCCCTGGCCTATGTACTGCCCACCGCCGACCATCGCCAGCCCTTCGTAGTTGACCTCGTTGCGAGCGAACGAGCCGATGATCATTTCGTCTCCATGCACCATGAAGGGGTCAGCCTGCAAATCACCGAATCCTGCATGTGCCGCTGCATCATGTGCAACATAGTCGGCTACTTCAAGACCCCGATGATGCCTCTCCATCGTATTCTCCGAACTCTTGAAGAGTGTGGCATCCTCGGTATCCGGCTGGCTGACCTCTTTGGCGGCGAGGTGACGCTGCGCAAGGACCTTCTTGAGTTGCTGCGCCACGTTCGCTGGTTGGGAATGGACTCCATGTTCATTACAACGGGGTACTACGTCACCCCCGCCTATGCTCGTCAACTGCACGATGCCGGCGTTAAGCGAGTAGTCGTCTCGATTGATGGCTCTCGCCCCGAAATCCACGATGAGATCCGTCAGCTACCCGGCATCTATGACCGTGCCGTGCGGGGCATGAAAGCCCTCGCCGCCATCCCCGAAATAGAGACCTTCGCCAGTACCGTGATACTCAGTGAAAACCTCTGGGACTTACCGGACCTTATTCGCTTGAGCGGAAGAATCGGGCTGCGCAAGCATGAGTTCTTCCTCCCCATCAGCGGCCCCGTATCCTCAACTCTTCCGCGCTGGCCAGATGGTGACGAGATGCACACTCTCTTCGAAGAAATCCTCCCGGAAATGGAGAAGGTGGCACGCAAGCTCGGAGTCACCATCGACTTCCGCCCGGAAATCCGCAAATGGCAGATTGACCATCGCGAAATCGCTGAGATGGTTGCCCAGGGACAATACAATGTCCACGCGCGTGAACCCGAAAGTCGCTGTCACGCTCCCGGCCACAACCTTTTCATTACGGTGAATGGTAACGTCTACCCTTGCGATATGCCCTCGGTGATCCACAAAGACCGGGCACTGGGAAATCTTGAGGGGGCCAACCTGCTCTCCATCATTACCGCCGATTCAATGCGAGCTTTCGCCACCGAGGCCGGCCACTACCCAGCATGCCGCATGTGTGTGGGACGGTACGAGGCGGTCCGATGACCCTGGGCGAGACCCTCGTCCGACTGGCGAAACTACATCCCCACTACTTCAATTCCTTCTACCGACGAGTGCGCGTTGTCCGCGAAGCTCCCCGCCCCATGCCCGCCGCGGTGACCGTGGATGTCACCCATCGCTGCGCTCTCCAATGCCCCTTTTGCATCGCCGCCGACGTCCTCGACCAGCGGGACATGTCGTCCGCCACTTTCTCCCAGGTCTGTGACCATCTGACAGGCATCGGTCGACTTACCCTGATAGGTGGCGAACCCTTTCAACATCCCGAGTTTGAAGAGATGGTTGCTAGGGCCAGGAATGCCGCAGATGAGGTCGAGGTGTTCACCAACGGCCTGGCCCTCGGAACCAACACTATCCGCGCTCCCGAGCGACTGACCAAACTCATCCCTGAAGCCTCAAAGGAGTGGCTGACTATCGTCCTCTCGGTCGATCCGGGGCACGCCTCGCAAATGACCCCCGGCCGCCTCCAGGCCGCCGTTGACGGCCTCCTCCTTGCTGCCTCCCAGGGACTTTGCAAGGCCCGTTTCTCGGTCACCCACCCAGCCCTCGCCACAGGCATCTATCTGGATACCGATACTGTGACAACGGCTATCGCAGAGGTCGCACCAAGATTGGCAGACCACTTCATGGAGCGCCTCGAAGAGGGGCATGTTCAGGACTCCTTCTACTTCAATTCTGTAATCTGCGCATTGCCGCCCGCAACAGACCTGCGGGAAGACTCAACGCTCTCCACCGCTCCCGGCCCCGAGGTGCTGCGCCTGGAGGACCTGGCGCACTCCCCCGAGGTGGCCATCAGCTTCAATCGAGACAGTCAACCGGAAGCCTTCACGTCACTCGCCTCCATGTGGTCCAATCGCCCGCCACCTAGGACCGTGCTGGGCAAGTTGCGAGATGCTGGACCGACGCTTCTTAGCCGCAGCTTTGAGAACCACGAGGGACTCGCCAGACTAGCCGCCGATGCCGAGTACCAGCTACCAGACCAGACCCACCCGGGCTGGGCTCGAGCGTGGTCTGGAACAGATCAGGATTCGGTGCGGGAGGAATTGCTGCGGGCCTGGCTTCCCCTTCACGCCATCTTGGCCTGGGACGGCGGCCGCCACGTAACCCGTCAACGGGTCACCCAACTGGTTAGACTGGTGCGGACTGGCATCGGTGACCGAGTCCTGCGCTACGGTGGTGACGAAGGGGAGGGGCAACTCGACGGTCTGGAAATGCGCTGCCTCCTCGATGAACTAACGGGCAGCCGAGCCGAACTCCTCGACCTCGCCGAGGGCACTGCTGCCTCCTTGTGCACCCTCTTTGGCAAACCCACAGGCTATGCCGCTCCCCTCTACGCCGGAGCACGTGAATTGCTGGGCAAGCGAGTGCCCCAGGCCCCGGGCGAACGCCACTCTCTGGCCCGCGTCCATCTCCCGCAGGAGCCAGGCTTTGCAAGTCGTGATGAACTGGTTGTCCGCCCCCTCCTGGAACTCTTCCCTGGAGGGCGTAGACGCTTACTCTTCCCAGGCATTATGGCTGGCGACGACCGCTCGCCTGCGGCCCTGTTGGCAGCGCTCACGCGACTACTGGAAATGGTCACTTGCCTCGGCGGTCAGCCGCTCTGCCGAGCAGTAGTCGAGCGCCTGCCCGGCCCCCTCGCCAACACCATTCTTGCCCTCCCCGAAGAGCGAACTCCCGACCCACTCCCCGCCGACGACCTCCTCTCCGCCTTCGTGGAATGCTCCTTTGACCGCAATCGCCAGCGACCCGACGATGAGAACGGGGAACTCCTCACCCTCCTCCTCGTCCACGCCCATGAGCACTTTCCCGATTCCGCCATCAAGGCCTTTGCCAGCCGCGCCCTCACCTGGCTCGAACGCCTCCACCGCCAGCAGCGACTCTCCAGCAACGCCCAGGAGAGACTCGCTACCCTGGAGTGGAAGGGCCCCCACGCAAAACGGCTAGCGAGGCTCCTCAGCTAGACCGGCATCACAACACACTGGAGAATATTCTACAAACACACTATGCTGACACCATCTGGAGGTTTCGAAGATGCACCGCGTACTACTCGTCGACGACGACAACAGTTTCCGCGAAGTAATGCGCTTTCACCTTGACGATGCGGGCATTCCAGCTACCATTGCCACCGACGGAAACGATGCCCTACGCCTGTTCCGGCGCAGTCCATTTGACGTAGTCGTTACTGACCTGAAGATGCCCGGTATGGATGGCATGGCCCTCCTCAACGAGGTCAAAAGCCTCGCTCCCGAAACACCTGTCATCGTCATTACCGCGTTTGGCGATGTCGAAAACGCCGTCAATGCCATGAAACAAGGAGCCTATGACTTCATCGCCAAACCTTGCCAGCGAGAGCACTTTGTCCTCGTTGTAAGGAGGGCCCTTGAAGTCGCTCGACTGAAGGCAGAACTGCGCTCCCTGAAAGACGCCGCCAGCGCCGGCAAGGACTTCATCTTTGCCTCCCCAGCCATGCGCACCGTCGTCGAAACCCTCGACCGCGTCGCCGACTCTGATGCCTCGGTTCTGCTGCTCGGGGAAAGCGGAACCGGCAAGGAACTGCTGGCCCACCGCCTCCATCGCCAAAGTACACGGGCCCGGGGTCCATTCGTCGCAGTCAATTGCGCGGCAATTCCACGCGACCTCATGGAAAGTGAACTCTTCGGCCACAAGAAAGGATCGTTCACCGGGGCCGTCCAGGACCGAAAAGGGAAGTTCGAGCAAGCCAACGGTGGCACTCTATTCCTCGACGAAATCGCCGAAATGCCCGCTGACCTCCAACCGCGGCTGCTCAGAGCATTGCAGGAACGAACTGTCGATCTGGTGGGCGGCGACCGCCCCGTTGCCGTTGACGTCCGCATCGTGGCTGCCACCAATCAGGACCTGCCTACCCAGGTCCGTGATGGCCTCTTTCGGGAGGACCTCTACTATCGCCTCAACATCGTTCCGCTGCTGATTCCACCACTACGGGAGCGACCCGAGGATATTCTGCCCCTTGCCGAGTTCTTCATCAGTCGCTTCGCCCCGGGTGCCGACAAACGATTGAGTACCAGGCTGGTGGAGCAACTCGACTCCCATCCCTGGCCCGGCAATGCCCGGGAACTGGAAAACGTCTGCCAGCGACTCGTCCTGCTTAGCACTGGTTCCAGGCTTGATGCCTCCCTGCTGGGAGCCGCTCTCCCCGACCTCACCAGACGTTCAACTCAAGAACTTCTCCCGGGCATGAAGATCGAGATCCCCTCCGGCGGAATTGACCTGCGAGAGCTGGAGCGAGCCATCATTATCCACGCCCTCAAACAAACCAACTACAACCAGAGTGCTGCTGCTAGATACCTCTCCATCCCCCGCCACAAGCTGCTCTACCGCTTAGAAAAGTATGCCATTGAGTTACCTGAAAAAGACCCGCAGGGAGGTGTGTAATGGAGAACTCCAAATGGAAATGGTTCTTCTCCTGGCGCGCCTTTCTGCTCCTTTGGGGACCCATCTTCCTGGTCACCGCTGCCCACTACGGGACGCCGGCAAAGTATCACTGGCTCCATGACGTCTTCCGCCGCCTCTACTACATCCCCATTGTGCTCGGGGCCTTCTACTTCGGGCTGCGAGGTGCGCTCTGCGCTTCGATTCTCGCCAGCCTCGTCTATATCCCCCACGCCTTCATGAACGTCGCCATCATGGACCCGGCCAACTCCATGGAGAAGGGTCTGGAGATTCTCCTCTACAACGTGGTCGCGCTGATTACCGGTATCCTTGCCGCCCGGGAACGAGCAGAAAGGGAACGACAGCAGGGCATCGCCGAGCGGCTCCACGCCACCCTGGAAGAGAAAGAGGAACTGGAAGAGCAGCTCATCCGTTCCGGCCGCCTCCATGCCCTTGGGGAACTCACCGCCGGCCTCGCCCACGAAATCAAGAATCCCCTGGCCTCCATCAAAGGGTCCGCCGAGGTTATCGCCGATGAAGTGGCCGCTGACTCACCACGCCGCAAAATGGTGGATATCCAGAAGCGGGAACTGAGTCGGCTTCAATCACTCCTCGACCGCTTCTTGAACTTCGCACGACCGTCGGCAGTGGACATCGGAGCCGTGGATATCCGCGATATCATTGACCACGTTATCTCCCTCTCCACCTCCCACTCCACAAAGTTGGGAATCTCCGTCGAGGCCCACGCCAGCGGCCCCCACATTGTCGTTCGAGGTGACAAGGAACAACTCACCCAAGTAGTCCTGAACCTCCTCCTCAACGCCCTCGATGCCAGTCCCGCCAACGGCGCCGTTACCGTCACCTGCAGTTCCCGCCAACGGCACGGCAGAAAGTACGGCTGTATCCAAGTCGATGACGAGGGATCCGGCGTACCCGAAGAGCTCAGTCAGCAGATCTTCAATCCCTTCTTCACAACCAAGGATGACGGCTCCGGCCTTGGCCTCTCCATCGCCGCCCGCATCATCGATCAACACGACGGGCACCTGGAGGTCACACCCTCCAAGAGAGAACCTGGAGCAAGCTTCACAGCATGGATTCCCGCTGTAGAAAATTAACCACCACCGCGCGATATCCTACATCTCAGAGACAACAAGCAAAAGCCAAAACAGCGGACGCACCGCCAATTTAGCCTTTACTTACCGGATGTTCTACAATTCACCATCTTCTGGCACCGCCATTGCAACTAATAGCGGGAAGTCAAACGGACCATGAGGACGGCCATGACGGAAGAGCGGAAGCAAACTGAGGAAATGGAAGCCACTGACCATGATGAGAAAGAGGAGAAGAAGGAGTCTTCCTTTGACGCGCTTCACTACCTGAAGGCTACTCTGACCTGGATTTGGAAGCACACTTCAGCAGTGCTCACCATCGTCGCCATCGTCGGGGCCTTCATGCTCGGCCTCTCCAACTCTGGAAACGAATGTGGCCATGATCACTCGGGGCACCACGAAGATGCCGCCAGCGATGAGGCCGGCCAGAGACACACCTGCGCGATGCACCCTCAAATCCAGCAGGATGGTCCCGGAATCTGCCCCATCTGCAACATGGAATTGGTGCCCGTCAAGGAAGATGGCCCCCCCGTCGGTCCCCGTGAAGTCGCCCTTTCTGAAACTTCCCGCAAGCTCGCCGAGGTGGCCACCACCGAAGTCGTGCGCAAGGCGGTCGAAGTGGAAATCAGGATGGTCGGCAAGGTGGATTACGATGAAACACGAGTCAAAACAATCGCCGCCCGTCTCGACGGCCGCATCGAGCGCCTCCACGCCGACTTCACCGGCAAAGTTGTGGCTGCCGGCGATCCACTCGTCGACCTCTACAGCCCCGCTCTCTTCGTTGCCCAGAAGGAACTGCTCCTCGCCCTTGAATCCCAACCCATGGGCGACCCGGAGGTAGGTTCCATCCAGAGTGTCGTCCTCACCGCCGCCCGTGAAAAACTCCGCCTATGGGGCCTCTCGGAAGAGCAGATAGAGGCCATCGAGGCACGCGGCAAAGCCAACGAAACCCTCACCATCTCAGCCCCGATCGGGGGCACCATCGTGAGCAAGCAGGCACAGGAAGGAATCTACGTGAAAGAGGGATCGCCCCTCCTCACTGTGGCCGACCTCTCCGTCGTCTGGGTCCAACTCGATGCCTACGAATCGGACCTCGTCTGGCTCCGTACCGGCCAGAAGGTCAAGCTCACCACTGAGTCATCCCCCGGAGTGGAATTAGAAGGGGCCATCCGCTTCATTGAGCCCTTCGTCAGTCCCCGCACCCGCACCGCCAAAGTACGCGTTGAAGTCCCCAACCCTGGCGGCCACCTGAAACCCGAAATGTTCACCCGCGCCCGGGTCGCAGTGCCCATCGAGGAGGCCAACGGTACCTTCCAGGCCGCAGCCAGTGTCGTCCACACTTGCACCATGCATCCTGAAGTACGCACCGGCGGCCCTGGCAAATGCCCCGTCTGCGCCATGGACCTCGTTCCCCTTGCTGGCCATGGTGACCACGGGAAGGCCGGCACTCTCCCCCTCGTGATCCCGGCATCCGCCGCCATGAAGACCGGCAAACGGGCCGTTGCCTATGTGGAAACCGAGCGGGACAACGCCAAAGTCTACGAAGGTCGCACTATCACGCTAGGGCCGCGAGCGGGTGACTACTTCGTCGTCAAAACTGGTGTCAAGGAAGGCGAATTGGTTGTCACTAATGGAAACTTCAAAATCGACGCGGCCCTCCAAATCCTCGCCAAACCCAGCATGATGAGCATGCCCAGCGAGAACATTGTCGAAGCGGTGCCACCCGCCTTCCGCACCGCCCTCGCTTCCATCTACGATGCCTACTTCATTACCTGGGAGGCCCTCAAGGACGACAATGACGTTGCCGCCATCAAGGGTTTCGCCGCCATGGTCTCTGCACTGGACAAACTTGATTCTTCATCCCTGAGCAGCGGGCAGCATCAAGAGTGGTCCAAACTCGCACAGATCCTCAAGGACAGTTCAACCAAAGGGCAGATGTCTGGCGACATTCTGACCCTGCGCAAGCACTTCGAGCCACTCTCCAACGCGGCCCTCGCCATAGAACGAACCTATGGCCATGTCGGTGACAAGCCGTATTACGAGATGTACTGCCCAATGGCGTTCGACAATCGGGGCGCCGCCTGGCTTCAGGAGTCAGACCAACTCCTCAATCCCTACTTCGGGGAGAGCATGCTCCGTTGCGGCGAAACCCGCGAGACCTTCGCCCCGGGCAGCGGCAGAACTCCAGAACTCAAGCCGGCTGGTGGTGGCGCTCATGACCACCATGACCATTAGGACCAGGGGAGCAGATGCTAAGTAGAATCATCGGCTTTGCCCTGGACAACAAACTCGTTGTCTTCCTCGTTCTGGCCCTGGTTGTCAGTTGGGGAGTCCTGGTGGCCCCCTTCGACTGGGACCTCTCTCCCCTCCCACGCGACCCCGTGCCCGTTGATGCCATTCCCGATGTGGGCGAAAACCAGCAAATCGTCTTCACCGAGTGGCAAGGCCGCTCACCACAGGACGTGGAAGACCAGGTCACCTACCCCCTCACCGTCACGCTCCTTGGCATTCCCGGGGTCAAGACCATTCGCTCATATTCCTTCTTCGGCTTCTCCACCGTCTACGTGATCTTCGACGAGAATGTTGAATTCTACTGGTCCCGCTCACGCCTCCTGGAGAAACTCAACAGCTTGCCCGAGAACACTCTACCCAAGGGCACTACACCTCGTCTGGGCCCCGATGCCACCGCCCTCGGACAGGTCTTCTGGTATACGCTGGAAGGACGGGACGCAAAGGGCAACGTCACCGCCGGCTGGGAGCTTTCAGAGCTTCGATCCATCCAGGATTGGACCGTCCGCTACGCACTCCAATCGGCCGAAGGAGTCGCCGAAGTTGCCTCCATTGGAGGACGCGTAAAAGAGTACCAGGTCGACGTCGACCCCGACCTGCTGCGCCACTACGGAGTCACGCTTGCCCAGGTGGTGGAAGCCGTTAAGATGTCCAACCTCGACGTCGGTGCCCGCACTATCGAAGTCAACAAGACCGAGCAGGTCATCCGCGCCGTCGGCTTCATCAAGGACGTCACGGACCTCGAAAACGCCGTCGTCACCGTCCGCGACAACGTTCCCGTCCTCATTGGACACGTCTCTTCCCAGGTCACCCTCGGGCCTGCCCTACGCCGCGGCGTCCTCGACAAGGAAGGGGCGGAAGCGGTGGGCGGCGTGGTCGTCGTCCGGTACGGCGAGAACCCCCTCGCCACTATCAAGAGGGTCAAAGAAAAGATCGCCGAAGTGAGCAAATCGCTCCCCACCAAGACCCTTGCAGACGGCACAGTTTCTCAGGTCACCATCGTCCCCTTCTATGATCGCACCGGCCTTATCTACGATACTCTCGATACCCTGGAAACCGCCCTCACCGAGGAGTTGCTGGTCACCATTATCGTAGTCATCGTCATGGTCATGCACTTCGCCAGCTCTCTACTGGTCTCTCTGCTCCTTCCCATCGCCGTCCTTCTCACCTTCGTCGCCATGAAGGTCTTCGGCATCGATGCCAACATAGTCGCTCTCTCAGGCATCGCCATCGCCATCGGCACCATGGTGGACATGGCCATCGTCCTAACTGAAAACATGCTACGGCGCCTCAGTGAGGCCCCGCCCGGCAAGCGCACCCGGGATACCATCCACGAAGCTGCCACCGAGGTCGGGTCCGCGGTCATGACATCGGTTCTCACCACCGTCGTCAGCTTCCTTCCCGTTTTCACCCTCGTTGCCGCCGAAGGGAAGCTCTTTCGCCCCCTCGCTTTCACTAAGACCTTCGCCCTGGTGGCAGCCCTGTTGGTAGCTCTCTTCCTCATTCCCCCCCTCGCTCACATCCTGCTCGGTACTCGCGTTCGCATAAAACGCCTACGCTGGGCCGTAAACGGATTGCTCATTGCCGCCGGCCTGGTCCTGGGCGTAGTTTGGGGCTGGTGGTGGCCTGGACTGGCGCTCATAGCATGGGGAGGCTGGCGCTTCCTCGACCCGCTGGTTCCCCCTCTGGTGAGCAAAGCGGGTCCCATTTTAGTCAACTTGCTTGCCGTGCTCGTCGTCGTCATGCTCCTGGCCGACCATTGGCTCCCCCTGGGATTTGCTGCCGGCGGTGCTTCAAATATCCTCTTCGTAGCCCTTCTAATCGGCAGTTTGCTCCTCCTCTTCTTCCTCTTCCAACTCGCCTACCCCTACATCCTGGGGTGGGCCCTCAGGCACAAGTTTGTCTTCCTCGCCATTCCCACCTCCCTGGTGGTTCTGGCGCTTACTATCTGGCTCGGCTTCGCCAACCTCTTTGCCTTCATCCCCGGAGTCGCCCCCGATGTAGCACCCGGCGAGAAGATGCCGCCCCGCACAGAGTTCGTCGAGACCTTCGATGCCGCCTTCCCGAAGCTTGAAAAGGAGTTCATGCCCCCCCTTGATGAGGGCTCCTACCTGCTCATGCCCACCACCATGCCCCACGCCTCCATCGGCGAGGCGCTCGACGTATTACGAAAGCAGGACATGGCCATTCGAGCCATCCCGGAAGTGGACATGGTTGTGGGCAAGATCGGCCGCGCCGACAGCCCCCTTGACCCCGCCCCCATCTCCATGGTGGAAACAGTCATCACCTACAAGCCGGAATACCACGTCGACGAAAATGGCGAGCGCACCCGGCAGTGGCGGGACCACATCAAATCCCCCGATGACATTTGGAACGAGATCCAGGCCGCCGCTGAGTTGCCTGGCACGACTCTCGCCCCAAAACTCCAGCCCATCGCCGCCCGTATCGTCATGCTCCAATCGGGCATGCGTGCCCCCATGGGTGTCAAAGTGAAGGGCAATAACCTCGAAACCATCGAACGAGTCGGCCTCCGCATCGAGAAACTCCTGAAGGGCGTGAAGGGAGTCAAAGTGGGGGCCGTCAACGCCGACCGCATCGTCGGCAAGCCCTACCTCGAGATCATCCCCAAAGACGATGCCATCGCCCGCTTCGGAATCCACAAGAAACGAGTCATGGAAGTCATCGAAACGGGCATCGGCGGCATGGCCATTACGCGCACCGTGGAGGGCCGGGAGCGCTACCCCGTTCGAGTTCGCTACTCTCGGGAACTCCGGGATTCCGTGGAGGCCATGGCACGAGTCCTCATCGCTGCCCCAGACGGCACGCAGATTCCCCTCGAACAGCTAGCTGACATTCGCTACGTGCGCGGTCCGCAGGCCATCAAATCCGAAGACACATTCCTGGTGGGCTACATCACCTTTGACAAACTCGACGGTTTTGGCGAAGTGGACATCGTCGAGACCGCCCAGGCCCTGCTCAAACAGCAGGAACAACTCTTCACCTCCGAACTGGAGAAGGCGCAGAACGCCGCGGTCCAGGCCGGCGAAGAGCTCTCCCAGGCCGAAATCGACAGACTCCCCGGCCTCAACCTCGAGGGAACCACGTACGTCTTCGCCGGCAACTACGAAAACCAGGTGCGCTCCGAAAAGACCCTCCTGGTGGTCCTTCCCGTTGCCCTCATAATCATCTTCATCATCCTCTACCTCCAGTTCCGCTCGGTGGCCACCACACTCATGGTCTTCTCAGGTATCGCCGTGGCCTCCTCCGGCGGCTTCCTCCTCCTCTGGCTCTATGGGCAGGAATGGTTCCTCGACTTCACCCTCATGGGAGCCAACTTGCGCGACCTCTTCCAGGTCGGCCCCATAAGCCTGAGCGTTGCCGTCTGGGTCGGCTTCATCGCTCTTTTCGGCATCGCCACCGATGACGGCGTGGTCATCGCTACCTATCTCAAACAGACCTTCGACAAAGAGCCTACAGATTCCATCGCGGCAGTAAGGGCAGCTACTCTGAGAGCCGGCCGCCGCCGGGTCCGTGCTTGCCTCATGACCACCGCTACCACCCTGCTGGCGCTGCTCCCCGTCCTCACGTCCACCGGCCGCGGCTCTGACATCATGGTCCCCATGGCCCTCCCTGCCTTTGGCGGCATGGCTATCGAGTTGCTCACTATGTTCGTGGTGCCCGTACTCTACGCCCTCGTGGAAGAGAGCAAGGTGCGAGGCAAAGCCCTCGCCAACCGGCTTGCCGGAGAAGGAGGCGACCATGTATAGGCTACTACTCATCGCCCTCTTCGTTTCCCCCACCATGGCCATGGCACAGGTGCCGCTGCCAACCGCCAGAGAGACCACGGACCCTTCTCCAGAAGTCGGCCTGGCAGACACACCCGCCACAACGGCTGCTGAAGCGCTCCCAAGTCCGACCGAGGCTGGTGCCGACCTCCCCGAGTCCCTCGCTGATCTGCTGCAGTTCGCCTTCGACAACAACCCCACCATCCAGCAAGCTCGCGCCGGACTCGAGGCCGCCCGAGCTAGAATTGGCCACGTCGGGACGCTACCTAACCCTCAACTCAAGGCCACTCTCTTCCTCCTCCCCATCGAAACCCGCGTCGGTCCTCAGTTGACCACATTTGCGCTGAGTCAAAAATTTCCCTGGTTCGGAAAACTGGATACGAAAGGGCAAGTCGCCCTCAGAGAAGCTGCCGCTCTTTATCAAATGT
>CAZFVN010000018.1:52045-52282 GCA_964522395.1 uncultured Myxococcales bacterium
GGGCCTCAGCGGCTCGCCATCTCCGCCACCCAGAATTTCCCATTTCCCGGAACCCTATCGACCAAGGAAGCTGTGGCGGCCCGCGCGGCGGACGTCCGGGCCGCACTGCTGGAAGCTATGGTCCGAGATCTCTTGATAGAGGTGCGACTCGCCTGGTACGAACTTCACTACCTCGCCCGAGCCCTGGAAATCATCCGCCAGAACCAGGCCATTGCATTGCAGATCGTTGAACAGGGC
>CAZFVN010000019.1:0-51374 GCA_964522395.1 uncultured Myxococcales bacterium
CAGAAATACGCTGTCAGATTGGCTGAGGAGGGTCCTCAATTAATTTGGTGATACATGGTTGACAACCACAGTCCGGGCTTTGATCTGAATTGGCATTGTAGAGGTTCGCAGACTTCACTTGAATTCGATCATTGTAACGCCGTCGCCGCCCTCTTCCCGTTTGCCGGGTTTGAATTCCAGTGGATAGGCGCTGTTTTTGAGGTAGTTGCGTACTGCTTCTTTGAGGCGTCCGGTGCCGTGGCCGTGAACTATGGTGAGGAGGGCTCCGGCGGTGAACATGGCCTGGTCCAGGGCTTTCTCCATCTTGTTGACGGCCTCTTCGGCTGAGAGGCCACGCAAGTCCACTCGGTGTTCCTTGATTCCGGGAACGGCCGCTTCGAGTCTACGGGTGGGTTCTTTCTTGGGCTCGCTCGCCATGGGAACGATTTCTTTATAGGAAAGGCGCAAGCGCATGGGGCCCATCTGCAGGGTCGCAGATTGCTCCTTGTCGTGGAGCTGCACAACCGTGGCCTTCTTGCGGAACTTCTTGACCAGTACATCACCGCCCACCACCAGATCGGCCGGTGGGCCCTGGCCCAGTTCTCTAGCGGCCTCGTCGTCAGTGAGTTCCCGGCTCTTCTTCTCGAGGCGAGCTTTGACCTCCTTGAGAGTACGTCGTTTCATATCGAGATCCTTGTGATCGGGTTTGCCGGTTTGCAGTTGGGCCACCAGGAAAGAGACCAGAGCCAACGCTTCTTCAACGTCCTTCATTGACTCATTGACCTTTCGGGCGGTGATCCGGTCGGCGTGTTTCTTGAGTTGCTCCATGGCTAGAACCCTACGGCGCTTGAGCTGGTCTGCGGCAAGTGCCTTATCCTGCTCCACCTTGGTAGCCTCCGCAAACTCCCTGGCTCGCTCGTCGAGTTCCTTCAGCGCCTCTTCCAGCATTCCTCCGCCGCGGCCCTGGAGGATCTCCTGGGCTTGATGGATGATCTCCTCAGGCACCTCGAAGCGACGGGCGATCTCGAAGGTCCGGGAGGAGCCAGGGTTACCAATCAGTAGCGTGTAAGTCGGTGCCAGTGTTTTCCAGTCCATACCCATGGCACCGTTGGCAAAACGGCCGTCGCTCATGGCCAGTGCTTTGAGTCTCTCGTAGTGGGTGGCAACGATGCCCATTGCTCCGGTGTCAGCGAGCCCGGTAAGGAACGCGGCGCCAAGAGCAGAGCCCTGGTCCGGTTCAGTTCCCACGGTGATTTCGTCGATGAGCACAAGATGTCCTTGGCCCGCGGAGGTGAGGGCCAGATTAAGAGCCTTGAGGTGGCCAGTGAAGGTTGAGAGGTTGGCGTCGACATCTTCCAGGTCGCCGGGGAGGGCGTGCAGCCCCTCCAGGATCGGGACCACGCTGTCGGCTGATGCTGGGATATGGAGCCCTGCTCTGGCCATGAGCAGGCAGAGGCCGCAGGTTTTCAGGGCCACCGATTTACCTCCCGCATTGGGGCCGGAGAGGACCATCCACGAATGGTGGTCACCGAGGACGATGTCGTTGGGCACGACCTCTTGCCCGGCGAGGAGCAAATGGGGCGAGCGACAGCGACGAAATTCGACGCGCGGGCCCGTCCCCACTTGAGGGGGGTGGGCTTTCATTTCCAGGGCAAGGAGAGAGCGGGCGCAGACGCGGTCAAGTTCGGTTGCGGCAGTGAGGGACTGAGAGATCTGCGTTTCAATCTCGGCCACCTCGTCGGTGAGTTCCTGCAGGACGACGAATTCCTCCCGCCGCACCTCCTCTTGCATGAGCTTGAGTCGGTTGTTTGCTGAGATTAGAAACTGCGGTTCGATGAAGACTGTCTGTCCTGTCTGGCTGACGCCATGGACGATCCCTTCCAGTGAGCCTTTGCGTTCAATTCTGATGGGCAGCACGTAGCGGTCTTCCCGGAGTGTGAAGTACTTGTCCTGGACCATCTCTTCCGCTTTCCTGCTCTTGAGGAAATCGTCGAGACGTTCGCGGATTGACTGATGAATTACGGACGCGCGCGTGCGCAGGTCGCGCAGGAGGGCACTGGCAGAGTCCTTGATGCGACCGTCCCGGTCGAGGGAAGCGCTGATTCTACTGCTAGGGGCACGCAGATCGTGCATCTGGGTCGACAGGTGTCGGTTGGCCTGCAGTTGGTGGGCGTTGCTGGAGAGGTACCCTCGCAAACGGGAGAGGCCGTGGAGGCAATCGCCAACCTGGAGCAATTCCATGGGGTCTAGCGTGCCTTCCTTGCTGGCACGTCGGCAGAGTTCTCGAATATCTGTGACGCCGCTGAATTCAGGTGAATCACCATTGGCGATGAGCTCGTTCATTTCGCTGACCCGGGAGAGCAACCTAGTAACGGCGGGGCCATCCTCGAGGAATTCCAGGAAGTCCGGCTGCTCCCGGTTAAATGGAGTCTGGAGGTGGTGGGCGACACGGTCTTTGATGCGTTGCCAACCAAGATAGACCAGAGTCCGGGGGGCGATGATCATGGCCATGGGTCTTCCTTTGCTACGCAGTTCTCAACAGGGAAGGGGTAGGGCAGGCCAAGACGCTTGGTGGCGCGCCGGAGCGGGAAGAAATAGATCGAATCCTCTGGAACGTTCTGTGGTGCTGGGAGGAAATGAGTCCGCACCACTACGGCTAGCATCCGTCCGCCCCTGAGCAGTACCGCCTGGACTAGAGTCCGGCCACCCACGGTGGGGTGATTGCGCCCCCCGGGGGGTTGGATTCGCACCAGGCTGTAGCGCTCCTTTTCGCTTTTCTCCAGGAAGACCTCGTCACGCCTGCTGCCCCGCTCGAGGCGTAACGTGAGGGAGGTTTCCCCGACGGTGAAGGTGACCGCGTCGCTCTGTCCTTGGGGGAAGCTGGCGATGCCACAGACTTCCTCGTGCCCCTTCTTCCGGTATGTATCGAGCAAACGTTTACCGGCGGCTGCGACCTCCTGTAGATAGACTTCCACCTGGCCCAGGGGCAACCATTTGCCTCGTGCCCTGGGGGCCACCGGTGAGCTCTTGAGCCGTTTGTTGGCGGGGGCCTCGAATTCGTCCAGAAAGTAGCTGTCAAAGCCCTTGCGGAGGTCTATTTGTTGACGCCAGACTAAAGCCATGACACGGCTCTTCCGCGCTCCTTTCCACCCTACAATCTTGAGGAAATCGGCCCGTAGCACCGCTGGTGCCATGAGCAGAAATGAGAGCAGGCACAGCGCGACGTTGCGTGCTGTTGTGAGCTTCACTAGCTCCATGTCCTGGCCTCAAAAGTCCCGGTGGCGGTGTCAATGAATCCGTATTCAAATCGCCCGGCAAGATTGGCTCCAACGTTGAGGTAGGTCACTCCCCCGGCGGCATGGCAATCCTGCTGATGGGTATGGCCCAGGACGATAGTGTCGATGCCGCGCTGGCGAGCCAAAGAGATAGCCTTGTCCCGATAGAGGATATTGCGATCTACCTTGATACCACCATTGGCCGCATCGTCGATCCAGTCGAGGAGTGCGAGTGCACCTTTGAGGCCGCGTCGCTCGGCTGCCCCGCCGAGGTAGTTGCCAATGGCACAGAGCGTTGGGGAGGTTCTAATGAGTCGGTCAAACTGATGTCCGTGGATCATGAGAATAGAGTGTCCGTCGGCTTCGAAAACGGCTTCATCAGAGATTCCGGGCAATTCGCTCAGGCAGGAATCATGGTTGCCAGAGACAACCGTCATCTTGCCGCCGAGGAGGCGGTCTACAAGACCTGAGTAGAGATCCGAGATTATCCGAACCTCTCGGAAGAAGGCCAGCGGTATCCGGCCGTGATGTGTGTCGAGAATATCGCCCAGTAGTACGACTCTGTCAGAGATCGTTTCGAGATGGTCGAGATAGGAGTGGAAGTGAGCGATATCATGGCCGAACCGGTCGGTACGGTCCCTACGTCCAAGATGGAAATCGGAGCAAACAGCGAACTTCATATGGCCTCCCATGGCGACCTTTCTATTGTGGGCAATGGGACCGAAAAGACAACCCTTCCCTTTTTGCATTGTGTCACCGGCCATCTGTAACGATAATGGGGAGGCAACGGGGAGGGGTCAGTGGATCTGTCTATTATCACAAATGAGATTCTTGTTGGTACCCAAATCACTTCCGCCGAAGAGCTCGACATGTTGAAACGGCTGGGCGTGGGGGGATTGCTCTCGCTCCAGGATGAATCTGATTTTCGACGGCTTGGTCTACGGTGGGACGTGCTCCAGGCATTGGGGGCTGAGCGCTCGGTGGACATGCGTCGGGTAGCCATCGTCGACTTCGACCCCGCGGATATGTTGGAGAAGCTTGATGCGGCGGTAGGCGAGCTAGACGAGTTGCTTACTGAGAATGACCGAGTCTACGTGCACTGCACTGCTGGTATCAATCGGTCCACGGGAGTCGTCGTTTCCTACCTGGTTTTGAAGAAGGGGCATTGGGTAGATCTGGCTTACAGACTGGTCAAAGCTCGCCGCCCCCAGGCAAGTCCTTACCGGCGATTGCTGGAGGAATTGACTGAGCGTCGCCGCAAGGATCGTCGCACTGGGCAGTGATGGCGACGAAGCTCACTGTGCTTACCAGGGTGAGTAAGTTCGAGTAGCAAATACTTAATGTGGGAAGATGTAGAGAATCTCGCCTTCTTTGATCAGGCCGGAGTCCTCTCGGGCGATCTTTTCGGCGAGTTCGTCTGATTGCTGCATTCGGCCGATGAGAGCTTTTAGGCGGCGGTTCTTCTGGCGGGCCCTTTCGACATCTCGTTGGAGTCTATCGAGGCGTTCGGACATAGCCGAAATCTGGCGTTGCTCACCCTCGACCACGAAGGCGTACCCGGTGGCCACGAGTAGTGCGCAAACCAGTAGCGTGAGCGAAAGACCCTTGACCGTACGCCACGTAGCTGAAAAAAACCTGCGCATTTAGCCCCCACCAACAGACAAAGTCTACTCCGTATATGGGACGTGGCAAGATTTTCGTTCAGGCAGATTGTTGCGGCGAGGGGAAGATCAGACCTCTTCTTCGTTCAATCCGAAGAGGACATCAAGGGCAGAGGTATCCTTCGATGTCAGGGCTTTCTGGAGCCCGTAGATCTCGGGAAGGATGTTGTTCATGAAGAAGCGGGCTGTGTGCAACTTGCCGAGATAGAAGTTGGCATCGGCGTTGGTTTCGTAGAGCGTCTGCCTGGCGGTGTCGGTATCTGCTCCCTTTTCAGCATAGATTCCGTTGAGCTTCTCATTGGCGATGACGGCCTGCTTTGCCAGTTCGAAAGCGCACGCTACGTGGCCAAACATGCGAAGGTACGGAGTGGCTTGAACGACGCCGGCCAACATGTTCTCCCGAGCGAGGAAGGAGAGCTTGACGGTGGTCTGTTGCAAGGCTTTGCGGGCATCGGCAATCGCCCCGAGGATGTCCGCTATTCCCTCGTTCTCCTTCTGTCCGTTAAGGAAAGTCTGGATGTCAGCCATGTAGTTGGCGAAGAGGCGGCCCCCCTTCATCGTGAGCTTGCGGCCAAAGAGGTCTAGGGCCTGAACTCCATTTGCTCCCTCGTAGATGGCTGCGATGCGAGCATCGCGCATGAGTTGCTCCATGGGGTACTCGCTACAGTAACCGTAACCGCCAAGGATCTGGACGCCGATTGAAGTTACGTCGAAGCCGGTATCGGACCCATATGCTTTGCAAATAGGCGTCAGCAAGTCGAGGGTCCCCTTGAGGCGTTCCTTCGCTTCTTCATCTTCGGTGACATGGACAATGTCCTCCATGTAGGCGACGTTGACGAAGAGTGATCGCATCGCTTCGGTCCAGGCCTTCATGGACATCAGGTTGCGTCGAATGTCGGGGTGACGAATGATGGGGACCCGTCTGGCGTCTGGATTGCGCATTTCCCGCAAATCATTGCCCTGAATGCGCTCCCGGGCATACTGGAGGGCTTGCTGGTAGGCGCAACTTGCCAGGGCCAGACCTTGCATGCCGACCCAGATACGGGCTTCGTTCATCAGCGTGAACATAATACGCATGCCAGCACCTTCGTCGCCGATGAGGTAGCCTATGCAGTTGTCATTCTCACCGAAATTCATGGTGCAGGTGGGGGATCCGTGGATACCCATCTTGTGTTCAATGCCGCCAGTCGCAACATCGTTGAACTCACCGATGTTGCCATTTTCGTCAAAGCGATATTTGGGAATGCAGAAGAGGGAGAGTCCCTTGGTTCCCTTGGGAGCCCCTTCGACTCGTGCGAGCAGCACGTGAACGATATTGGCTGCGCCATCGTGGTCACCACCGGTGATGAAGTTCTTAGTTCCGGTGATCTGGTAGATGCCATCATCAATCTTTACTGCCTTGCTCTTGCTGGCTCCCACATCGGTTCCGGCGTGTGGTTCCGTGAGGCACATAGTTCCGCCCCATTCGAGGGAGTACATTTTCTCAAGACAGATGTTCTTGACGTAGTCAGTGGCGAATTTCTCAAGCAGATGTGCGGCACCGACGGTGAGCATGGGCAGCAATGAGAGGGCGCAGTTTGCACCAGTAAACATTTCGTTGAGGATCGACGCGGTTACGAGGGGTAGTCCCTGGCCGCCATATTCCGGCGTTTCGGTGATTCCCGACCATCCCTGTTCGCCCCACGCCTTGAATGCACCTTTGATGGCATCGCTCATGGTTACTTCTCCGCCTTCGAATTGGCAACCCTCGCGGTCCCCGATTTCAAAGGTGGGAGCGAGTGCTTCCCGGGCAAAGTTGTAGCCTTCATCAATGATCATCTCAAGGGTCTCTCGATTGGCTTCGGCGAAGCGTTCATACCCAGCCAGTTCATCAATCTTGAGCATTTCAAAGGCCACGAATTTGATGTCTCGGATGTCAGCTTTGTAGTCCATGCGCCAAGCCTCCTTGCTTGTGGTCGCGGTTGGTAACTCCTACGTCCCGGTCAGAGTATTGAAAACGACGCACTGTTGCAAGGATCTTCTGCACTGCGTCGAAGGATCGGGTTGAGCCATGACGCGACTGCGCAACGAGCGCTCCAAAGGGCCGCTACAACAGGAGTTCAGCCGTTTGGCATAACCCGGTTGACGACCCAGGAAGGCCGGCAAAGTTTGGTTGACACCGCGCAGGCGCCCGTCTATGATAGTCCATGATTTTGCATGGAAATTGGTAGCTCTCAACGGGACAATCTGGCGGAAGGAGTCGACCGATGTTTCGAATGAAGTTGGCCCTACTCTACTTCTTCACGATAGTGCTTGTTGTTGCGGTGATGTGGGTAATCATCGACGATCAGCGGGACAAATACGTTCAGGAACAACTCTACCCCTCGCTCGCTTCGGCATCGGCTTCCTATGATGCAGTGACCGACCGGCGAATCGCCAGGCTCAAGGACTATGCCGAGAGCATCCTGGACTCGGATCTAAGGGCCTATGTGCAGTTTCTCAACGAAAGCCGGGAAGAGGTACGTAATATCCTGACCCGCACCAGGCAAGAGTTTCCGGTGCGCAAGCAGGTGAGTCCCGAACGACTCATGAAGTTCGTCTATGGGGAAGCGGAGGGACTTCTGGCCCGCTTCGGTGAGCAACTAAGTAAGCAAGCGACCAAGTCGCTGGATGTGGAAGGCGGCTATGCCAATTTCGTCCAGGACTACGTGCTCTCCGGCTGTCTGGCCGAGGCTGATCCCTGGTCGGTGTGCTACTTCAAGATGACGTGGTTGCCGCTGACACAGATCATCTTCCCGGTGCAGAAGAAGGAATTCGGCCGAGCTTTTCCTGAACTATTTGTCCTTGTTGACGACAGCATGTCAACTCGTCTCGTCTTTACTAATCTCAAATCTGCCATGGAAACGATGGTGGTGCGGGGGACGAAGAATAAGCCCTATCGTGAATCCCTGGACGAGGCCCTCTTTGAAGCTGGCGTCCGGTACCAGAGCCACATTATCGACAAATTCATGCAGCGGGCTGAGGTGCTCAACGTCTTGAGGACTTCGTTCAAGAGCACGATCAGTAGCTTCCTGACTCTCAATGACAAGGTTTACGTGGTGGTGGCCGCTCGCCTCGCCGACTCCTCGGGCAAGTTCCTTGGCGCGGTTCTGGTGGGCTATGAAGTGGGCACTGCCGTGGCGTGGGAAGACACGGCGATCACCCTGGGTATCAGACCTGTATTGCAGCAGTGCCTGGAGGCACAGCTTGATACCGACGGTGGCGGTGAGCAGCACAATGAAGCGTTGTGCGAATACGAGATGTCGAAGCAGGAAAACGGGGTCACCTACCTGCTGCGCAATAAGAAGGGACAGACGTTGCGGGCCGGTACGAGCTTGCCAAACGATACAGCCAATTCGCTGACGCAGGATTCCAAGGAACTGGAGGCGGAGCCGTCCCGAACCTTGGGGTCGCTGCTCGCCAAAGCTAACCCGGTTCCCGTAGATTACGCGCCCGATGGGGAGACCTTGCGTTCCATCCTCACTGTAGATATTGAGGCCGCGGTGGGAATGTTCCAAACCATGAAGGTGGTGATCATCCTGCTGGGTATCTTCGTCTTCCTTGTCGGGATGCTAATTCTACAACTCATCTCCCGCTCCTTTGCCAAGCCCTTCGAGCGTATTGATGCCGGGATCCACGAGATTATCGGCGGCAACTTCGAATACTCATTCCCCTTCAATTTCAGGGAAGAGCTGCCGCGTTCCATGGCTCAGTCTCTCACGATTATGAAGGCTGTATTGCTTGGATTGCCGTTGCCGGAGGATCAAGAACGGGATGATTCCTGGGCCTCCAACCTGCGCATTGAAGGGGATACCGGTTCAGAGGGCAGCCTGCCACTGGATGAGGATACCGGTGAGGTAATCGAGACTCAGGCTGAGTTGGGAGAAGTCAAGGCGGACGGCGTCAAGGAGTCAGCCACTGAATACTACCGGCGGCTCTTCCGAGAATACACGCAAGCCAAGCAGAAATTGGGCGAAGACACGAGCAAGATCACATACATCAAGTTTGTGGAGAAGATCGCCAAAACTGAGAAGGCATTGCGAGAGAAGTATGACGTCAAGCAGATTCTCCTGAGGGTGGAAACCAAGGACACGCAGGTAGTGTTGGTACCGCTCAAAGTGGTCGGCTGATCCCGGAGGTTCATGGTACTTAGTGCCAGGGTAGCCAGTTTTTTGGCACTCCTGTTAATCCTCTGTTGTTCCTCTGCCTTAAACGCGCAAGTTCCCAATAATGACAAAGACAAGCCACCGGAAGCGGCCGCCGTAGACAAGCCACCGGAAGCGGCCGCCGTAGACAAGCCACCGGAAGCGGTCGCCGTAGACGAGCCACCGGAAGCAGTCGCCGTAGACGAGCCACCGGAAGCGATCACCGTAGTCGAGCCACCGGAAGCGGTCGCCACCGACGAGGCTGCAGAAGCGGTCGCCGCCGACGAGCTTACATTTGAGGGGAGTAGTCTCGACGCCAATATTGAGCCCCAGACACTTACCGCGAAGGAGCTACGCGTCCTTCTGCTGTCCCTGGTTAAGAGCAGGGATGAAACCTCTCGGTCTAGTTCTTTGCGGCGGCTGGCAGCTACCGGGGACCCACGTGTCTTGCCGGTACTGCTGGCTGAGGCGAGAATGGGATCTTTGGCATCCCGACTGGTGGCGGTTGAGGCCCTCGGACGGTTCGCCGACCCGGGAGTTGCCCTCTACCTGGCGGGACTCGCCGGACAGGAGCGGACTCCGGCTGAATTGCGGGCGGTAGCCATATCTGCACTAGGTGAGCAGGAGGATGAACTGGCCGGCGAACTTCTCCTGGAGATCGGCCGGGCTCTTACAGGGGATTTGGCCGTCCAGGCCGAGGAGTTAGCCGGTGCAAGGTATCCGCGGGTGGTATTCCTGAGGGCCGCGGTAGAGGTGGGAAACACGGGGGTACTGCCTGAGCAGCCGCAAGACGCGGAGTTGGTGCAGTTGCTGGTACAACTGAGTGCGACGGCTATGCCGGCCAGCCGCGCTGCGGCCGCCACCGGGTTGGGGCGGTTGCAGGACCCTCGGGCCATCCATGCCCTGGACGGGGCGGTTCGCAGTACTGATCGCAAATTGGCCTCAGCCTCAGTGGAGGCGTTGGGCGCGATTGATGTGCCTCTCGCCGCTCACATCCTGGCGCGTAATGTGGCAGATTCACGGATGGCACCGACCCTTCGAGCAGCCTGCTTGAAGATGCTCCTCAAACAGACCAATGCTGCCGCCGCCCCCCTCGTTTTTGAGCTGTCATGGTCTCAATCGCAGGTCTTTTCGAAGGTAGTGACGGGCGCTCAGCTTGCCACCTACCTGAGTGAGCATCTGGACGAACGCATGTTGGACCGGAATGAGCAGAATCGGGAGGCATTTGATGCGGAATTGCTCATCGATCTGATGCAGGTTGACTCGGGTCGGCGGACTTTGAGAGCGTTGAACCTCGCCCGCAAAGTTCCCGAGCGCGTCGAACTCTTACCCGCCGTTTTGCGACACTTGCGAAAGTCAGGCTTACAACGGGAAGCGGTACTGACTGTCGCCCAATACGATAGCGATCGTGCCCGCATCGCTCTGGGAACCATCGTTGCCGATATTACTGAGTCGGGAATGTTGCGAATGTTGGCGCTGGAACATCTGGCCCGCCAGCCCAGCCCACAGGCCTTCAAGTTGCTTGTCCAACTGTACAAATCGGAACGCAACGAGCGATCCAAGGCGGTGATCCTGGAGGCCATTCGAGGATACCATCTTGAGGCGGGCCGCCAGGCCGGGCTGATAGTCGATGAGAAGAATCGTAGCGGCTTGATTCCGATGATGATTATGGGGGGGATCCACGCTGGAACTATGATGGGTCTGGCCTCGGATTCCATCGATCCCCGTGAGCGGAGCAACATCGTGCTGCCGGTGGTGGGAGGTGCGATTCTGGGCGTGGGCGGTCCATTGCTGCTCACCCTGGGTGATGAGGTCCATCCTTCGGAAGCGGTCTGGGTTGGTACCATCGGGGGGTGGGGATTGATCGATGGGGCAATGCTCGCGGCAGTGTTTCGACAGGATGATAGTTCTGAAGAGACAAGACAGCGCCTGACCGAAGCGGGCATGGCAATTGGCCAACTGTCGGGCCTGATCACCGCGTGGATGACTCGCAAGGACCTGGGGCACGATCCAGGCACCATCGGCTATCTCAATCTCTCGGCTGCGATTGGCACGGGAGCGGGGATGGGCATCGCTTTGTTGGACGAGGATTCCTCCAGCAACCTGCGGGCCGGACTCTCTTTGACCGGTAGTGTCGGAGCGACGCTCGCGGCCCGTTATCTTGCCCGTGACGTGCGTTTTTCGGCTGAAGACCGTTTGACCATGGCTTCGACCACATGGATGGGCGCCTGGTCGCTGGCCTGGACGGCCCACGCTTTGGGCGTTGACCACTCAGACGGCATTTGGGGAGGCATCTTACTGGGTACCGGTCTCGGATTTGCGGGCGGATCGGTGCTGGGGGCCTATACCGAATGGAACATGGAGCATGCCCTCTACTGTGACTCGGCCTTTGTTGCCGGCAACGTCGCCGGATTCGGTGCCGCTCGCCTGATAGAAGATTCTAGTAGTGAAACCACCGGGGCCTTGATGGTGGCTGGTGGTGCTGCGGCTTTTGCCGCGGCTGTAATTCTCGCCGATGACCTTCACTTCGAGGGTGCTGACCGCGGGGTCGCAACCAGCGCCACGCTGATGGGTGGCTGGAGCGGAGCGTGGCTGGCTGAGAGCCTGGGGGCGGACCACGATGGCGGGCCCCTGGGAGGGGCCGCGCTGGGTAGTGCACTAGGGTATGGCGTGGGTTCCGTGCTCGCGGCGACGACAGATGTCGAACCTGCCTTCGTGGGATACTCCAACCTGGCCTATCTTTTCGGCAATCTAGGTGGACTTGGTTTAGCTCTACAATGGGAAGACGCCAGTGCGGGATTCGCCGGTGCATGGATGGTTGGGAGTGGTGCCGCGGCGCTGGGGACAGGAATTGCCCTGGGACAGGATTTTCGTTTTTCCGACCGCAATCTCTACCAGACCCTCCTCACCATGGGTCTGGGGGGATGGACCGGTTTCTACGGGCTGAGCGCAGCGCGGCCCGACCATAGTACGGCCGCCGGCGGCGGGCTGTTGATCGGAAGTGCTGCTGGATTTGCCGTAGGGTCCGTGCTGGCTGCGTATACCGATCCCGAGATTGGAAATCTGAATCGAGGTCTGGGCGGATTTGGCATCGGCACCTCTTTCGGATTGGGACTCGGACTGGTTTTTACCGACCTGTCGGACCGGGGAGTTGAATCGTTGATGCTGGCTGGCGGTCTGGCCGGCACAGCAGGCTATCTGGCCATTGAAGAGAGCACCAGGTACACCGGTGGGGACGTTGGTCTGCTCTCCCTCGGCGGTGCCTGGGGGGGCTGGTCGGGTAATGCGATGTGGCACGCGTTGGGCGGCACGTCAGGTCGTGCCCGCACTGGTGCGCGGTTGCTGGGTGGTGCCACCGGGCTGATCGCTACCACCGCGGTGTCGCAGTGGGTCGATTGGGAGGGGGAGAGAATTGCCTGGGCCTCGTCCGGTGGGGCAGCAGGGTCGATCATGGGGGGCGGTCTGGGTCTCATGGTGCCTTCCATGTCCGACGAAGGGAGGTGGACCCTGAGTATTATCGGTGGCTGGTCTGGACTGGTCACTGAGTTACTGATCGTTCCCGATGCTGAGTTCACCGGTGGTGACGTGGCAGCAATGTTCGCGGGCACTGGCTGGGGGATCGGCCAGAGTTGGCTGATTACTAATGCGGTAGACGCATCTGACACCACCCGAACCGGGGCATTGATGTTTGGTGGCAGCGTCGGTTACCTGGTCGGGGAGGCTTTCGGTCGGGCCACCGACCTCAACGCAAGTGCAGTTCTCTACACCGAGATGGCCAGTTACGGTGCCGCAGCCATGGGTGCCGGTAGTGTCCTTCTGGCAGATGGTGGTGATGGATCTCTGGCCGCGGTGGCCTCGGTGACTGGGTGGGGGGCCAAGGTGGCGACCTCCCTCTTCGCCGAGGATATGCGATTCGCGCCCGATGACGTTTGGGAGTACATGCTGGGGCAGGGGTTTGGTACCTGGCAGGGGCTAGGCTATGCGGCCTATTTCGATGCGGGCGACCGTCGTACCAGCGGCGCAACTCTGATGGGCATCTCCTCGGGGTTCCTGGTGCCGCTGGTACTCAACCAGTTGGGGGATTTCACCGCCTGGGAGGACTTCTTGCTCACGGGTGGGATTGTCTGGGGAACCTGGTTTGGCGTCTGGAGCCCCTACGCTTATGGAGATACCGAATTCGGCGTTGTCGGGGACCCAAAGATGCTGGGTGCATTGATCGGTGGCGAAGTGGGATTGCTGGCTACCGGTCTGAGTCTCGCCCTCGGCGTCTCCCCCGAGACGGTAGGGTGGACTCAGTTGGTTGGTTTGATGGGCATGGCTCTGGGGTCCAGCGGGACGGCCATCTTCTCGCAGGACGGACCTACCGTGGGTACCGGTATGTTGGTCGGTACCGCGGCAGGGCTTGTAACCGGAGCTATTTGGGGAGAGATGCGACGTAAGGCCGGAGCTTCGTCTACCTCTGCGTCAATCGAGACCTCGTCGACGTTGGCGAGGGCTACCCCGGGACGGCGCTACTCCGGGCAACTCCCGGACTGGCTCCTTTCGCTACGACCAGCGTCCTTGATTGCGCCGCCGCCTGCCGGACATGACGTCAAGCCGGTGCTCCTCTTCGGCGTGGAAGGCGTCTTGTAACTTGATTACCGCGCGTGGTGCGTGGCACACTGGCCCTGTTGAACTGTGCAGGAGTCACAATGAAGATTCGCTTTCTTGGTCCCATCGAGCGACCCCCAGAAGAGACGATTGCAGCGGTAGAAGCCGATTTCGACCGGGGGACGGTTCGAACCCTCCTTGAGCAACTCGGTTTTCCCGCTCAACAGGTTAGTTTCCTTTCGGTCATCCGAGATAGCCAGCGCCTCTCCCCGGACCAGGAATTGGGCGTCGATGATGAGATTACGGTAATGTTGCTGGTGGGAGGTGGCTAAGGTGGTGAGATTCAACTTCGCGGTGGGCGCCCTGCTGGCGCTCCTGATAATGATGTTCGTTTCCCCTGCAGCGGCTTACGATTACCGCTCTCCCATTCTCGTCGATGACGAAGACGATATCTACGAACTGCTTCTCTCTGGGGATATCGATGATGACGAAAAGGACGCGCTCGTCGATCTCTTTCGGGACCCTCTGGATTTGAATGAGGCGTCTCGCCGAGAACTCTACGACTTGCCCGGTCTTACGTACACGCTAGTGGATGCCATTATTGCTCGGCGGGACGACAAGCCCTTTACGAGAGTGACGCAGGTTAAGAAGGTAGAGGGGATCACCAACGAGATTTACGTCCAGTTGAGACCCTTCATTGGAGTGGTTCCGCCTCGCAAGAAAGCGGGGCCAAAGCGTAAATCCAAAATCCAGGGCCAGATGCGGGCGAAGGTCGCGGACCGGATCCGGGGCAAGGGCACATCGGCATCGTCCAAGGCTGACAAGGATCTGCCGGAGGGCTATGTACGGATTAAGGTAAAGGACGCTGGGGCCTGGGAAGTGGGGGCTGCCGTAGTAGCACAAAACACCATCGGACCAGTGTCCAATATCGGATCGAATCTAGAGGTGGCTCCTTATATTGTCGATTCGGATGGGCTTCCCAAGAGTATAGATTACGATGATTTCTACTTCGTCAAGACTGGCGATGGAGAAGCCTATCTGCCTTCCTGGCCGAAGGTCTATGCCAAATTCCAATTCGATGATGTTACGGCGTTGGCCGGTAGCTATCGCGTCGGATTCGGGCAGAGGTTGCTGATTGACAACATCGGGCAGCAGAACCCCTATGGCTTCAAACCAGACCTTTATGTGGGTGAAGGGGAGTACGGTTTCAGTCCCTATCGCGGTTTCTTTGGGGCGGTGGCCACGGTTCCTCTGCTCAAAAAGGGGAAGGTCAGCGTGGAAGCCACGCCTTTCTTCTCCTGGTGGCGCCACGACATTTATCAGAGCGACATGAAGCACAAGGTCCCGGAGGCGGACGGATGCATTCCCGAGATCCCCGAGACCTGCTATGACAAATACGCGTTGTTGGAAGCCTATGAAGGCGACAGTTATTTGAAGCTGGCTTCACAGTCTTTCCCCCGCGCCTGGTCGGAACTGATTGGTGGGGCAAACGCTACCCTTCATTTTGGGCGTTACTCCCATGTCGGAATAACCGGTTTTGGCAGCATGGTTGACTTTCATTTCGGTGATGATAACGCGGTACTTACGGGCAACGGCTATCCTGAAAGGAAGCTCTTCTACGCCATGGGTCTAGATGGTGCCTACGTCCTTGGGGATCTCGCGCTCTTTGGCGAGGTTGCGCTGATGGACAATCTCTCCTATGCGGGACTTGGCCGGGCTTTGCTGGAGTTGGGGGACTTCGTAGTTGAGGGGTCTGTCCATTATTACGACGTCGAGTATGACAACCCACATTCCCGTGGTTACGCGCTGGCGGATCAGTTCGACGGAAGTTCCCGAAAGGGCGAATTGGGCGGGATGCTCTCTTTGAAATATCGTCCCTTCAAGTGGCTCTCTTTGCGGCTGGATGAGGATATCTGGCAGACGCCGGTTTGGCAGGATGGTGGCACCAAAGACGCGACCACAGATGTCTTGCGGGGTGAGACCTATTTCCGGGTCGATACGGTGCCGTTGGAAAAGGTCAGGCTGGGGGCCTTCTTCAAGCTTGCTGACCGAGACGTAACTGAGTCAGGCACCGATGAAGAGTATTACTCAAGTGATGAGCCGGCCCGGGGCGAGAAGTATCAGTGGGGTACGCAACTTTCGACTCAACTGATCCCCAATGTCCGGATTTGGGCTTATTACAAGCAGGCCTTCATCGATGTTGGCAGCAACAGTGTAGACAAGGATGTCCCGAAGGATACCCGGGAGATGGAGCATTACGCAGTACTGAAGGTCAGTTTGCGTCCTTTCGCCTTTGCGCAGAAGAAGTGGGAGAAGTTGCTCGTCATCGATGCTCGTGGCAAGTACTTCGAGGGCGACCTGGAAGGCGACGATACGGTCGCGGTAGCCAGCGGTCCGAGTGGCGCGACCCGCTATGCGGAAGGTTACGTCCAACTGGGCACCACGATCAAAAAACGGTACTTCGTGGCGCTTCGTGGGGCGGTACGGGAGCATCTCGAAAAGCAAGCGAAAGACGGCGATATCACTAAGAAAGCCACGGAGTGGTTCTACAAAGCCACCCTGGACGTGAAGTTCTAGTAGTTCGACCGCCCATTGGCCCGGAGGCCTCATGGTCCGCAAGTTCTTGATGGTTGTTTCCATCCTCTTCTTCAGCGCCTGGCAGCCTCTGTCCAGCAGCGCCGATGATGCCAAGTCCAGCGGTGCCGGTGATGCCAGGTCCAGTAGTGCCGGTGACACTAAGTCTGCCACGGCTGGGGACAGTAAGCCCGCTACAGAGACGGTTCCCGGCAGCCCTGACGGTATCGAGTCCGGTACTGCGCCGGAGGCAGCCAAGGACTGTCACGGTCCGCTCTACTACAAGCTCAAAGAGCAAGATCGCCAGAATCGTCGTGCTGAGTCCTATGTGGGGGAAATGGAGGCTTTTGTAAAGAGGACCTCCCAGGTTCTCTATCCGGCTCAGCACAAGGAATTCATGCAGCTTCTTGAGGGGCAGCAAAAGGCCCACGCTCAGTGTCTTGAGGAGAAAGAGCAGCCGGCTACTTTCTGCCTCGCCATGGCGCGGCGGGATGGTTCCCTCTGTGAATATGAGACGTCGCTGGAGCAGCGGGAGTGGTGCAACCATTTGTTGCTGGCATATGAGGCGGTCACAACCCGCAGCGCCGCGCCCTGTGCGAAGATCAACTTAGAGGCGGAACGTGCGATGTGCGAATTCGTTGTTGTTGGCGACTTCAATTGCAAGCGGCTGGCTGGCGAGATGGCTGCCGCGTGTGAGGCCCTGGCTGCGGGGATAGCTGGGAAACCACTTCCAGCCTCAATCCCGGATGATGCGCGGGTAGCGCTCCAGTGGCTCATTGCCGTCAAGCGGCAGGAGACAACCGCTTGTGATGCTCTGACCGAGGTCGCCGACCGAAGTGCTTGCCAGGCCCTGCTCAATGCTGACCCGGCAGTTTGTCCCAAGGTGCGGGGGTTGGAGGAGTTCATCGACCAGGACTTCTCCTGCCGCAAGCCAGTCGTCTATCAGGCTGAGCATCCGGCGGCGTGGGGCAATCTGGTAGCGCTGACCGTAGCGTCGGCGATTCTTGGACCGGGCAACTGTGAGGTCCATCTCGATCTCCTGGAGGATGGGCGCAAGCGGACCATGAAGGGGGGCGAGGTCGCTTTGGACGGTATGGGGAACTACAAACACTTCCACCTCTTCACTGGCAAAGGACGGCTGATAGATGTGCGGGTCGCCTGTCAGTGGAAGCCACCTGGCGAGTCTCCTGGGGGGGACGTGCGCTGACCTGGTGCGACGGGCCCAAAGGGCCCGGAGCCCGGCGCAATAGCTTGCAGTACCTTCGGCTTTCTGCTATAAGTTGCCCGAACTGATGTGTCTGGCCCGCCCGGAAGTACTTCCCGGCGGAAGGAGCGCAACCGGTGCTGAACTGGTTCTACAGCCTCTTTGCCAACGACCTTGCCATCGACCTGGGGACTGCCAATACCAAGGTCTATGTCAAGGGCAAAGGGATCGTCTCTTGTGAGCCTTCGGTGGTTGCTGTCCAGAAGGATGCGCGTGGGATGCGGGTGTTGGCGGTTGGTCGTGATGCCAAGGAGATGCTCGGTAAGACTCCCGGCAACATCGTTGCCATCCGGCCAATGAAGGACGGAGTCATCGCTGACTTTGCTGTTACAGAGGCGATGCTTCGGTACTTCATCAATCGGGCCCACAACCGCCGCACCCTGGTGCGGCCTCGCATCATTATTTGCGTGCCATTTGGGATCACAGAGGTCGAGAAGCGGGCGGTGAAAGAGTCTGCCGAGTCTGCCGGAGCCCGGGAGGTTTACCTGATTGAAGAACCGATGGCAGCAGCCATTGGTGCGGGTCTGCCCATTACCGAGCCTTCGGGAAACATGGTGGTCGATATCGGCGGTGGCACGACTGAAGTGGCGGTGATTTCGCTCTCGGGTATCGTCTTCTCCCGCTCGGTGAAGGTGGGCGGTGACAAGATGGATGAGGCGATCATTCAGCACATGAAGCGAAAGTATAATCTGCTTATTGGCGAGCGCACTGCTGAGCGAATCAAGTGTGAGGTGGGCACTGCGTTTGCCACCGATGATGTGCTTACGATAGAGGTCAAGGGGCGGGATCTGATTCAGGGAGGACCCAAGCCGGGGTCGGGGAACCCCGACGATAACCGAGATGCCTTTGCTGACCCCATTGGGGCCACCATCGAGGCAATTCGCTCGGCCCTGGAAGGTACGCCGCCGGAACTCTCTGCGGACATCGTGGACAAGGGTATTGTCCTTACCGGAGGCGGTTCCCTGCTCATGAATTTGGACAAGCTGATCCGCGAAGAGACCGGGTTGCCAGTCGCGTTGAGCGACGACCCGATCAGTGCGGTGGTCCTTGGTGCCGGCAAAGCGCTTGACGAGCTGGACCTGCTCAAGGACGTCACCATCCCGGCCTGACTCGGGCTTAGGCCCGGCTGGAAACTGCCATGAAACAGCGTCCTGGACGTTTCAAAGTCGCGTTGCTTTCCTTGCTGCTACTGGTGGCCCCCCTCTTTTCTATGTATTTCCACGGTCGTGAAGATCGTTCGCAAACGTTGCTGGAGACAGTGCTCGTCAATGCCACGGCGCCGGGCCAGAATGTCATGCACAACTTCTTCTCTTCAACTGTGGGCCTCTGGAAGAGGTACTTCTACCTCGTCGACGTCGAGGAGCAGAATCTTGAGCTACGTGAGGAGCTGGACAAGCTCAAGCTCATGGCCTCTCGGGCGCGGGGACTTGAGGATGAAAACCGGCGACTGCGCGCCCTGCTGGAATTCAGGCAGGAGCACTTTGAACTGGAAATGCGCAGTGCCCGGGTGATTGCCCGCGAGACCTCACCCTTCTTTAGCGTCTCACGAGTGCGGCTCGATCAGGGGGCCGAGGATCGCGTCGGTTCGTCTCAGCCGGTGGTTACGGCAGCGGGCATTGTTGGTCGCATTGAGAAAGTGGCTGGCGATTTTTGTGACGTCATGTTGCTGACCGATTCCCGTAGCCGGATCGATGTTTCGGTTCCCGGCAAGGGCATTTCCGGGGTCATGGAAGGGACGGGAGATTCGCTCCCCGTACTACGTTTCCCCTACCAGAAGAACCGCCCGGAGAAGGGCGACCTCTTGATTACTACGGGGCATGATCGGATTTTCCCCAAGGGTCTTGTGGCCGGTTATGTGGCAACTGACAATGTCAAACAAGTTGGCACGCAACTGGAGGTTCAGGCTGAACCTGCGGTGCGTCTCTCCGCGCTCCAGGAGGTCTTCATTGTGGTCCAGCATGAAGGTACTCCGCAGCCCCGCGACCTGTGGGAAGAGGTGCAGCAATGAGGGGGGCGCTGCGTTTCATCGCTTATGTACTTCTGGGCTACCTGATGTTGAGTCTGGAATCGCCTATGCTCACCTCATTTCATATCCGGATGTATGCGCCCGACCCGACGCTGGCCCTGATTATCTTCGCAGCCGCCAGCTTCGAGTTTGTTCCGGCGGTGGCATTGGCGGCCTGCCTGGGACTGCTCAAGGATGGTTTCTCCAGTGGTGTCCCTCTGGGGATGTATGTTGAGATCTACGTTTTGGTGCTACTCGGCTGCTACGCACTCTCCAAACGGCTCGACTACCGCAACGTGGTGCTCATGACGCTGGTGGCAATGTGCGCCAGCTTTGCGTCTTCTATGCTCTTCTTCGTCTTCTCGGCCATTTTCGACCGGGATTTTGAGCAGTTCGACCTGATCTTTCGCCTGGCCATTCCTCAGGCTTTGATTACCGCTCCTATGGGACCCATTGTCGCGGGCATCGCCGGCTGGTTGGACGGACGCATTATTCCCCACGATCGCGATGGACTCTTCCGATGATCAGCGGGTCATCCATCTTGCGGGGTGACCTGCTTGAGTATCGGGCTCAGAACCGTTGGTTCGTCATGGTCATCCTGCTCATCATGGCGTTGCTCATAGGTCGCTTTTTCCAGCTCCAGGTATTGGGCGGGAAGAAGTATGAGAAGCTGGCCGAAATCAATCAGGTGAAGCGCACCCGAATTCCGCCGCGCCGGGGAATGGTCATCGACCGTAAGGGCCGGGTGTTGGCCCGTAATGTTGATCTTTACCAACTGAGTATCGTCCCTCACTATGTCAAAGACATTGATGTCACGCTGAAGGAATTGCAGGCGCTGGTGGGTCTTACCGAGCATGAGGTAAGCCGAACCAAGGAGCGCTACTTCTCTTACGTAGAGCACAAGCACAAACGTTTTCGCGATGTTACTGTACGTCGCTATCTGAATGGACGTTACTGTCCCGCCGACGGAACGAGGCTTGAGGAGGTTCATCCGACCCGGTACGGAAGCTGTACAAAGTGCGGAACAGAGTATGTCGAGTTGCCTGATTCGCAGGAGCATTGTCCTTTTGACCGGACCAAACTGGAGAAGACTTTCGACGGTCAAAAGGCTACTTGCGCCACCTGTTCTCGCAGCTTCATGTTCGGTGATCACTGTCCCGAAGACCAGGCACCTCTGGCCGAAGTCGTTCACAATCTCCGGTGTCCTCGATGTCAGAAGGACTATACCGATACAGTAGCGATCTTGCGGGCCCGTTTACATGAATTCTCGGGGGTCTATATCCGGGAGCAGACGGTACGGGCCTATCCCTATGGTGATCTCTTTGCACACATGGTTGGCTACGTGAATGAAGTGACGGGGGAGGAAATTCGCCGTCATCCCGGCGTATACCGCCCTGGCGACTATGCGGGTCGGCGGGGGGTCGAGCGTTCGATGGAAGAGATCCTCAGAGGCAAGGCTGGGGAGGAAGTGACCTTCCGAGATTCCCGAGGACGCAATCTCTCGGTGGACGGCACCGGAACGCTGCTCGCCAACCTCAAGTATGACGCCGCGGTTCCGGGCAATAACGTTGTGTTGACGCTTGACGTTGAGGTGCAGCGGATTCTGAAGGAAGCCGTAGCGGATGTGCACTCTGCTGGCATTGTCGTCATGCAGGCTCAGACGGGGGAAGTTATCGGCCTCTTTTCAACGCCTTCTTTCGACCCCAATGATTGGGCAGGTCGTCTGACGGCTGAGAAGAAGAAGGAGTACGATCAGAATCCTTTCTATCCCATGATCAACAAATCTACGACGGCCTTTCCTCCGGCCTCTACTTTCAAGATCGTTACTGCCCTGGCCGCTCTCAACGAGGGGATTATCACCGAGGAGACCAAGGTCAACTGTCCTGGCTACTACGATTACTCTGGTCACCGTTTCGGATGCTATAACAAGTATGGTCATGGTGACCTCGATCTGCTGCGCGGCCTGACGGTTTCATGTGATGTCTACTTCTACCGACTGGGTGAGTGGTTGGGCATGGACCGCCTGGAGCAGTACTCCGTGCTGCTTGGTTTGGGGCGCAAAACTGGAGTTGAGATTGGTGAGGACATGGGTCTTGTGCCGAGTCGAGAATGGCACGAGCGTACAAGCAAAGGCGGCTTCCAGCCGGGTTTCACGCTCTCTACCGCAGTGGGGCAGAAAGACACCCGTGCGACGCCGTTACAGATGGCCCTGGTGCTGGCCCAGGTTGTCAATGGTGGGCGTATTCTCCATCCTTTCCTGGTGGACCACATTGAAGACCAGGAGGGTACGATAGTTCGCTCACTGCGCAAGGAGCCCGGGGAGAAGATCGGTGTGCCCGACGAATACCTTGAGTTTCTCAGGGGGGCGATGGTTGACACCGTTCAGGAGGATCACGGTACTGCACATAATGCTAGTCTGGAGTCGATCCAGGTGGGGGGCAAGACCGGAACCGCGGAAGCGTTGCAAGTAAAGAAAGGGGTCGACCCATACGTGGCGCGGTGGTTGGCGGAAGATCACGCCTGGTTTATTGGATTCGCCCCGGCCAAGGATCCGAAAGTGAGTGTCGCGATAATAGTGGAACACGGTGGCTATGGAGGTGAGGTTGCTGCTCCCATAGTCGCCAAAGTGATCTACAAGCTTTTTTCACGCAATCTGGTGCCTGAGTAGAGGGGGAGCGTCTAACGAATATGCAGGGACGCCTGAAAGAGCGCAGAACCAATTGGAATCTGCTAGTGATCCCAGTCATCCTTCTGCTGGGCATCATCTCTCTTATCAACCTGCGAAACGCCGACTTCTACTCTGGTGACATCTATCACCAGAAGCAGGTCATCTGGTATTTGCTGTCAGTGATAGTTGCCGTTGTCGTGGCTGCCCTCGACCTCAAGATTTTTGAGCGGCTGGCCTGGCCACTTTACGGGGTCGTGTTGATCTTGCTGATAGTCACGGCGGTGGCGGGCAAAGAGGTCAACAACTCTCAGCGCTGGCTGATTGTCGCGGGCATCAGTGTTCAGGCCTCCGAGTTGATGAAAGTGGCTATGATCCTGTTATTGGCCAAGGTTCTAAGAGATAGCCATCGGCCGGAGTACCATTCGTTGCGAAGTCTCTGGAAGATCTTCCTTCTGGTGTTGGGTCCATGCGCAATGATCCTGACTCAACCTGATCTGGGCACTACGCTAATGGTGTTGGTCATCGCGACGACGATTATTCTCTACGAAGGTGTGCGCTGGCGCTCCATTATGGTGCTTCTGGGCGTCATCCTGCTGATCTTCCCGCTGAGTTGGAAGTTTGGGCTTATCAGGGAGTACCAGAAGGACCGGGTTCGTCTCTGGATGAACCCCGAGCAGTTCAAATGGGATCCCGAGGCGAAGAAGTTACTGGACAAGACTTTGCAGCCCGAGCAGGCGCTTTGGGCAATTGGGGCTGGCGGATTCCTTGGCAAGGGGAGCTTTCAGGGCTCCAAGACTCGCTTGCGCTATCTGCCCGAGATGCAAACTGACTTCATTTTGGCCACCTACGCAGAGGAACACGGCTTCCTTGGTTGCGCCTTGCTGGGAGTGCTATATACAATCCTCTTCCTCTGGGGGGCCTATGTGGCGAGGACTGCGCGTGACCGTTTCGGAGTGCTCGTGGCCGTTGGCGTGACGGCCTATTTGTTTGCGCAGACCGCGGCCAATATCGGGATGGTGACCGGGGCGCTGCCGGTGGTCGGGCTTACTTTGCCGATGATGTCTTATGGTGGGAACTCACTGTTATCGTGTATGGTGGGGATTGGCTTGTTGATGAACATAGGTCTCTATCGCGGACGCATCTAGGAGGGAGCAAGGATGACTTATCCCGAAGATCGTAAATCGGGCGCAAAGCCACGACGACGGTTACCTCAAGCAATAGATGCTAAGGCCCGCGATTTGGAAGTGAAGTGGAGTTTGCCCCGTAATGTGGCGGTGCAAATTGCCCAGGGAAAACTCGAACTGGAAGGTGTGCTACAGAAGATTCAACTGCGTGAAAAGGTCGACCGCCTGCTCGAAAAAGGTGAGCTTTTCCCACCCCTGGGCCCGCAGGTGGTTGCCGGGAGCTGGTCCCTGGAGCGAGCGCTCTTTCACACGAGGCTGAGAGCCAGCAAGGGTGCTCCCGACTACATGCGTTCATTCTTGGATGAGTTTGCCCGAGAGGAGCGTCCTGTAGCGTTGGCCATGGTCGGCGGGAAGCTGCTGCAGGGGACTGTCGTTGAAAGTAGACAGTTCGACCTTGTTCTTCGCCCCCGGGAAGGCGGGGATAATCTCACTATCGTCAAACACGACATCAAGTTCTTCTTCGACGGGACTCGCCGCAAGCACCTCTTGAAGTCCATAAAGTGGGGAGTGGCCGAAGAGCTGGTCAACGCGGATTGTCTTCGGCGCATCGGCGCTCGCAACGATGTGAAGGCGCGCATCCTCCTTGAGTTGCAGGAAAGCGGGCGAGCCATAGAGTGGCAGACCATCGAGGGGGACAACGTGCGCGGACGAATTGGATGGTTCGGGCGGTACGAAGTTATGCTCCAACTTCCGAAAGGGGATGTATTTGTGATGCGGCACGCTGTGGCGACCGTCAACTGACCCGTCGCGCGCTCGCACACAGTTGTATTAAGAGATTCAGATCCTTATCCTCCTCCAATACGTTTCGTGCGACGTTACAATCACTATTAGGTTGACAGACGGGGTCCGTGGTGGCAGAACGTCCCAAAACCAACACAGGGGAATGTCAAATGAAGAATAGAGCCGTTGTTCAGATGTTAGGTATGGTTGCCGCTTGCATTTGTATGAGCTGTTCGGGTGGTGTCCTGGATCTAGGTGACATCGATATCAACACCTTCGGGGATATCTCCTTTGGCGACGCCGATATTCAGTGGCAAGTAGATTTGCCCGGCGAAACTGCGGCGCCCGAATGTGAAACTAACCAGGACTGCGAGGCTCTTCTTACTGACCTGGGTGTTTGCGAGATCGCGCTTTGTGATTCCGTTCAGCAGATTTGCGTCAAGGGTTCCCGCAAAGACTACTCTCCTTGCGATGACGGCGACGCGTGCACCTACGAGAACTTCTGTCTTGCAGGAGCCTGTGGCGGCGGTCAGCAGTTTGCCTGCTCCGATGGCAATATCTGCACTGATGATGCCTGTGACCCCGTAGCCGGGTGCCAGTTCACGAACAACACCATTGCTTGCGACGATGGCAATGCATGTACGTCGGACGATGCTTGCTCCGCCGGCATCTGCTTCGGCCAGCCCGGGGAATGTCCTTGTGAGAGCAATCTGGATTGCCAGATCCCGGGCGATGACCTATGCAACTACGCGGAAATGGACTGTGTCGATGGATTTTGCGCGGTGACAGGTTCCGTGAAAGTGCTCTGTGACAGCAGCGAAAACAGTGATTGCCTGGAAAACCAGTGCGATCCCGCGACAGGCGAGTGTTCGCTGGTGACGTTGGATGGAAGCTGCTCTGACGGGTCGACGTGTACCGTGGGTGACGTTTGCCAGGCCGGCGACTGTATTCCCGGTACCAATATGTGTGACTGCGAGACGGATATGGACTGTGCGGGCTTTGAAGATGGTGACCTGTGCAACGGTACCCTGGCCTGTCTTGAGAACATATGTGCAGTAGACCCCTCCACGGTGGTGATTTGCGTTGCTGATGGTCTTGGGCAGTGCGAGGTAAGCCAGTGTAATGCGGCTACCGGGGCGTGCGAAGTTGAAGGTAAATTGGATGGCGTGGTTTGTGATGACGGTGACCCCTGCACCGACACTGATGTCTGCGTCAACGGGCAGTGCTTTGGAACGGCCTCGGGCTGCGACGATGGCAATGACTGCACTGATGATACCTGTGATGCTGATGGTGGATGCGTCAACGCTCCGCTCTCTGATGTGGCCTGTGATGATGGAGATGAGTGCACCAGCGGTGACCTCTGCGTTGAAGGCGAGTGCGTTGGTGGCGAGAATACATGTGGTGATTGTGGCAACAACACCTGTGACGATGGCGAAAGCTGTGAGACGTGCCCCGACGATTGTGGACTTTGCGGGGATTGCTGCGTTATCCAAGAAAGTCCCGGGTGCCTGGATGAAGCTGTGCAGGCGTGCACCTGCGACCTCGATGCATTCTGTTGCGAGACTGCGTGGGACGAAATCTGTATCGACCAGGCGATCGCCGATTGTGGCCTGGTTTGCGAAGCCGATCCCGAATGTGGCGATAGCCTGTGCGACGAAACGGAGTCCTGTGAGACGTGCCCCGAAGATTGCGGCGAATGCCCCGAGTGTGGCGATGAGATTTGCGAAGCGGCAGAAGGTTGCGAGAGTTGCCCCGAAGATTGTGGCGAATGTCCGGTCGGTTGCTGCGAGCCCAGCGAAGCTAAGGGCTGTGACGACGGCGAGATTCAGGTCTGTGTTTGTGAACTCGATGCTTTCTGTTGCGAGACTGCGTGGGACGAGATTTGCGTCGCTCAGGTCGAGGAATATGGCTGTGGCGACTGCGGTGGCGTAGGTGGTTGTGGTGACGGCTTCTGCATTGAGCCTGAGGCCTGCTTCAATTGCCCCGAGGACTGCGGTGAATGTGCCGTCTGCGGTGACGATATGTGCGACCCCCTCGAAGGTTGCGAGCTTTGCCCGGAAGATTGTGGCGAATGTGGATTTTGCGGCGACGATGCTTGCGGCGATGACGAGGACTGCAAGGTTTGCCCGGAAGACTGTGGCGATTGTTGCGGCAACGACTCTTGTGAAGCGCTCCTTGGCGAGTACTGCGATACTTGCCCGGAAGACTGTGGCGAATGCCCCACCGAGTGCGGCGATGATATTTGTGACGAAGGTGAGACTTGCGGCAACTGCGCCGATGACTGTGGCGAATGCGAAGGAAGTTGCTGCGTTGCCAATGGGACACCCGGCTGTATAGACCAATTGGTCCAGGACTGTGTCTGCGCGGTAGACATCTTCTGCTGCCAGGAAGCATGGGATGAACTGTGCGCCGCGAAAGCGGACGAATGTGGCTCTTGCAATGGCGATTGCTGTGAGAATCACCCGACTCCCGGTTGCCAGGATAGCAGCATTGAGGAGTGCGTCTGTGAGGCCGATCCCTTCTGTTGTGAGGTAGCGTGGGATGGACTTTGCGTGGCAGAGGTCACGGACCTGGATTGTGGCGTCTGTGAAGTGGTTGCAGTCTGCGGAGACGATGAGTGTCACGGCGAAGAAGACTGCAAGTCCTGTCCGCAAGATTGCGGCGAATGTTGCGGTAACGATTCCTGTGAAGCCCTTTTTGACGAAGATTGTGAGACTTGCCCGGAAGATTGTGGCGAATGTTGTGGCGATGATATCTGTGATGGCGACCTTGGTGAGCACTGTGGTAACTGCGAAGTTGACTGCGGTGTCTGTGTAGACGACTGCTGCATCGCCAACGGTTCACCGGAATGTGAGAATGCCCAGTGCACCGTAGTGGTATGCGAAATGGACCCATATTGTTGCAACTCCACGTGGGATCAGATTTGCGCCAATGAAGCTGCCGAGTTCTGCCCCACTTGTGGCGGTGCGTTGCCTGGCGGCAGTTGCTGCGAAGCTCAGGATTCGGGGGTTACTGGTTGTGAGGTTCCGGACTGCGAGGATCTCATTTGCGCAATGGATCCATTCTGCTGCGAAGACACCTGGGACGGGCTTTGCGCTGATCAAGCGGAGCAATTCTGCCCGTCATGTGGTGGCACTGCTGTCGTCATTGAATGTGGCGATGACGTGTGCGAAGGCGACGAAGACTGTGAAAATTGCCCTGATGACTGCGGTGATTGCTGCGGCAACGATGTTTGCGAGCCGGAGTTGGCTGAAGACTGCTTCACCTGCGAGGTTGACTGCGGTGATTGTGTTGGCGATTGCTGCGCCAGCAATGAGAGCATCGGTTGCGATACTCCTTCCTGCCAGGACGTGGTTTGTGCCCAGGACGATTTCTGCTGTGCCACTGAGTGGGATGGTCTCTGTTCCGCTGCCGCTGCCGAACTTTGTGTCGGCTGCATGGACGTTGGTAATTGCTGCGCAACTGGCCATGGCGCTGGATGTGAAAACGATGCGGTGCAGAATTGCGTCTGTGCCATCGACGACTACTGCTGCGATAGTGAATGGGATGGCATCTGCGTGAATGAAGCCCAGGATGAATGTGGAGCCAACTGCGAGCTGGCGAACTTCTGCGGCGACGACGTTTGCGGTGACGGCGAAGATTGTGAAACTTGTGAAGCCGATTGTGGCCCTTGCTGCGGCGACGATGTTTGCGATGCCGATATTGGCGAGGATTGCGAAACTTGCGAAGTGGACTGCGGTGCCTGTCCCGTGGCAGCAACCTGTGAGGGTCGCTGCGAGGACCCGTTTGATGCCGATCTACCGTGCCAGTGCGATGATCTTTGCTTCGGAGCGAATGACTGCTGCCCCGACGTCTGTCAGGAGTGCGAGGACAACTTTGCTGAGGACTGTTCGGCAATTGACGATACCTGCAAGTTCCGCTGCGGTGACTTCAGCGCGGACAAAAGTTGTCAGTGCGATGCAATCTGCTTCAATGAGGGTGATTGCTGCGCGGATGTTTGCGATGAATGTAGCGCAGATTACCCGGGCGAGTGTTTGTAAGATAGCTCAAGGTCAGGGGTTCTGCCCCTGACCTTTGCCCCTCCTTTCCCCCACTTTGCCCTTTGCCACTTCTGGCTTTTATGGTAAACCACGGACTCCGTTGAATGCACTGCTCTGGGAGGCAGGCAATGAACCGCATGCTGTTGGCTGCCATGAGTACCGAAGACGCGCTCTTCATTGGCCTTGTCGCGGCGGTTGTCGTGATCGGCATATTTGTAGTTTTCTGGTCACGCCGGAAGGGTGACAAGACGGATCTCGCTACTCCCGCAGAGGCCGGCCCTTTGGTAGAAGAGGAATCAGGCACTGCGCCAGAGACCCGGCCAGAGGAACTGCTGCCCATGGGGCGGACGATCCAGCAGGGGCTGGAGCGAACCCGGAAGCAGGGCTTTGTCGCCCGCCTCTCGGGGCTCTTTCGAAAGGAACTCGATGTTGACATCGAGCAGCAGATAGAGGAGGTACTCCTGACCTCCGACATCGGCGTCAAGACGGCCCAGAAGCTGTTGGCCGCGATCAAAGAGAAACTGGATCGCAACGAACTCAGAGAGGCGGCAGCGGTCTGGCGTCTTCTCCGCACCGAGGTCAAGACCCTATTGCACTCGACCGAGGGGGCGGTGGGGCTGACGTTGACTGAACAGAAGCCCTGGATTATCGCGGTTGTCGGCGTCAACGGTACTGGGAAGACGACTACTATTGGCAAGCTGGCTGCGAAATATCGAAAGGAAGGCAAGCGAGTGATGATGGTTGCGGCCGATACTTTCCGCGCCGCGGCCGTGGAGCAGCTTGCCATTTGGGCGAAACGCTCCGGGGCGGAGTTTCATCGAGGTGAGGAGGGCCAGGATCCTGCGTCAGTGGCCTTTGACGGGGTCAAGCAAGGTCTTGAACAGGGCGTGGATGTTGTACTCATCGATACCGCCGGCCGCTTGCACACCCAGAAGAACCTGGTCGAGGAATTGAAGAAGATCATCCGTGTCTGTGGCAAGGCGTACGACGGTTCGCCGCACGAGACCCTGCTGGTGTTGGATTCTACAACGGGACAAAATGCGATCCAGCAGGCGACGATTTTTGGTGGCGCGGTGGGCATTCAGGGCATTGTCTTGACGAAGCTGGACGGTACGGCCAAGGGTGGAGTGGTCATTGGTATTTGCGACCAGATGCAGATTCCCGTGAAGTTTATCGGAGTGGGGGAGCAGGTTGAGGATCTCCTTCCTTTTGATGGTGATGCTTTCCTCGATGGCCTCTTTGGTGACACTGAAGGCGACGCGGCCTGAAATCCCGGCCTGAGCCAGCCTGCGCGCACAGAACTGCGCGCACGTGAGGCGGCCGGTGAAATTGCTTGCGAATCAATTTGGAAGGGTTTAGCATAGTCCGCACAGTCTGTGGGGGATGAATGATGAGCAGGCGTTTGCTGACACTCTTGTTGGGACTGCTGCTTCTAGTGCCCGCTGCGGCGCAAGCGCAGGAAGGCTTGGAAAAGGAAGTCCTGGAAGAGGAATACCATAAAAACATCAAGGTCTTTCAACGGAAACCCATCCTGAAGAAGCAACGTGTACAGGTGGGAGGCTTTGGGGCCTTGACCCTCAACCCTAGAATGGTGGGCAATTACGGTGCCGGTGGGGCGGTTGAGTACCACATCAGTGAGTACTTCTCTGTCTCTGGGCAGTTCACGCAACTCTGGTCATTGCCGACGCCCTTCAAGGATGAAGTTGAGGATACCTTTGGCCTCTTTCCCGAACGGACGGAGATGGGCTACTCGACGACGCTGCGTGTTGGTGTTACCCCGGTGTTTGGTAAGTTTGGTTCCCGCTTTGCTCCTTACTGGGATCTGACCGGGTATCTCGGTGGTGGTATTACCCGGACTGTGCTTTCCGATTTCGCCCCAACGGTGGAAGCGGGACTTGGTCTGCGCTTCTTCCTGACCGAGTGGATGGCACTTACCGGCGAGATTGTCGATCTGATGTATTGGGAGGAATTTCAATCTGGTTCCACGTTGCTTCATAACTGGACCGGTAGAGCGGGCCTGGCCCTCTTCATCCCCTTCTCCTTTTCCTATGGAGATAGCCAATGATGCGGAAGCTCGCTTTGATCGCTCTTCTGTTCTTGTTGAGTCCCTCAGTCGAGGCGCTTGCTCAGGAGATGTCCAGTGCCCCCATGGTGCGCCATCGCATCACCTGGCGCACAGGTCGTTCCGAGTTGAAGCCTGGACTGGGATGGACCTTCAATGACCGGTATTTTCATAATGTCATTGTCAACATCGGCTATGACTACCACCTGCTTGACTGGCTCGCATTGGGAGCCAATGTAGGCTATGCGTTCCCCATAAAGACGGGTTTTGCAAAAGAGATCGAGGCGCAGAAGAAGCAGGATGGTCTGAGCTTTCCCATTCCGGCCACCCATCTCGGCCTTCTTGCCGATGCCCACCTGGAGTTGGCTGACGGTGGCAAGGCGATGCTTTGGGGTCGCCTGGCAGTGGCCTATGACTTCCACTTGATCCTCGGATTTGGGCTTCTCCAGGTGAATTGGAATTCTGAGGCCGAGAACCGGCTGGACAACGTGGAACCTGGCGCTGGAATGAAGCCGTCGCCAAAGGTTGGGGCGGGAATCCGCATCTTCCTCGACAAGGGCGTAGCCATCACCTTCGATGTTGTCGACCACATGGCCTTCATGCACACGGCGGCGGTTGTCAGTGAGGACAATACATCTTACTCCTTCCCGGCCGAGGAGCAGTTCGTTCATAACTTCGCCGGGATGCTCTCCTTCAGCATCATGATGCCTTCGGAAACAACCTACGAGGACTAAGTCATGGCTAGTCGCCTGTCCGGTCTCACGGTCCTGTTGCTGTTGTTGAGCCAGTCGCTGCCGGTGTTGGCAAGCCATTATCCCATTGAGGTTGTGCCCTTCCTGGAATCTGGGCACAGAGCGAAGCTGGCTCCCCTCAAAGTGGAGGACACTGAGGAGTTGCTACAGGTGTTGCTCACCGCAAAAGCGCGTAAAGTTGCGGCTGGCAAGACTGGTATCAAAGTGGCGAAGCTCGAAGAGTACTCTTTTCTCTGCGACCTCTTGAGGGTCCGTGGTGTTGGCCCGAAGATGGCCAAGCTTCTACTGCTCGCAGGTATTTCCGGTATCGCCGGTTTGCGGGGGGAGAGCGCCCCGCAGCTAATCGTCAAATTGCGGGCCACCAACAAACAGCATGGAGTCTCCGAGATTCTGCCCCAGGAGGAGACCCTCAAGGATTGGATCCATCAAGCACGGGCCCTCGACCTAATCCTCAAATAGCCATGGATCTTCATTGACGCCATCAGCCCGCACTCGCAAACAATCCACTGGCAGCTTGTCAAAGTGGCGCTGGACTTTAGTGGCGGCCGTTTCGCTGGGCATTCTCGTGGGCGGTTCGCTGATTGTAGGAGACTACCTCTGGTACAAGGTCTCCGGTCGATCAGTCGCCTTCTTTGTCTACCTGGGATGGATGTCTCTGATTCTGGCGGCGGCCGCGGGGATTGCCGGTTTGGCAGTGCGGATCTTCATCCCTAGTTATGATTCTCGACTCAATTCTCGTCGTCCGAGCCGAACTTCTCCAGAGGATGACTTTCTGGAGATTCAGCGTACTGGAGCGATGTTCCAGCCGCTCACCGTCTATTACTCACTCTTCATGGTTGCGGCTGCGGTGGGAGCCATGTTCGTTGCGCAAAACGTCTCGAAGGGTGCGCTCTTTGCGTTCAAGGTTGTGCAGCTCGAGGCGATGTCTCGCAGCTCGGACGCTGAGGAATTGAAGAACCTCTTTGCGGAGGTACAGGAGCTGCAACAACCCGAGGAAGTGGTGCGATTCGTTCAGAAGCTTCCGCACTACTACGAAGATGACCGCGAGGCGGTGCGGGAGGCGGCTTTTGCCACCACCGAGGTCATGGCGCATCGGATGAATCTATCCATCTACGTGCTGCTCCAGGAGGGGCAGTTGCTGGAGAGTAGATGGGAGCCCTCACTGCTGACCTGGATGCACGAAGAGATGGCCCCGGTGCTCAGGCATCTGGTGGTGCGAGGAGTTACGCCGCAGCCGGCCATTGTCGCTGCGCTGGCGCGCCTCGCCAGGACGAAGGACCTCTCTTTCTTTCTCGACCTTGTGGCGGAGCAAACGCTGCCAGATGCTACCTTTGCCCAGGCTGCCATCGGGCTTGGCAATCTCGCTCAGTTCGAGGCTGCTGGCCCTCTCATTGCTGCGATTCCCTTGCGTAACGGGCCGGCTCAAGCCCGTATTTTCTGGGCCCTGGAGCGCATCGCCAACGGCTTACAAAAGGACATTTCCCAGGAAGATCAGGAAGAGCAGGTTTGGGCGTTGGTAGAGGAACTTCTGGCCCAGCTTGATGGTCTCGATGATGGCGGTCGTTGTGGTGTGGTGATGGTGATCAAGGCTTTCCAGCACTCCAGTGTAACTGGCCCTCTCCTCAAGTTCTTCGACAGCGAGGAAGCTGCCATTACCTGCCCTAGAGTTGAGTTGACTGAGCCGGTGGGTCCTCCCCAGGTATACATCAAGGAGGACCGTTTGCGCTGGCTTCTGCTGAACGTTTTTGCGGAAATCGGGTCTGGCAATGGACAACTTCGAGGATGGCTGGGACAGGCTCTCACGAAGAGCTATGACGAGCAGGTAATGCGGGGTCTGAGGCAACTCCACGGTCAACTTTCAAGAGAGCCCGATAGCGGCTTCTAAGCCAGTAGCGAAGCGGCCAAAATCTCTTGCATCACCCCCATGCTCATGCTACATTGCGCCTTACCATACTGGTGACCTTAGTCACCGCTTTGTATAGAAGGAGGAGTGAATAATGGCTGACGCTCTGGGAATGATTGAAACGAAAGGCTTTGTGGCCATGGTTGAGGCGTCTGACGCGATGGTCAAGGCCGCCAAGGTTGAGCTGGTGCATTACGAGAAGATCGGCGGTGGTTTCACGACCGCAATCGTGCGTGGTGATGTTGCTGCCGTGAAGGCGGCAGTGGAAGCTGGTGCCCGGCAGGCCGAGCGTGTTGGAGAGCTCGTTTCCGTCCATGTAATTCCAAGACCACATGCGAACGTTGATGCCGTCCTCCCGTTGGGAAGACGTCCGGAAAACGGCTAGCTCTGAGTTGGCTCTTCCCGGTCGAGCCCTTTAGGCAAGGGCCCGACAGAACCTGATGTTGCCTTTTTGATTGGCGGGGGAAGCTATGCTTATGGGCAGGGTGGTGGGAACCGTTGTTTCCACGCGCAAAGAAGAAGAGTTGGTAGGTCTGAAGTTCCTCCTGGTCAAACAGGTGGATGTCGATCTAAACGAAACTGACAAGTTCGTAGTCGCAGCCGACGCGGTAGGTGCCGGTATGGGGGAAATAGTCCTCTATGCTTCCGGTTCCTCAGCCCGGCAAACCGTGGCTACTAACAATCGGCCGGTGGATGCCACCATTATGGCCATTGTCGATTCCTACGACATCATGGGAAAACCGACTTACAGCAAGTTTGAAGAGGACCGTTCGGGCAAGTTCGACCCGGCGCAATAAGGGGTAGGCCATGCAGCTCGATGAGCCGAGAATCCAGGAAATTGTGGAGAAGGTGCTCAGCGCTCTCCAGCAGCCCGGTGGGGGCGGCGATGGTGCACCCAAACAGGTCGAGCCGCAGACCCGGCAGGGACCGACCATTTTGATCCCGACCGCCGGTCGATATGGCGTTTTTTCTGACGTTGACAGCGCGGTGAAGAACGCGCGTATCGCGTTTGAGCAGTTGCAGGCCATGTCGCTGGCGGAGCGCGACAAGATGATTGAGGCCTGCCGGGAAGTCTGCCGTCGCAATGTCATGGAGCTCTCCCGACAGACGGTAGAAGAGACCAAGATGGGAAGGGTGGAGGACAAGGTTAATAAGAACCTCCTCGCCATCAATCACACCCCGGGTACGGAGAGCATGCGGCCCGAAGCATGGAGCGGAGACCACGGGCTGACCATCATGGAACGTGCTCCCTATGGAGTCATCGGGTCCATCACACCGACTACTAATGCGACCGAAACCATTATCTGCAACGCCATTGGCATGATTGCCGCGGGCAACTCCGTGGTCTTCAACACGCACCCCACTGCCAAGGGAGTTTCGAACCACCTTATTCGAATGTTGAATCAGGCTATTTTGTCGGTAGGTGGGCCAGAGAATTTGCTCACTGTCGTGGCTGAACCTACCATTCAATCGGCCAATAGCCTGATGGAGCACGAAGATATCAATTTGCTCGTGGTAACTGGTGGCCCCGGGGTTGTTGATGCCGCCATGAGCAAGAAGAAGAAGGTAATTGCTGCAGGGCCTGGAAATCCCCCCGCATTGGTGGATGAAACTGCCCATCTCGACCGCGCCGCCCGGTCAATCGTCATGGGTGCGTCTCTGGATAACAACATCGTTTGCGTGGTGGAAAAAGAGATCATCGCGGTGAAGTCAATTGCCGACAAGCTCAAGCAGCAGCTCGGCAACAGCGGTGCGTTTCTGCTCCGGGACTCCATGATCGGTCGTCTCGAGAAGACGGTTATTGGCAAAGGCGGACCTAACAAGGAGATGGTTGGTAAGGATGCTTCCTATATCCTGAAGGCCGCTGGAATCGATGTTACTGGAGACCCTCGCATCATCGTCCCTGAAGTGGATGAGGCGCACGATTTTGTTCAAATGGAATTGCTCATGCCGGTGATTCCCCTCGTGCGAGTTGCTTCTGCGGCCGAGGGAATCGCGATGTCCAAGCGGGTAGAGCATGATTTCCGTCACACCGCGGTTATTCACTCCACAAACATCGATAACATGCACGCTATGGCGCGGCTTATGAACTGCTCGATTTTCGTCAAGAACGCGCCTTCATGGGCCGGCCTTGGCATGGGCGGTGAGGGATATCCTTCCTTCACTATTGCCAGTCCCACCGGAGAGGGTGTTACCTACACCCGTCATTTCTCGCGGGAACGTCGGTGTGTCCTCAAGGACTACTTCCGGATCGTTTAGCGAGGGACTATGTTTCCGGCCATCGGGCTCATCGAAGTATCCAGCATCGCCAGGGGAATGGTGGTGTCCGATGGATGTGTGAAGAAAGCACCCATTAAGTTGCTCGAATCCAGACCGATATCTCCCGGCCGCTATATCACTCTCTTTTGGGGTGAGGTGGCCGAGGTTGACGAGGCGTTTCGTGAAGGCGTCGACCTGGCGGGTGATACGCTGGTGGATCGTCTCTTCCTCTCCGGCGCTCACGAGAGCCTGCTCGACGCGCTGCTCGGTTTAGCCCTTGCACCCGGCGTGGATTCGTTGGGAATCATTGAGACCTTTTCAGTTGCTTCCACCCTCCTATCGGCAGATGCCGCGTGCAAGGCCGCTGACGTCCGCTTGCTGGAGGTCCGGCTGGCCACAGGGCTGGGCGGGAAGTCCTATTACATCGTAACCGGCGAACTCCCTGACGTTGAAGCGGCTGTTGAGGCGGGCGGGGATTTGCTGGAGGCCGGTCAACTGCAGAATACGGAAGTAATCCCTCGCCCCGACCCCGATTTTGCGGAGTTCATCTGGTAGACGGAGGTTTGCAATGAGACCGTTGCTCCCCCTGCTCCTCCTGCTTCTGGCTTTCTCCCTCTCTTTGAGTGGCTGTAAGAAGAAGGGCGACGCAGATTCCGATACCACCCTTGAGGCGGACGCCGAGTCTGGTGATGACCGTGTCGAGAAGAGCGGCAAGAAGGGGAAAGGAAAGAAGAAGAGCAAGAAGAAGGGAAAGAAGAGCAAGAAGAAGGGAAAGAAGAGCAAGAAGAAGGGAAGGAAGAAGGGCGCCGAGGAGAAGGTTGTCAAGCAGGACAGTGGGGGGGAGGATCGGGAGGCTGCCGAGACTACGCTCCGAAAGGTTCGGGAGGCCAAGGGCGACGATATGGCACTGCCGACCGCGGCCATGGCCGACAAGGAGGCAGGCTCGCCGCCAAAGAGAGCGGCCCCTCGGCAGCCCCCAGCGGCCGTGACACCACCCCCGGTGAAAGTTGCAGTGGCCCGCCTGCTTACAGTAATCGACGTCAATCGACTGCTCCAGGAAAAGGGCTGGATAGCATACGGGCCGGTGCAGGGGATCCCGCCGTCCGAGTATTTCAATAGCCTAATCTATCGGAAGCCTGGAACGAACCGGTTTGTCACAATACTGGTCTGGGAATTCTCCCAGTATGCACAGGCTCTTGAGAAGTGGAATGAGATGGCTGCAACGTATCCCAACACTCAGGAACTCAAGGAGATGTTCACCAAGTTCGTCTTCTTCTCCTATCGTAATCAGGTTTCCACCCTGACCGCGCTGCACGAGAAGGAATCGACGGTTATTTCGGTTTCGTGCCACAGCGAAGTCTGCGACGATACGGCCCTTTACGAGATGGCCAAGACCGCGTTTGGGCGGATACAATAGCGGACTTCCAATGATCTACATGAGGCCCATACTTCGTTGGTGCGCAGCGTTTCTCGCACCCGGTGTCGGTCGTCGCAACCGATCCGTCTGGCAAGGGCTATGGCCCCTGGGGGCACACCTCGCCGGTTTACTGGTGCTGGTCTTGTCTGTCGAACTTGGGAATCTCTATCCTCCCGTTGCCCTGGTCCTCTGGCTATGCTTCCAGTCGATGCTTGCCACCCATGTAGCGGCGGATGAGGTGACTGGGCCTGGCTGGTTGCGCGGGGCTCAGGTAGTCCCCATGGTTGGGGTCGTCGTCCTGCTGTTCTTAGCCCATGAAGTGGTGCGGCTGCCTGGGGATTCGGGGCTGCCGACGGTGCATGATGGGGAATGGCTTCTCCTCGATGAAGGTAGTGGTGATCTGCCGAGGCTAGGGGACTTCGTGGCAGTGCGCTGTACGGTGGATGAGGGGCTCACCGCATTGGGTCGTGTGGTCGGTCTCCCGGGTGACTCTCTCCATCGCCAAGGCCTAGTTCTCTGTCGCAACGACTACTGCTTTCCTACTGCGCCAATGGTGCTTGAAGATGAGGAGGGTGACCAGCTTCAGTCGGCCTCCGAAGTGGTGGGAGGGCGAAGTCACATACTTCTGCCAGCCTCAACCACTGCCGGTATTGACTGGAGCGAGGCCTTGCCTGTACAGGTTCCCGATGGCCGGGTTGCCCTGCTACCCGACAACCGCGCCAGCACCAGCTTTGCTGACTGCACTAAGGGCAGTATTGTGCTGCCCCTGGAACAATTGCTGGGGCGGGTGGACTCCATCATCTACTCGTCCGATTGGTCCCGAGTGGGGCTATTGCTACGATGATAGTTGTCGCTGAGGCCTATTTACCGTGGGCCTTTCTGAGTTCCTGCAGGCGGCGGAACTGCTTGGCGGTGAGGGGAAGGTTGATCGTGTCGCCGACCCGGATACGGTCGACGGTCTTGATATGCCGGTTGGCCCGCTTGATGTCATCGATGCTGATCTGGCCCCATTTGGCGTAGGCACCAACGGTTTCGCCCTTCTTCACAATGACCGGGTAGACTTCCTTGAAATCTTCATCGGTGATTTGCGCGTCTCCTTCCTCTTCAGCGACCTCTGTCTTCTTCTCGGTCTTGGGGACGATGAGACGGGTTCCGGGGGAGAGCCGGTAGGGGTCGAGTGCCTCATTGTGCATCACCAGGAACCAGAGCGGAACGTCGAATTTCCGTGAGATCCCATCAAGCGTATCGTTCTTCTTAACCGAGTACTCCTGGGGCTTGATATCGTACTGGTCGTAAAGCTCCTTCTTGCGACCTCCCCAGTATTCCTGCCGTTTGCGTTCGAAGTCTGAGAACTCGGCTGCGGTTAGCGAGAGGATGTACTTGTTGCCGAAGGTGGGCAACTTGTCATCGTTGATAAGCTTCAGCTCTTCGACGGGAATTCCGCTCCAATCCGCGTAGAGTCGGACTGTCTCCCCAGGCTTGGCAATGATGAACCGTTCCTGCTTGACCTGCATGGCCAACTTCTCCATGGTCACGTCATCTTCGGGCAGAGGCTCAACCGCTGCGTCACCTTCATTGCGGATAATAATGCCTTTCTTTGGCAGCGCGGCCGACTCAGTCTTGGCATCAGTGGTGGTAATCTTCACCGCATCTGATTTTCCTTTACTGCAGGCCGGAGCGAAGGAGAGGGTAACCAGAATTGCAATGGCTCCCATGATGCCAAACTTGAACGTCATCGCCGTCTCCCCTGTTTCACAGAGTGTTCCCCTTTTCCAAAATCATGTATAGCACGGGATGTGGAGACTGGCAAAAACCGGAAGCGAAAGAGGGACTTCAGGCGTCTTCTTTGTTGGACTTATCTGGTACAGAATCCTTGGCTGTCTCCTGTTCATCGTCTCCTTCTCTCAAAGCGCCTTTGAAATCCTTCACCGATTTGCCCAGGGAGCGCGTTAGTTTAGGTAGATTGGCACCTCCAAAAAGGAGCAGTATGATCAGGAAGATAACTACGAGTTCCCCGGTACCTAGACCGAAGATGGTTGCGAACGTTGGCATGCTGGATCCTCCTTGTGTGGGTCTTCCAACTGTGGCATCTTAATAGAGTCTGATAACTCAAGCAAGGATTTTGGTGTGGCGCAGTGGGTATCAGTTGGTTGGAGGCTCTTCGCGCTACTGACCGTAGCGTGTGTAGCGTGTGACGGCACCGTAGCGGATGGGCCTCTGTGCCTTGATGACTGCGAACTCTGCGGCGAGCAGGGATGCCCCGACGATCGCTGTGGCATCCTCTATATTCTCGCCAAGAATTGTGAGGGGAAAGTGGAAACACTGGAGGTAGCCGTGGACCAGTGCCTGGAGCCTGAAGAGGTGACCCTTGAAATGGGTGTCATTGGTTGCAAGACGCTCAAAGAGGGAGAGAGCGGGACGATTGCGGCCCGCTCGGAGAATTGGGCGTGGCTGGAGGACGTGACTTGCACGAGCCAACATATGGGCACCGTCATACCGGTGTCCTTCTACTGCACAAGCCAGTCCGATGAGTGATCCGAAAGACTACGGCGAGTTGTTTGCCAATTCGCTTGTTAGACATTCCATTGAGTTGGCGACGACGCTCTGGGGGGTCTCTACCTGTATACTCGACCGCGATCTGGAGGCCCATTTTCCTGCAGTCACGCCGTTGCCAATATCGGAGTTGCTGCGCGAATTGTTGGCCCGCAAACGGATCCGCAAGGAGTTCGAACTTCACCTGTCGCCGCTCTTTGTGTCGACCCCTGACTGGACCGGCCCGCGATGGTTTCAGCCGGTAGGAGGGGTCTGGCAACTCGTAACTCCCGTGGGTGCGGCCGGTGGTAGTACCGCGCTTCTTTGTGTCCCCTTCGCCATTAAGAGCGAGGCAGAAGAGGGTGAACTGAGTTCCCTTGAGAGTCTTATCGACACTCTCAAAGTGCCACTGCTCAAGGGGGCTGCCGACCAGGTGCCGGTGCTCGAGGCCATGGCTCGACGCAAGTTGCAAACGCATATGTCTACCCTCGGTCGTGAGCTTGATCAACTCATCACTCGCTCCACACGGAGAGCGGGGGATGGTCCGAGGCGTCCGGAAATGACTCGCAGCCTGCTCAGTGCGGGGGCATCGGTAGAGGCCCTCAAGCTGGACCTTAAAGTACTTACACAGGACGATGTGCCGCTACTTATCGTGGGCGAAATAGGCACCGGCAAGAGGACTCTGGCCCGCGCAACTCACCGACTCGGTCCACGGCGTGCGGCCCCCCTGTTTGAGCTGGACTGCGAGGCTACACCCGCAGACGAGATGCACCGCCTCATGCTCGGGGCGGAGTGGAGCTACGGGGAGGTCCCTGAAGTGAGCAAGATTGTCGGACACGGCACTCTCTTGCTTCATGAAGTCCAGTATCTCCCTCGTCGATTGCAGCAATACCTGCTGGCCCTGTACGAGGAATGGGAGGAAGGTCCGCCCAATGGTCGATTCCGTATAGTTGCCACCTCGTCGCTGCCCTTCGAAGCTCTTGAACGCCTGGGCACTGTGCGAGTGGAGTTGCTTGAGTTGATGCGCAGTCAACTCGTGGACGTGCCTGCACTTCGGCAGCGGAAGGAGGACATTCCGTTGTTGGCATCGGACATGTTACTGCGTCTGCGGGCCAAGGGTGGGAATTGCCCCGGCGGTATGGCCAAAGATGCGGTCAAGGCGTTGCAGGCTCACGGCTGGCCGGGCAATATGTGGGAGTTGCAAACGGAGATTCGCTGTGCCGCTCAGCGGGCGGCTGGAAAGGACGAAGTCACCATCGATGACCTTAGCAAACGAGTGGTGGCCATTGGCAGTGGGGATGAGGCCGCTGGTGATGACGCACCCTATGTAACTCTCCCGGAAGCGGTGGAAACGCTAGAGCGCAGTATGCTTATGGAAGCGCTGGCCGCGACCCGTTGGAATCGTAGTCGTACTGCCAAAATCCTGGGGATTTCCCGCCGTAATCTCATTCGAAAGATCAGCCGTTTCCAGCTAGACCGGCGAAAACGAACCGCGCTGTAAGTCGCGGCCGGCGCTGATGCTGAAGTTGGCGAACCAGAAGTCATGGATCTTGAAGACGAGGAATAGCCTCTAGTCGCAAACCCAAACATGCTCACATGTACCTTCGACGCAGCCATCTGTAGTGCACACCGTATCGTCGGCACAGTCGGGGGCACTATGGCAGCCGGTGCAGGTCGGTTCGTCGTAGAACTGACAACCGGCCTGAGCGAGGCAGAGGTCTGTAGTGCAGGGATTGCCATCGTTGCACTCAAGTTGAATATGGCGGCATTGTCCAGGTGCTTCATCCCCCGGCAAGAGACAGACGTCGTGGGTGCAGAGGTTGCCATCGTCGCAGTCAGCGCTGCTGTCGCAGGTGGGGCAGATGCAGGCGGGACACTCGAATAGCTCGCATTCACCGCTTCCGGGATGACATTCGCCGCCCGTACAGGCCAGGCCATCGTCGCAGAGGTCGGGTGAGTTGACACATGCGCCATCTTCGCAGGCCGGCGTATCACAGGCGTCGTCAGTGGTACAGTCGATATCTGTTTCACAAGATTGTTGGCACCACGGAATGGAGATGTAGTGGCAACCAATGGAGGGGAGGCAGAGATCCTGCGTGCAAGGGAGGCCGTCATCGCACTTCTGGACGGGGTAAGTGCAACTGCCACTACCATTGTCCAACGAGCAGGTGGGAATGGTGCAGAGGTCTGGGTCGGCCACTGCGAAGAAGCAGTCCAGGTCGGTCTCACATTCGTCTGCGCAACCCTCTATCGGTTCGTGCTTGCAACCCCCGTCGCAGCTATCAACCGTGCACGGGTCGTGGTCGTTGCAGAGCAGTGGGTGGAAAGAACAACTATGTAATTCGGTATCACACACCCCGCCCAGACATGGGTCTTCAATAATGCAGTCTGAAGAAGCCATGCAGCATTCGCCGAGTGGCGCAAAGAGGCACTCTCCACTGATTGGGTCACAACTATCCATGGTGCATGGATTGTCGTCTTCACAGGGTTCTAGCTGGTTTACGCAGCCCTCGTCCGGGACGCATGAATCCACGGTGCATGGGTCGCTGTCATCGCAGAGAGAATGTTGGGGCAGATGTTGAATAAGGTCTGGCTCCTCGAGGCAGGAGTCTGCCGTGCAGTCAATACCATCATCTTCATCCGGTGGGCCATCCCCAAGGCAGCCTAGCGCGTCGTCGCACCATTCGCCTCCGTTGCAAAACAAGTCGTCGTCGCAAAGCAAATCGTCGGGCGTATGGACACATTCGCCGACTTCGTTACAACTGTCGATAGTACAATCGATGGCGTCGTCGCAATCGATGGCCAGTCCGCTGGCACACTCGCCGTTCTTGCATGTGCCGGTCCCGGTGCATGGGTCGTTGTCATCGCAGGCTCCACCGTTGGCTGGTTCGTAATAACAGCCGTCAATGGGGTTGCATATGTCGGTCGTGCAGGGGTCTTCGTCATCACAGCTTCCGCCTTCACCAACGCAGCCCCCATCTTCGTTGCATAGATCATTGATGGAGCAGAGATTATCATCATCGCAAGGTTTGCCCACTTCAGACAGGTGGGTGCAGCCACCGCCCTGATCCGCTCCCACCTCCAGGCAGTCGTCAATGGTGCATGGATTGTCGTCGTTGCACTCTGCCGGGGTTCCGGAGATGCAGGCCCCGGATTCGCAAAGATCGCCGTTGGTGCAAGCATTCTGGTCGTCACATGGGATGTTTGATTGGTCGATGTGAGTGCATTCCCCGCTCTCGGGATTGCACGAATCTGCGGTGCAGTCGTTGCCGTCGTCGCAGAGGGGCGCACTGCCCACACAGATTCCTCCCAGGCATTGATCGAGGGTCGTGCAGAGTTCGCCGTCGTCACATTCAAATCCCTCCTCGGCTGGCTCATGAGTGCACCCGGTAGCGGGGTCGCAAGAATCGTCGGTACATTGAATCAGATCGTCACAGTTCTTGATGGCCCCCCCTCCGCAAACACCTTCACCGGAGCAGAGATCTCCGGTAGTGCAGGCGTTGCCATCGTCGCATGGAAGGGCAGCGACACTCTCGTTTTGGCAAATGCCGTCGAAGCTGCAACTATCCTCGGTGCAGACGTTCATGTCGTCACACTCGTCGTCGGTCTGGCATCCGGTCGCCGGGGGGGCGTCACCGCCATGCCAGAAACTATCTGTGGTGCTATCTTGAAGGACTTCAAAGCGCTCCACAGTCTGGCCGCCCGCGCAGGAAGCAAGGAAACACGTGAGAACCAGCCATTTTGAATATCGCAGTTTCATCATTACGCCTCGTAGCGATCCTTGAGTCGGCCACTGACCATCCACAACTCCACAAAGACGAGAGCCAGTGCTGCCAGCAAGAGTAGTTGTGCAACAGGGATCAAGGGGGGGTGCTGGTGAGAGCCAGGCAAGATGATCCCCTGCTCCTGGATGGGTAGCCGTCGGGTTGGCGAAACCACCGTATCAGCCGGTCTCGTACGGCAGACGAAGGCCAGTTCTCGTCCTTCCGGCCCGGGAAGAAAGTAGGGGCCTGGTACCGGGCAAATCAGCTCATGCTGGGCCGATAGGGGCACTCGGGTAGAGTTGATACCGCCCTCCGCCTCGGCATTGTCTGAGCCATCAATTAGATCTGGCAAGTCGCATGGTCGCCCGACCGTGCAGGAGGGAGGCACCTTCACCTTGGCCACGGGGTGAGCTACTTCCTCCAGAGCGGCCTGAATAGTCAGTGGAAAGGCAGGATGGAGCGCAAAGTTCCCGTTGTCTACGGCTGGGATAAGACTCCACAACATCAGTTCTCCCCGGGCGAAAGGTACACGGACTACCATAGGGACGCCGTCGTCGAACCTCGCCAGTACTGCAACATCTCGACCGAGGAAGGTCAAAGCAGTGTGTCGCACGTGGCTCCAGATTCGTAGTGAGGCCTGCGGCAGAGCCTTGATAGCGGCCACTGCAGAGTCATCCGAAGCAGTCCAAATCAAGTGAAACGGCTGTTCTGGAAGGGCTATGCAGCGGCGTGATTGGAGACCTGGCAGGACGAGATTGTCACTTTTCCACTCGCTCATGGCGTTCCCCGCGAAGAGCCAGACGTGGCCACCTCGAGCCATGAACTCAATCAACCCCTTTTCGAGGTATTCGGGAAGTGGACGTGGGTCGACGAGCACCAGCAGGTCCGCCAGCCGCAAGCTGTCATAGGAAAACTCTGTTTGAGCGAGATGCATGACGTGTACGAAAGCCTCGCCAGCTCGCAGGGAAGCGGTCAGAAATCCCCCTGGGGAGGCCACCACGGTGTGACCGGGCGAGCCGTCAACAATAAGTATCCTGGTCGGATCCGGCGACCCCGCCTCGAACCAGGCACTATTGTCGTGGTCCAGGGAATCGGTGGCCAATGTGACCTGGCAGATCCCCGGTGCGAGGTCCGGCGGCACAGGTATCGATAGCGTGATTCCGGCAGGGCCAATTGCGGGCACCGGAATGGATGCCCCGTAGTCGGGACATGAAATGGTTGCGTCGCTGGCCGCGGCCTCCTTCGAGTCGGTCTCCACCAGGAGGCCAACGCCTCCAGGCTCAGGCCATATGCCGGCTACTGCACGGTTGGTTTCGGGGGCCGTGGTTGGAGCGTGGACTGTAACATTTCTGGCGCCCTTCAAAAGAGAGTCCAGGCGGTTCCACTCCGAATCGTCGAGAGCAAGATCCGTAAAGAGGTGGAACCGAGTTTCAACTGGTAGCGTTGGCACGAGAGCTTTGAGCAGTGGGGTTGGCCGGCATTTCGACCAGCTTGGCTGCAGGTTATTCAGTGCGGCCAGTGCCTTATCTCGGGAGAGCCATCGGAGTTCCTTCTGCGGGCGAGGGCAGGTCACGAGCGCGATCCGGGCATTATCTTCGGTACTCCCTATCACCGATTGTGCCTGGCTGGCCATGGTGGTCCAAACGGACTTACCGGACGAGGTGGCTACGGTCATTGATGTGGACGTGTCAAAGAGGAGTACCGTCTCGTCCCCTTGAGAAGCGGCGATGGGTGTTGTTGCTTCGGGCAAGACTGGCCCGGCGAAGGCCAGCGCGGCCAGACAGATGACGGCTGTGCGTAGCACAGTTGCCATGATCTGGCGACCTCGCAGGCGCGACAGTGGGGTTTTATCGCCGCCAAAGAGATAGTGCGCTGCGGGAAAGACGGTGCGCGTCGAACGTACATAACGAGAGAGGTAGAAAGCGGCGGGCAGCAGGGCCAACAGCAAGGCCAGCAGGAACTCTGGACGCTGGAAGCTCATGCTCGCTCCTGTAGATACTCTACCAGGAACTCAACAGGGTCGCGGTCCGTGTTACATCCACTCCACTCCAGGGCGTTTTCGGCGCAGCGCTCGTGGAGGGAATCCAGGTAGTCCCGGAATCGGGCGACATAGTCGGGTCGAGCCAATTCGGACTCCATCAGGACACCGTGACCTGTCTCGTTGGATCGGAAGACTCGAGTGCCGGCGAAGGGAAAGGTCCGGGCTTTGCCGGTGGCAGAGAAATCGAATTCGGCTGGGTCGAGGAGATGAAGCAACCAGAGGAAGTTACCCGCCGCCTTCAAGTAGTTCAAGTAGGGGAAGAGGGCATCAAGATCGACGAAGAAGTCGCTCAAGATGAAGACTGCACTGCGGGACAGCCGTTTTGAGATGATGAGGTATTCGAGTGCCGGAATGAGGGATGTCGGACCCTCATTGGGGCGTCTGTTCTGGTGAGTTAGGGCCTGCTGCAAGGTCTCTTCAACCGCCACCAACTGGCTTGCGTGGGAGCGTGCCGGAACGATCTGCTCCAGCTTGTCCCCACGGACGGTGAGGAGCCCAACGGCATCGTTCTGACGTAGGAAGATGGAGGTGAGACCAACGGCCAACCGGGCTGCTGTCAGCGCCTTGGAGAAGGGGGCCTCGCTCGACTGATACTGCATCGACCCGGAGAGGTCCAGAAGGAGATAGACATTGGCATGGGTATCCTTCGCAAACTGGCGTACGTAGAACTTGTCAGAGCGGGCGTAGACCTTCCAGTTGAGGCGTCGAATATCATCGCCAGGAGAGTACTCCTTGTGGTCGGAGAACTCGACGCTGACCCCCGGCTGGGCGCTGCGATGGACGCCGGTAAGGCGGCCGTCCACAGCTCGGGAAAAGAGGAATCTCAGCGCCGTTAGCCGCTGCTCGATATCGGGGGTAAGGAGCCGTGCGGGGACAGTGCGCTCGGATGTTTCTTCAACCGACATTCTTGACCAACTCCTGAATCAACTCCTCTTCCTGTACCCGCTGACTCTCCGCCCTGAAATTCAATACGAGGCGGTGTTTCAGGACAGGGGCTGCCATTGCTACCACGTCCTTGACTCGCGGTGCAGGTTCGCCATCCAGCAAAGCCCTCGCCTTGGCGGCTATGAGCAGGTTCTGGGCGGCGCGAGGTCCGGCCCCCCAGGAGACAAACTCATTTACCATCCCTGGTGCATCCGGTCCCGGGCGGGTGGCTCGCGCCAGACGCACCACGAACTGGACGACGTGGTCAGCCACGGGCACTCGCTCAACCATTTGCTGCGCTTCCAGCAGTTGGTCTCGGGTGATGGTGGCGGGCAACGGCTTCCCCACATGGCGGGGCAGGGTGACTACCGCCGCCTCTTCCTCCTGGCTCGGATAGTCCATGGTAATCCCCAACATGAATCTGTCGAGCAATGCTTCCGGAAGCGTGTAGGTACCCTCCTGTTCAATGGGGTTTTGAGTTGCTAGTACGTGGAACGGAGGTTCCAAAGCGTAGGTCTTCCCCATGGCCGTCACCTGATGCTCCTGCATCGCCTGTAGAAGTGCTCCCTGGGTTTTGGGCGGAGTGCGATTCACCTCGTCCGCCAGCAACAAATTGGTGAAGACCGGTCCTTTAACGAAGGTGAAATCCCGTCTCCCGGTTGCCCGGTCTTCCTCGATCACCTCAGTGCCAGTAATGTCGGAAGGCATCAGGTCGGGAGTGAACTGTACTCGGGAGAATTGCAATGCCATGGCTTCGGCAACAGATTTCACCAGCAGCGTCTTGGCGAGACCGGGGACTCCTGTAATGAGGCAGTGCCCACCAGAGAGCAGCGCCACTAGCAGCAGGTCCAGAGTTTCTTCCTGGCCCACGATACGTCGGTGGAGATGCTCCTTCAAGCGCTGGCTCAAGCCGTGAATTACCGTCAGTAGTAGCTGGTTTTGATCTTCACTCATGGGGTGCTCTCCTTCTTGGGGCCCGGCAGTGGGACGGGGTTGTTCGCCATCAGGCTATCGGTTTGTTCGGCAAATGGGTTAAGGAGCCACGCTTCCAGGGTTGCCATCCGGGCCCTCTCAATATCGCCATTGGCTTGATAGACCAGGGCTGCTGCATAATGGACACGGGCATCACGGGGGTGGCGCGCCAAGGTGTCTTCAACTCTTTGCTGGGCCTCCGGCAATCTATTCTCGGCAATCAGCAGTCGCACCGTGCGCCATGCCAATTCCGGGGTCGGCTGAAGTTCTGTTGCCGCCCGATCGTACATGCGCAGGGCGGCAACGTGATGACCCCTTCCCGAGAGTAAGTCACCCAGGAGGACAGCGCGGCTGGTCTCTTTCTGCAGCCGTCGTCCTTTTGCAGAGAGGAAGCGGTTGCCGTCGCTGTAGAGGAAGGATGGTAGGTATTCCCGGGAGGCCATGTTGGTCCATCGCTTGCGCATGCGGGTCTTGAAGCTGGACTGCTTCAAGCCCGTCACCTGACGCAGCGCCTCGCTCCAGGTGGTCCCGGGGTGCGCCAGGGCGGCGAAGAGTTCGGCCACTGCCTGCTCACTTCCCTTATGTTGCAGCACAAGGGCCCCGGCCAATGCCTGAAGGAATGCCAGTCGTGCCCGAAGTCCGTCGCTGAGATTGAAATAGGGAGCGTTCAGTTCTTCCTCGGTGAGCAGCAGTTTCTGCTCCTTTGCCGCAAAAAGCAGCGCCCGTTCCATGGGAGCGAGAACTCGCAGACGCTCATAGGGAGCCCACTCTTCCAGTAGCGTCGCAATGCCCTCCTCAAAGAAATGGGGCAGTTTGCCGGGGATGGAGCGCTGGACCGCGTCGTGGACGGCCTCGTGAGAAAGTACGATGTGCCATGCATAGCCGTGGGGAAAGGCCCCTGGAGAGAGTAGAAAGATGTGGCCATAGAGAGTGGTGGCAACTGTTCCGCTGGCCTCTAGCCTGGCGGACGGAATCCCGGCCACGCGGGAGAGGGATTCTATGTCGGGCAGGAAGATGACTTTGGCCGTGGGCAAGGACGGGAGACCGATCTTTGCTCTAGTTCTGGTAACCAAAGTGGAGGCATATTCCCCAATACGGCTTCCCCAGTCGGTTTGGCCTGCAGGCACTCGAAGCTGGATGTCGGAGGTAGAAATGGCGCGAGTGGCCGCCATTACCGCTCGCCATGAAATCGCAGTATCGAGAAGCCACTCTCCGCGGCGGCGAACTTCCTGCCCTTCCATTGCGGCGGCCAGCCGAGCGTGGCTTTCGGCCGCGTCAAGGTTGCCGGTGAGGAGTGCCTTGCAGCCGTCGATGAGCGGTCCAAGGTCTTCTGCGTGGTTTGTTCTTAGTTCATCCAGAGTGGAGACATCTCCGTTGGCAAAGGCCTGGTCCAGAGCGGCAAGCTCTGGCGAGAGCACACCGTTATCCTGGGCAACTGCCCCGCCTCCTGTGGATACTCCAAACAAGCACACCGTTAGGGTGATAGTTGCTCGAAGTAGCTGCCAATAACCTGCTCCCATGCCTTGTTCTCTCCGAGGGATGCGCTCAGGCGCAAATACTGCTCCAGGCGCTCCCTTGAAACCACTTCTTCCTTTCCTGCCAATTCCTGTGTCGGCTGGCTGCCACCCGCCGAGAGTGCGCTGGCAGTGCGCGCGTTGCGTGACGCATTCTCCAGACTGTCGAGCAGCCGGGTTAGATTCTCATCCATGAAGATGGACTGCCGGTACGCGTCCTCCAGCATCAACTCGCCGAGTCGGGTTTTGGCCTGATTGCCTGAATCAATGGTGCGGTCGAGCAGTGGGCCAAACTTGCCGAAGAAGATGGGGAAGAGTTTGTTGAGTCCGCTGACCTTCTCCCTGACTGCAGTGAGTTCCACTCCAAGTTTGTCCATGCGTGCAGTGACCGACTCCAGGTTCTCCGACCGCAAGCTCTTCAGTTTGCGGCGTTGCGGGCGAATAAGGGAGAGCCTGGCCTGGATAGTCTCGGCCAACTTGCGTGCCTCTTTTACCTTCTCTAGTTCGCGGCGACTGCGCTTCACCAACTGTCGGTCTTTCGAGTAGCGGATAGAGAGCTTGAGGGAGAAGTCCATTGAATTGGTAAGAACTACGAGGTCACTGGCCAGTCCCGATGCCTCTTCAATCTTGAGGACCCCTACAAGTTCGCTCAAACGGGATAGTTTCTCACGAAACTCCACAACCTGACTGCGGTCGACCTTCAGATAAGTGTCGGCCCGAAAGCGGCGGGCCTTGCGGGAGAGGCTGCGGGCTGTACGGGCAACGGCTCGAGCGTGGTCAATGGTCTTGCCGCGCCGAATGTACTTCTTGGTCTCGGCTTCCACCGCATTTAGTAAATCCTCCAGCTCTCTTCGTACTGCCTGGTTCAGTTCCATCGCCTTTCGCAATCGCTTCGTCAGTTCGTCCTGGGCGTTGCGGAAAGAGGAGGAGAGCCGTGTCATCGACTGCGCGTATGCTCCCTCAACCGACGCGACAGCTTTTTCGACTGCGCGAGATAGTGCCTCCAATTGGCCTCGCCATTCCTCGCCATCGGCCAGCAACGACGAATCTGCCATCCGCCCGGCCAGGCTCTCTACTTGTCCGAACCAATCGGCCTCCTGCCGTGAGTGTATTGAGGTGAAGAGGGAGGGGAGTCTCGGTCGAGTTCTGGCGGCGAATTGAACGGCGCGTTGAGCAGCCCTCTGCAGTCTACGCATGGCCCGCTGCACCGCCCGCACGCTGTCGGCATCAGCCGAGGCTTGCCGGCCCAGGGCGACGACTCGCTCCAGCTCTCGCTGTACACGCGCGGCATGAAGGAAGAGATACTCGCCCAGCAGTTTCTCCACCAGTCCGTCGACGACGTGTACCTGTTGCTCCATCTCGCGCAATGCGGGACCGGCGAAACGACTCATTTCGCCCTCTTCGATTTCATGCTCGGGTACCAATTCCTCTACCGCTGCGGCGAGAGTGGCCAGCCGTCGGGCGTCTTCCTCCTTGAAGAGATTCGATTGTCCCATGCGGCCGGCGAGCACATCGAGGGCCTCTGCATATTGTTCGAACTGAACAAGAAAGCGGAGGGGGGCTTGCGTATCTTCGGACTCTTCCAGTAGCAATCCAGCAGCCATCAGATCGATGGCCTTGTCCCGCTCTGAGGCCAACTCCTCTACCACTTCACGCTGAGTTGAGAAGCGGGAGCGGACGGAAATCAGGCGTGTCTCGGTGCTGCAAATCCCAGGTCCCCTGACCTCATTGCCGTCCATGACCTCTACGGTTAGCTTGATTTGATCCCCGGGATCTGCGCCAAAGGAGGTCAGCGGAAGATCTCGCTGGACGACCGCTTGACGCTGGTCTGCAGGTCGGGCCAACTCCATGGTGGCAGGTACTACATCGAGACCTTCCACTTGATAGCGCACAACGACGCCGGATAGTCCATGGTCATCGGCGGCCTCCACCAGAATGGTCAGTGAATCGGTTTCGTCCATGGTCGCCGGTCCGTCCGGCTGCAGCAATCTGCATTGCGGGCGAGCGTCGGCCTGGGGCAGAATACGTACTCGGCCCGGCTGGGTCCGGCGCTCCGGCCCCACGATGAAGAGTTCCATCTCTTCCATCAAAGGCAAGGTGGCTCGCAGATAGTCCCGACTACTGGTACCACCCCCGGTGCGTGTAAACGAAGCGGTGCTGATGCCGCTGGTCTTGCGGGCTTCAAGGGTCACCACTTGACCCTTCACCGGTCCATGGCAGAAGACCTCAATTCGGGAACCCGCGGCAAGCCGTACTGCGGTATTCCAGGAGATGGCAAAGGGCTCTCGATTCATGTAGTCGGGCGGATGCACCTGCAGTTGCAGCGAGCTACATGGCGGACGCTTGACGGCCTCCACCTGTGGCGCCGGCGTTACCGCCCCACTTTCAGTGTCCGGCCCCGTTGCTCTTCTTTCAGGCACGGTGAGCAGTCGTACGGCAGCTTTGGCGACGAATTGCGGATAACGCATGTTGACGATCAGCGAAGCACCAATCAGTAGCATGGTTAATGCGGCGTGGAGCCAGAGCCATCTCACCGCCGCGGTCCGGCCAACCTTCAACTCTTCCAGGTCAATCAGGGCGCGGCGGCCGAGTTCTGTGAGTAGCACCGGGGAGAAGTGAGCTGCTGTCTCCCCGGGGAGCCCGAACTGGCAGGCCGAAAGGACGTAGGTTTCGCGTCCTAGCGGGCGCTCAAGCAGCCGTACGAAGTCTCCCAGCCGGCCATATCGCCAGAGGGGCCGGGCTACCAGGTAGAAAGCGCCAATGGCGAGCAATGTTGAAAGTGCTGCCTTGGAGAGAGGTAAGACGACGGCAGGCTGAGGAAGCAACAGCGCCGCGCTCATTGCCACCGCACCGACCAGCACGGCAGCATTGAACGCCGCCAACATCCCACCGGCCACCACCGAGAGGCCAAAGAGCAGACGAAGCCGCTGAGTTCGGCGTTCAGCTTGAATCAGCGCGGTTGGCATGGCATATCCGTCGACAATGGGCCCAATACACGCGTTATCTTAGAACAACAGTGAGTTAAAGATCAAAACTTATGGTGGCGGCGCTTTGGGCTGGCGATCTGATCACGGCTGTACCCCGGTCCGTTCTTGAAGGGAGGTATGGCGT
>CAZFVN010000020.1:0-50613 GCA_964522395.1 uncultured Myxococcales bacterium
AAACCTGTCCTGAATACTCGCCCTGGAACTTGGTAAGAGATGGTAAACAACGACACCTACATTCGCTTGCCTGCCTGGACGCAGTGATTCGGCCTCAAGCACCCCCGGATCGCCAGTATTTTTCCATTCTCGACCTTGTCCAACTAGGGTGCACGGGCCAGCAATAACGCCGAAATCTCACTTATCCCGGCCCGCTGCAGGGCAGCCGCACACCCCCGAATAGTCGCACCGGTTGTCACCACATCATCCACTAGCAATATTCGTCCTCCTACATCCGTCCGACTAACTCTGGCATCGAACGCCCCCGCCAATTCGGCAAAGCGCTCCTCCCGCGTACGCCCTTTCTGGCTACCAGTATCACGTACCCTCCGCAGCAACTGCCGAACCGGAGCATCGACTGCACTGGAGACCTCTCGAGCCAGAATCACTGCCTGATTGAAACCCCTGCGCCTGGCCCGACGAGGATGCAGTGGCACTGGGACAACATGGTCCACCTTCCCCAACTCCGCAGCCACGCTTCCGACCATCATCCGGCCTAGCCGTGCTCCGTACTCCGCGTGACCGCCATGCTTGTACGCAATAATCGCGTCCGCCAGAGGACCACCATAGAAGAATGCCGCCCGAAGACGGTCAAAGGGCGGTGGCTCAGCAGCGCAACCAAGACAGACACGCTGATCCTCCGGTCGTCCGTGCATAGGACGCCCGCACCGCTCGCACCAGGGCCGCTGCGTCGGCCATATTCCCAGTTCGCAGACTTCGCAAAATGGTGCCCCCGGATCCCGGCAGAGATCTCTACAAGCCAGACATCGAGAGGGGAATAGCGCTTCGTGCATGCGAATGGATACTTCCGTCAGCATTTGCTCACCTCCACCCTCTATATCGGGAGTTTGGAGGCTATTGACACGTTTTGGCTTCAATTTCGGCCGCCCCGGTCGCGCACATGCGTATTTGCCAGATCACCGGTTTGCTGTTATTTGTCTATACAGATCAGATCGAGAGGTAGGGCGCAATGGGGGCCGTCAACCAATTCGTGGAACGTCACCGCTTCGTCATTACGTTCGCTACGCTGGCTGCGGTGTTGCTGGCTGCCATTATCGAGGTGATCGCCATGATCGGGGCAAACGTGGCCGACTGGTACATGCACCTGGCAATGTGGGCCCTAATCATCACCTACTTCGTGCTGACAACCTGGATGGTGGCCACCCGGCGACGAATTCGAACCTGGCTTAATGTCGTCATCATCGAGTTTCTCTCACTCTTCTGGATTTGGGTCCTATACTCCCGCATTCCCTCAGAAAAAGTTGTAGTTGCCGAGCAATTGACGCTGCGAGAGCCCCTCTACATATTGTGGATTCCCATCCTTCTTCTGGGATTGGCCGCACTGGCCCTGCCCATCACAACCCTGGGCGGAGGCCGACGCAGGGAGCAGGAGAATGGCTGAGCACTGTTGCGGAACATGGTGGCAAGGCCGCCTCACCGTAGCAGTTCTTCTGACCACTCTGATCGCCTGTGAGCAGACCCCGGCGAAAGGTGACTACCACAGCAGGGAAGCGGACCTCACTCTCTCAGAACTCATCCCTGGCGACCCTCCAGACGGCCGCTCCACTTCTCCTGAAGACATTCCTGGTCCACCCGATTCAGAGGTCATCTCTACTCCCGACGACCTGACGCCCACTGACCTCTCTCACGAGCCAACGCCGATACCCAACGTTCGCAGTTGCACACACTCCTTGACCTTTGCACCACCCGACGACAGCCCCGTCTTCGTTGCTGGCGATTTCACCGACTGGACCGACTTCGAACTCCCCATGACCGACGACGGAGCTGGAACCTGGCACATCGACCTCGACATGACCGACCTGACGGCCGGCAACTATAGTTACAAGTTCCACACCGGCGCAGACCAGTGGTTCCTCGACCCGGCAAACCCCCTCAGCCGATGGACCGACGGCATCGAAAACTCCAAATTGATTGTCCCCGACTGCCGCCTCCCGGAGTTGCACCTGGAAAGCTGGAGCATCATTGACGAAGCCACCGGTATTTCAGCATCCGTCCTAGTCTACGATGGGTTGGAAAGCACTGGCATCATCCCCGCCAGCGCCACCGTCCATCTCAATGGAGTAGAGCTTGCCATGCCGGGCTATGACCCCACTACCGGGCGCTTCGAAATCGCCATCGCGAACCTCACACCAGGCACCAAAGCAACTCTCCGGGTGGCCATCTCTAACCAAATGGGCAGCACTCAGGAACTGGTCCTCCCGGTGTGGCTGGAGAGCGACCCCTGGAAATGGCAGGATGCGACAATCTACTTCACTTTTACCGACCGATTCGCCAACGGCGACTCCACCAATGATGCTCCTGCCGATTGCACCGATCCAGACTCGCTCACCAACTGGCAGGGTGGTGATTTCGCAGGCATCACGAAGCAGATCGAAGCAGGGTACTTTGACCAGCTCGGGGTCGATGTCCTCTGGCTTTCTCCAGTCATTGATAATCCGAATGGCTGCATGGACGGTACTCTCAGCGGGGTAACCTACACGGCCTACCATGGCTATTTTCCCGTCGACCTGCACTCAACCGAAGAGCACTTTGGTACACTCGAAGAACTACGCGCTCTCGTCGATGCCGCACACGCCAGAGGAATAAGAGTTCTCGTCGATCTTGTCGCCAACCACATCCATGAGCAGAACCCTCTCTTTGAGAGCCATCAGAAGGACGGCTGGTTCCACGCTTCCAACTCTTGCGAACCCAACTGGGACAAGCCCATCGAATGTTGGTTCATGCCCTATCTGCCCGATCTGGACTACACCAACGACGAGGTTGTGGATCTCACCATAGAACTAGCACTCTTCTGGATCCTGGAATCTGGAATCGACGGCTTCAGGGTCGATGCGGTGAAACACATGGTCCACAATTTCGTCCGCTCTCTGCGCTACCACATCGAACAACGCATCGTCGGCGACTCCCTCCCTTTCTACATGGTAGGAGAGACATTCATGGGCGAGTGGGGCGGCGGGACCGGAATGGCGGAAAAGGTGATCAAGGAGTACGTCAACGACTGGGAACTCGATGGGCAATTCGATTTTCCATTCTACTGGAAGCTGGTCAAAGCAGTCGCCCGGGACGAGGGTGACTTCGTCGAGTTCGCTGACTTCCTGGAAGCCGCGCTGCCCTTTTGGGGGGAAGATGCCATCATGGTCAGCTTTCTTGGCAACCACGACGTACCGCGATTCCTCTCTCACGCGGCGGGCCAGATCGGCGACCTCTGGGGCAACGGTTCCAAACTACAGGGACTCAACGACCCGCCTCCGCTCCCCGACTCCAACACCCCCTTCGCAAGATTGCGTCTGGCCCAGGGACTACTCTTCACACTGCCTGAGGTACCGCTCATCTACTACGGAGACGAAGTGGGGCTGCCTGGGGCCGGAGACCCCGACAACAGGCGCATGATGCCCTTTGAGAATCTCACCGCCAACCAGCAGGAGACGCTGGCCTTTGTCCGCCTGATAGGGACCTTACGGCGGGAGCACGCTACCTTGCGGCGGGGGGCTTTTAACCTGCTTTCGGCAACGCCAACTACCCTTGTCTTTGGCCGAACATTGGCCGGTCACGAACTGGTGGTGGCGGCCAATCGAAGTGCAAATGAACAGTTGGTCGCGCTCCCTCAATCAGACACCGGCACAAGCCGCACCGAACTGATCACGCAGACCGAAGTCATGGTGGAGGGAACTGAAACACAGGTCAAGATCCCACCATTTGGCCTGGCGATCTACGAATAGGAGAACATGGAAGAGGGATCCCAAAGCAGGCAGAAATTCGGCAGATATACACTCCTGGAACGGGTGACTACTGGCGGCATGGCCGAGGTCTATCGAGCGATGGCCCGGGGAGCTCAAGGGTTCTCCCGTCTGGTGGCCATTAAGAAGATCCTGCCACAGTACGCCGACAGCAGGGAATTTCAACGTATGTTCGTGGACGAGGCGACAATCGCGTCCCGCTGCAACCACGCGAACATCGCTCAAGTTTACGACTTCGATATTCATGAGGGCACCCCTTACATCGCCATGGAATTCGTCGAGGGCAAAGACCTGAAGCAAATCCTGAGAACCAGCCACTCATTGCCACGCCCTGTCCCCTATCCCATTGCCGCCTACCTGACTCTGGAAGCAGCAAAAGGGCTCTACTATGTCCACTCACGGCGGGAATCGAGCCGGCCCCTGAATATCATCCACCGGGACGTCAGCCCGCAAAACATCATGCTCTCCTTCTCCGGGGAAGTGAAGATCGTCGATTTCGGCATCGCCAGGGCAGCGGAGCGAGAGACGGAAACAGTGGCGGGCACTATCAAGGGGAAATATGCCTACATGTCCCCGGAACAACTCAGCGGCGAGAGCATCGATCACCGCACCGACGTCTTCTCCCTGGGCATCGTACTCTGGGAAATGTTGACCTTGGAGCGCCTCTTCGCCGCACGCAGCCAGGGCGAAACCATCAACAACGTTCTACGACGCCAGATTCCGGAACCCCACGAAGTCCGTCCCGACATCCCGGCCGCCCTCTCCCCCCTCGTTATGTGTGCCCTGGAACGAAATCGCTCAAATCGCTATCCCACCATGCTTGCCTTTCACGAGGCCCTCTCCAGCTTCCTCTTCGAAACCAGTAGCTATCCGGAATTGGGGCGTGTGACAGATTTCCTCGCCGGACTCTTCCCAAAAGAAATTGAGGCACTCCGCCAGGGTGAACACCTGACCTTCACACCCACCGGGCAAGATACTCCAGACCCGTCGGATGGCGCACCCGCAGCCTCTATGAAACCACCCGATGCAGCCGGCCTACCATTGGATGCCTCCGCAGCAGATAGGGCAACGTCCCTGCAGCGACCACCTACCACCGACGAGGCGGGAGCAAGTGACCTCACCTCCCTGGAGCGACCAGATGGGCCCGGCCACGCGGTGAAGACCGCGCATGAAGATGATCTTACGGTCACGGCCACCGGGGCCACTCATCCCCTTGGGGCCATTCGAGAGCGCACCGCTGTCAATTCAGGTACCCATCCCGGTGTGGCAGCCACTTTGCTCGTAGTCGTGATCGGGCTACTAGCTCTTTTCGGCTGGCAGTTCTACCAGCGAATAAAGGGTCCACAACAAGCCAATTCGTCAGTGGCAGAACATGTCACATCGTCCGATCTAAGTAACCGGCATGAGTCCGGCGCTTCGGCGAAAACAGTCGGACCCACCCCGCCCCTTGCAGACACAACCACATCGCGTTCTGCTCTGGCCACCTCTACAGCAATGGGTTCCGAACCTCCCAACGCCGCAGGCACCAGCGCACCACAAGACGTTTCCAGCTCAACCAAATCTGCTGCCTTAGGTTCCAGCCCCAACAACACCGCCGGCGCCATAGCACCACAAGGCGCGTCCGATTCGACCAGCTTTGCTGCTCTCCGTTCCGACCCCCCCGGCACTACGGACACCTCGGCTCCTCACGACGTTGTCTCCCCCAACTCCGTGGTCGCTACTCCTGTCGGCATTCCCGCCAAGCCTGAGCGCCGGTTGGTTGCAATCACCATCGTCACAGATCCCCCTGATGCCAATATCGTCATCGGTCAAAACAGCTTCCGGCCAGGCCTTGTAGAATTGAAGGTCGCACCTGATGAAACCGTATTGGTCCGTGTCTCCAAAGCCGGGTATGCCTCAGTCGAAGACCGCTTTGAACCCCTTAAGGGCATGGAGCGGCTCTACGAACTGCGCAGCCAATCTCACCTCGAAATCTGGGTAGAGCCCAAGGACGCTATCGTGGAAGTAGACGGCAAGGAACTGACACGCTCAGGCAAGGCCGGATACTATGTTCAGGAAGTCGGCCTCAACGAGACCATCGACCTGGCCATACATCGAGCGGACTACTATCCCAGTAACCGCACCGTGGTCATCGACGACACAAAGGTCAAGCAAGTAATCAAGCTGCGACCTCGCAACAACGCCGCCGCTCTCGTCGAACGCCCTTCATACGGAACCGTCAAGATCTCAGCGAAACCATACGCCGAAGTCTACTACGGACCAGAAAGGGAAGGGTGGGGACAAGTATCAGCTCAACTCAAAAAGACCCTCCCAGAAGGCGACCACATCATCCGCCTGCACCACGCCGGCACCGACACCTGGGCCGTCTGCAATATCACCATCAAAGAAGGCCACATAGCCAAGTGCGCACACAACTTCCTCAAAGAATGAAACACTAAGAATGAAGCAACACTAAGAATGAAACAACACGGGTCGGGGCCTCCTGGGGAGGTTGAATTATCCCGGGAATAACACGGGTCGGGGTGTCCGGATGGAGTAGAAGTGATGACGTGAAGTGAAATGGAGTTGCGGGGTTGTGGGCTAGACAACGCCCTGGTCAAGCATGGCGTCGGCGACCTTTACGAATCCGGCGATATTGGCACCGTTTACGTAGTTGACGTAGTCGCCTTCTTTGCCGTACTGAACGCATTGGGCATGAATGTCCTTCATGATGCGTCCGAGTTTTGCGTCCACTTCTTCGCGGGACCAGTTGAATCGCAGCGAATTCTGGCTCATTTCGAGACCGGAAACAGAGACGCCGCCGGCATTTGCTGCCTTGCCAGGGCCGTAAAGAACTCTGTTTTCAAGGTAGACATTGATGGCCTCGGGAGTCGAGGGCATGTTGGCCCCTTCCGAAATCAGGTCGACCCCGTTGTTCATCAGATTCTGAGCGTCGTTGCCATTGATCTCGTTTTGCGTTGCGCTGGGGAATGCACAGTTGGCCTTGTGGTTCCAGAGCGGATTGAAGTCGGAATTGGCATCCACGGGCGTATAGACTGCCGTGGGGTATTTCTCTGCGTATTCCTTTATCCGGCCGCGACGAACGTTCTTAAGATCCATAATGTAGGCCAGTTTCTCACGGTCGATGCCCGCTTCGTCAAAGATATAGCCGCTGGAGTCAGAAACGGTAACCGCCTTCGCACCCAGGTCAAGAAGCTTCTCGATAGTATACTGAGCGACATTCCCCGAACCTGAGACAAGAGCAACCTTGCCTTCCAAATTGTCACCGCGGGTGGAGAGCATTTCAGAGGCGAAATAGACGGCACCATAACCGGTAGCTTCTGGGCGGATAAGGCTGCCGCCCCAGTTCCGTCCCTTGCCAGTCAGAACACCCGTGAACTCATTGCTAATCTTCTTATACATTCCAAAAAGGTAACCGATTTCCCGACCACCCACGCCAATGTCACCAGCGGGAACGTCGGTGTTGGGGCCAATATGGCGGGACAATTCCATCATGAAGGACTGGCAAAACCGCATCACTTCTTCATCGGACTTGCCCTTGGGATCAAAGTCGGAGCCACCCTTGGCACCGCCCATGGGGAGAGTAGTCAGCGAATTCTTGAAGGTCTGTTCAAAAGCGAGGAATTTCAGGACGCCCAGATTCACTGAGGGGTGGAATCGGAGTCCGCCTTTGTAGGGCCCGATCGCGCTGTTCATTTCGATACGGAAACCGCGATTGACCTGAATGTTGCCGCTCTCATCGGTCCACGGAATACGGAACAATATGACCCGTTCCGGTTCGCAAATGCGCTCCAGAATCTTCGATTTCAGATAATGTGGGTGCTTTTCAAGATACGGCATCAACGATTCGACCACCTCCTCCACGGCCTGGTGGAATTCCACTTGGTTGGGATCACGTGCGATAACTTTTTCCATGAAGTTTTTGACAGCCTCAGACATCGTACAACCTCCTGCAATCGTTGAGTTCCCTTGAACACGGCTCTACGTGTTCAGCCGGAATAATACGAAACGCGGGAGGATTTGCAACCAAAAACCCGTGGGAAACAACGCTTTAATTTTATTATTTCTTCGGCCCTTCTTCGCAGGCCACTTCGACACCGCTGGCCCCTTCCCGTCGAATAACCCGGCAACCAGCTTTCATGACGACCCCCAAACCCTGTCGGCCGTCCAGAAATATCTCCAGCGGACGGTCGAATCGGACGTGCCTTACGAAGTCTGTTTCATTGGCTGCCGGTTGTGCTTCGAGCCAGTCATAGTCAAGGATTCCTCCCCCTCGACCAAAATTGACTGTGAGATATCCGATACCGAGGGAGGTGATGTTCTGGAAGAAGTGTGTGCCCTGAGAGGGCTCCACGCGAATGTCCTTCATATCTGTTTCAACAATACATCGCGCGTTGGAGATTTGAGACCAGCCAACCGGGACACCGAGCCATTTGTCGGCAGAGCCCCAGCGTCCTTGCCCGATTAGCACAAAATGCCGCCCCTCTCCTTTCATGAGCCTATTGATCGTTCCTATCTCGTGAGCCACCTGCACGGTACGAGCGCGCTCAAACTTTTGCGGGCGAACATAGACTATATCGGCTACATCCTCGATTATGCCATTCCCCAGGGCCTTGCGTGAAACGACTACCGCCTGCTCCTCGTTGAGATCCCCAATCTTGACCTCCCGCATCTCGGCCCCTGCGCCAAGGGGCCGGATCTGAAGGAATCCAAGCTCATGCAATTCCGTTTGGGTTGTGCGAATCTTCACCGCGAACTCCACCTCAACGGGAGCGGAGAATCCGGCCTCACCTATTTGCAACAGAAACTTCAGGGTATCGGCCAGGGGAAAGACGTCAGCCTTGAGTATGCCGGACATCGTAACGATTCGGGCTCCATCTCTCGAAATCCCGTCATAGATGGCATGGTTCTCGTGGTCATAAACCGAGCCAACGGCATGCAAAGTCTCATGCTCTTCAGCCACATCAAGACCGAGCTCCACAAGATTCGATGCGGCACCATCCGGTGTGGCCATGCGGTCGGGGCCGGGACGAGTGAGGTCCAGGGCTGAGAAATTGCGCTGGGAGTGCTGCAGGTAATCCTCCACATTAGCGAACTGGTAGAGTTTGTGCGGGTGGGCCGGAGAGAAACGCAATGCGTTGCCACCATCCATGACCCGATTGCCCAATCCTAGCGCGACAACCGCCACTCCATCCTCGGGGTTGATTCCCGTCACCGGGTAGAAATCCCGACTGCGGGCAGTGCCGGCCACGTTTGGATAGAGGTAATCTCCGAACTGTTGCCCAACGAGCTGCTGAATCACCACCGCCATCTTCTCCTCTTCCAACCGGTTCGGCGTGGATTCCAGATAGCTCCGGGCATCCTCGTAATAGGTGGAAGCGTAGACTAGACGAACGGCGCAAAGCAGCTCCTCCAATCTCACCTCAAGATCCGGATGGTTGTTGGGAATCATGAAAGTGCGATAGACGCCGGCGAAGGGCTGGAAGGATGCATCTTCGAGGAGGCTTGAAGAGCGCACAGCCAATGGATAGTGGATCTTGTCCAGGAAACGACGAAGTTGGTCAGTCACATCCTCCGGGAATGACGCCGCCAGGAAGGCCACCGTTATCTCCTCGTCGGCGTGACCGTCCTCCAGCACAAAAGGAAGTAGATTCTCCTTTTCCATGAAACGGTCAAAGACTCCGGTAGCGAGGATAGCGGTGGGCGGCACTCGAATCTTGACGCCGGGAATGTGACGCGTGACCTTGTAGGCGTTGAATACGGAATTCATGAAGGCCAAACCACGCCCCTTGCCACCGAGGGATCCAGTACCGATCCGCACAAACATCTGTCGAGCCCGAAAGGTCCCGGTGGGGAATTCGGCTACGACCCCGGCCATGGATTCCTCTTGGCGCTCCATCAGTGCATCGTGGAGGTGACTCCTTATCTCCTCTGGACCAGCAAAATCTTCTTCCTTGCTTGAACGTAGGGAGTAAGCCAGGTCGAACTCTGTGCGCGCCAGGAGCCAGGTGGAGAAGTGATTGTGACGCGCGTGGTAGAGCAGACAATCCTCGGGAATCCAGAGCAGAGCGCCGGCGAGACTTTCAAGGTCGTCCGCGCGTGTCACCTCAGTTCCGTCTGGGAGCCTGAAGATGAAGGGACCAAACCCAAGATGCGTACGCATATACCCACGCACTTCGCTCAGTAGCTTGGGTGAGCGCTTATGAATGAAGCCAGCATCAATGCGGTGAGCAAACTCACGATTAGATGCATCTGACGACTGCATCAGCACAGGTCTCTCAGGATCCTCCTTTTTGACCATCTGAGCAAAATCTCGCCCAGCCTGAGGGTCCCGCTCACCATTGCGCGGGAACGCGACATCGACTATCACACCCAACACATGCTGCTGGTGGCGTCGATAGAGCTTGAGGCCTTCCTCGTAACTGGTCGCCAGAAGGAGCTTCGGCCTGGCCCTCATTCGTATCAGTCGTTGCATAGTGTTGACTGAGTCCGACATCAGAGATTGTGTCTGGCGCACCAGCTCCGAATAGAGTAGCGGCAGGTATGCGGAGTAGAATCTGGCCGAATCCTCCACCAGAATAATTGCCTGGACACCGGCAATCTCGGTGTCGTGATCGACGTTCAGCCGATCTTCCACATACTTGATCATCGCAACGAAGAGCCGATGGTCACCCTGCCATACAAAGGTCCGATCGACGTGAGGCATCTTACTGGTATCGAGGAGTTCCAACTCCCGGGTATTGTAGGCGAGCAGCAACACTGGGACGTCGGGAACGATGCGGTAGGCCTTACGGGAAAAACGGGCAATATCCATGTCCCCCAGCCGCCGCATGGAGATGACTAGATCGAAGCGATCGGCCCGCAGTTTCGCCAAAGCCTCCTCGCCCGTAGATACTCGATCAATCCTCGGCGCGTATCGCAGATTCAATTCCAGATACTCGGCAAAGAGCAGTTCCGATAGGCCACCATCCTCCTCGAAGGTGTAAGAATCGTAGAGACTGGAGACCAGAAGGATATTGGTCACCCGGCGGGCCATCAAGGAATGAAGGGGGGTAGTCTTCCGTGCCCGGGGCTCAACAATCGCTTCCAGGCTGGGTTCTCGTAGTCGGCCATTACCCATGGTTGGATGACTCCTCGTCAGCTACTGCAAGAGACCTTCCACTTTCGCCTCAATATCCAAAGCGTCGCCAGGAAGATTTCCGGGGAAAACCTGCAAGGCCATGATTCCTTCCGCATCAACAACTACGAGGCCGTTGTAGGGCGCTCCTAGAGCGGCCCACAGGCTTCCAACGTCGTCGTCCTGAACGATGGGCATCGAGGTCTTATCGGCGCAAAGATGGATTCCAGATTCGGCCCCTTTCTTGTTGACCACAACTCCCCGGACCTTGCCAGCCCATGCGGGGTGACTACCGATAAGTTCTTCGAGGGCCGCAGCCTGCAGCCCGCAGGAACCTCACGTGCATGCGCCAAAATAGGCGATCCAAATCGTCTCTTTGAGAGTCACGTTGGAGATCGGGCCGCCCAGGCCCGGGCTGTTCATGTTGGCATCCTTGCAGAAGAAATCCGCTACTGGCAGCCCTGCTTCCGCTGGAACCGCATCCTCGACGGTGTAGCAGGCGGCGCCACACGTCCCCGGCTGCGTCTCCTCCACTCCACTGCAAGCGGCAGCACAGACGCTTGCATAGGTGACCCCGGTGAGCGGATTGCACACCGGCTCACCGCCTGCAGGGCAATCGCAAACGCACTCCCCGTCCAGGTTACAGGTAGAGGTGCCCGGGCAGGTGCCGCAACTACCACCGCAGCCATCGTCACCGCACTGTCCGTCCTTGCAATAGGGCTGGCAGGCCATGCAGTTGCCATTGACGCAATAGTAAGCTGGAGCTGTACAGACCTTGACAACCTGCTCACACCCGTTGCCACAGGCATCGCACAGGCAAACCGAGTCACCCACACAGTAAGTTGTCCCAGCGGCACACATGAGAGGCTTGAGAACTCCGGCGCAGACTCCGGCAGAGCAGACATCCCCTTCGGTGCACGGATCCTCATCGTTGCAGATAACCCCTTCAGCGACGGGGATCAAAATACATTCGCCACTCTCCGGCGCGCAGCCCCAGACATTGCACGAATCTGGCTCCTGCAAGACACAGGTAGAGATGGATTCGGGGTCAATTGCGCACTCATAGGGGAACTCGCTATCATCACAGAAGAAGGTGCCATTGCAAAAGTCACCGTCCTCCAATTCGGCGCAGTCTTCATCAGCGAGACAATCGCAAATGAAGTCGCCCGCTACACACTCGCCGTCCACGCAGCTATCACCATCTGTGCAGGGCTCTTCGTCGTCACAGTCCATGACTTCTCCGGCGCAACCACCCTCGTCGTCGCACTGGTCATCCACCGTACATGGATCACCATCGTCACAGGGCTCTGCGAGACCACAAACAGGCTCAAGTTCAGGGGCAGTATCTACCGACTCTGAATCTTCAACCACATCGAAGACGACATCAGAGGGATCCACTGCCACATCGGAAGCGATCTCTGACCAAACCTCCGGCTGCAAAACATCGACTGTTACTTCCTCGGCAACCTCGACCAACAGCAAATCCTCTTCGACCTGGATATCGAGGTCACTGGAAAGGGTGGACTGGTCAGCGACTTCCTGGGGCAGGTCCATGGTCAGATCGACAACCGGGGATTGTTCGTCAGCGGTTGTACAAGCTGCCAGCAGCGATACAGCGGTCAGCAGAGTCAGGAATCTGTCTCGCAAAACAACCTCCCTGAGTGTGCGCCGTTACATCGGCAACACACACGCCGCTCATTGTGCCCGGAAATGCTGGTTGTGACAAGCAAGACGCTTGTTTCGCGCTAACCTCGCAACGGCCAACTAGACGCCCAAATAGGCCCGCAACTCATCTCGAGTGGCATTGATCGAGAGTCCCAATGCCGGATTGGCCATGGCGGCGCGGATGCGCTCCAGAAGGACACGCGTCACGTCGCCCGGCTTGCCCGTACCCACTTCAACCCCTTCCACGCCAACAACCGGCATGAGCCCACAACCGGTGCCGGTGAGGAAGACTTCCTTCCCTGGGCCGACAAAATCAAGGGGCAACAGGTTGTCCACTTCGTGCAAGGTATATCCCTGACTGCGCGCCTCTCCCATGATCGTATTGCGGGTAATCCCCATCAGACAATACTCGGGGACCGGCGTGTAGAGGTGGACCTTGCTCGGATCCTCTCGCCACCCATCTTCCTTTCGAATCAGGAAGATGTTATCGGCGGTAGCCTCGGCAACCATCCCGCTACTAGTGAGCATCATCGTTTCCAGGGTTCCATTCTGCTTCGTCTCGAGCAGCCCGAAGATGTTGTTCAGGTAATTGTTACTCTTGATGTTGGGGTCGACGATCTCTGAACCGGCGCGACGGGTGTCGCGGGCAACGGAGAGTTCAATGCCCTGCTCATAAGCTTCCGGCGGGTAGAGTTGGATGGTCGACGCAATGCAATAGATGGTGGGAGCCAGACACTTGGCGGGATTGATGCCCAGATTGCCAAATCCCCGAGTCAGAACTGGCCGGAGATAGCCCTTTTCGCCGGGCTCAAATTCTACCGCCTGCACCGTCTGCAGAATCCGCCAGGCCAGTTCTTCCATTGAGTAAGGCATCGGGATGAATAGCTTACGGGCAGATTCCCACCAACGCTCCAGGTGCTCCTTGTAAAGGAAGATCTGGTCGTTAATTAGCAGGATACCTTCGAAGCACGCATCTCCGTATAGACCACCGTGATCAAGCGGAGAGAGGCCAGCTTCAGACATTCGGAGGATGCCGTGACGCCTTTGCGTCGGCTCATCCGTGACGGCCACCTCGTACCTGCCTTCGATGCCCAGCGTAGTCGGCGTCAACCCTTCCACCCACGGCATACTCAGGAATACTCTGGACTTCTGCGCGAGTCTGGTGAGTTCCTGGATTACGTCCTGTGCCATTGCGTGAACCTCCCGTCAGTCTACCAACAACTTGCAGATTCGGCGGCATGATACAAGGGGGCCAAAGGGTGATCAAGGGGAAATCATTTATTCTTGAAAGACGAACTCTTCGCTCGCTTCTTCCCCCCATACAGCGATCTGGCCCTTGCCCCGCGCCTTGGCCTCGTAGAGCGCCTCATCGGCCTTGGAAATCGCGTCCAGCACGGCATGCTCGGCGTGGTCAGGGACTGATGCCATGCCGATGGAAAGGCTGATGGAGACAAGCTCATCACCGGCCCTCACCCGCTCTCGGCGAACCCGGTAGAGAATTCGGCTTGCCAACGTCAAAGCCCCACGCCAATTGGCTTCCGGGAGGATGACGGCAAACTCATCGCCCCCATATCGGGCGGGAATATCCATACTACGGACCTCCGCCAGAAGAACGTCGCCCACATTCCGAAGCACCGCGTCCCCAACCGCATGCCCATGTGTATCATTGACTTCTTTGAAGTTGTCGAGGTCGAGGAGCATCAATGTGAAAGTGGAACCGTAGCGTTTTGATCGCGCCACTTCTTCGACCAGGCGGCGATCGAAATAGCGACGGACAAAGAGTCGAGTGAGGCCGTCGACGGTAGCCATTACATAGAGCCGAGAATTCTGCAACGCAACCGCTGCCTGTCGACTGATCAACTGCAGCAGCCCCAGGTCAGAGGGTGTAAACCGTTCGGGAGATTGGGCGTAAACGATGAGCACGCCAATGGCCTGTTCATGAACCTCCACCGGAACTCCCATCCACGAATGGCCGCGCAAAGAGATACCTTCCACTTCGGTAAGTCGGGCCGCGGACCTGTTGCCCAGCGGACCGGTGGAGAAAGCCTGTCTTTCCCGTTGTGTCCAGTCGGCAAGTCTGCCCGCCAGTTCTTCTGGGAATGCGTCGGCGGCCACTCCTTCGCGGCGCTCACCAAGGGCATCGAAGGAGTTCTTGTCCTCGTTCCAAACATGAATGACCATGGCATCGGCGTTTTCGAGGACGGTCAAGGTCTGTTGCGCCAGCGCCGGCACAAGATCTCCGGCTTGCAGGGTGGAGCAAACAACCCGTCCCAGTTCATTGAGAGACTCCAGGTCCTTGACCTTCTCGTTGAGATGGGTACGAGCGTCAGACATCTTCATGAAGACGAAGTTGACGATGACATAGGTACCGATAAGGACAATGAGAGGAATCCCAACTCCCCCCAATTCGTGATAGGTCAAAGTCATCACCATCGCCAACGGTACGAGGATCAACTCAGCAATGATCCCGGGCACGAAGACCCGCTTGAAGAGGTTGCCCCAGGAGTAACCACGTAACCAGTACTTATTGAGTACCAACGCATACTGCAAAACCAGGAAGATGAACGCCAGAGCCAACGCGATCCAGAGAACGTGAACGGCTCTGTCGAGGGTTCCGTCGAGGAATCTCTCCACCGGCAGAATCAAACCTCCAATGATGACAACGGCAGCACCGGTGGCTCCCTGGAAGAGGGGGGCCACGAGATTCTCGAGAAAGGGTCTATGCTCTGTGCGGCGTAAGAACTCCCGGTCGAGTGTATCCCACAGGATTTTCAGGTACATCGAAACAAAGACTACCCAGGCACCTGGCAAAACTCCGAGACAAAGTACAGCCGTAATGTAAACCGCGGTATCCATTGAGAGGGTGACAACCCCCATCATGGAGAAGGAGAGGAACTTACTGACGAATGCAAGGGAGGCTAGGAGCACCATTGTTTGCCACGGCAGGTCGAGTCCCTCCTCGTGGCCCAAAGTCAGGGCCAGGAGAAGCACGAAGCACCCGCCTCCAAGGAGCACGACATAGGCATAGTACCGCGCATTATAGTCGTGTTTTACCATCCCCTTGTCGTCCCTTTGGTCCGTTGCAGTCGGACCATTCGAATGTACATCAAATGGCCGCCAAGGAAAAGCTCTTATCGGCCTCACGGGCGGGGGCGCGTTCAGCTTGACACCACCGGCTTCCATGCTAAAGTGTTGAGGCTGTCTACTATCCTTCCAGGGAGGTCGGATCCGTGAGTGATGACATGGAAAAGAAAGGACCAGGCAAGCCTAGCGGCGGTAAGGACCTGGATGCACTGAAAGCTAAACTGGGACTTGGCAAGACAAAGTCTCCTACGTCTCCTCTGGGCACCAAGCCCAAAGCCGCACCAACACGGGATGCCAAGGAGGACTTCAAGTTCTCCTTTGGCGATGCTGCCGCCGAAAAGGCACCGGCGTTCTCCGCCAAAGAACTGGCTGATATTGACGCCGAAGCCAACAAAGCCGCCAACCCCTTCGGACGGATCATCATCAAAGCTGTGGTCGGATTGCTGCTGACCGTCCTGGTCCTCTGGCTGGGCTATCAATTTGGCTCCAGCATGGGAATGCGCGTACTGCACAACGAGGCGGTGAAACAGTCCCTCGACATCAAGGACTTCTTCCTGAAGAAGTTCAGCAACGCCACAGGCGAGGAGATTGACGCCCGACGGGATATTACCACCCGCTTCGTCGAGCAGTTTGAAACCTATCAGGAAGAGCATGTAACAGGTCTTATGGCGCTCGGCAAACTCCTCGCAGAGGGCAAACTCCCGCCCGAATTCAACATGGAAGAATTCGAGAAGAAGGAGTTGGCTGAACTCAAAACACTATGTAAGGAGTACCTGCGCAGCATCGAAGGCTACTCCGTTGCGACGATTCTCAAGGGCCAGCTATACAGCACCGAACTCGGTGCCAAACTACTTGAGTTTGCAGACCGCGCCAACAAGCTCCGGAACCGGGTGGAGAGCCTCTACCTCACTATTGAACTCCTTGAAGCGTACATGCAAAGCGGTGGCATGCCTGACGACCTGAAGGGTGAAGTGCTGGTCCACGGCCTGAAAAAGGACGACGAGAAGGAGTCACTTCCAATTATTGGTGTAGTGGAAATTGCCAAGAATGCCAAAGCGGAATTGGACAAAGAGCTGACCACCAAGGAGATCTGCGAGCCCATCGCCATGGAACTGGAGATCCCCACCTGTGGCGGAAGAGGCGAACCGCCGACCGAAAAGCGCCTCATCGAAGTCTTTGACAAAAAGGAAGTGCAAGAGGTTCGGCAGTTCCGCAAGATCAAGGTCAAGACCGGAGAGGGCAAGAAACTTACTGCGCGCATTGAGCACCTTTTCAAGATGGACCTCAGGCCCTTCCTGAAGCCGTTGATTGAGCGCATTAAGGCCGACAAGAAGCTGGAACTTGAGAACCTCGGCATGCTGGTCGGCACGCTCCTTCAGAACATGAACGATGTTCGGATGGCCGGCGAAGCCGTGGACTTCACAGATGTCATCGATTCACTTGAGAAATTCGCAAAGCAGGAAACCTTCTACACCCTCTAGAGGCCACAATTGGCGTCGAAAAAGCGAAGACTGGCCTTTGTCGTTCCCAACTTCATAACCTGCTTCGGCCTGAGCCTCGGCGTAATCGCCATCTTGCTCTCCATTAGAGGAGACTTCTGGAATGCGGCATGGCTACTCACAGCTTGCGTAGTGGTGGACAAGTTGGATGGCACGATGGCCCGGCTTCTCAACGCGGGCAGTCAGATCGGCGTTGAACTGGATTCCCTCTCTGACTTTGTCACCTTCTGCATCTCCCCAGGTATCCTGGTCGCTGCGGCAATAACTGCCGAGGGACAGGCCCTCGAGGAATCTCCCGGCCTGATTCTGGCCTATGCGTCGGCCATCATATACGCAGTTGCTGGCGCCATCAGACTAGCCAAATTCAACACCATCGAGCACAGCGGCGAGGGGCTCAAACGCAACTTCGAGGGAATCCCCACCACCATGTGCGGTGCCATTCTCTCCTCCCTTATGCTGGTCCTCATCAAATATGACCTTGTGGGCCACGCTACAGCATGGCTACCCGGTCTCCTGGTAGTAATGGGAATCTCCATGGTCTCCCATGTATACCTGCCAAAACTTGTGCGTCGAGAATCTCGGTTCTTGAACTATTTCACCATCTTCAACATCGTTGTAATGCCCATTCTCATAGTCTCACGCCAGCTCCCGGAGTACTTGCTGGCAATGACCATGCTCTATGTCGTCGTCGGCGTCGCCGCGGTCAACCGCAGAGGCTACGAAATCACCTAGAGACTATTCCATGCCAGACCGAGAGAAACAGATAGCCGCAGCCCTCTTCATCATCACTTCTCTCAGTTTCCCCGTCATCTTCCGAGGGGCCGCAGAACAGGCCCCAACAGAGCGTATGGACCGTTTCATGGTGCGCAGCGCGATCCTCGAGATAAAGCTTGAAAGTGCGCTGCGAGTGTATGACCCACCCGCCGAGGAGAGCACCGAAGAAGTCGACGAAGCGGCACCATCACCAACCGAAGAGGGGCTCGATCTATTCTCCCCCGAAACCTGGCTCGAAGCTACCGCTGAGATGCCTCCGGAAGAGCGCAAACCAATCCTCAGCCAGATTACCACGGCCTGCTTCGCGGTGGGCCTCGATGACGAGGCTCAAAAGCTAATCAACGCTGGTGACCTGGCCCTGGAACCCCACGATCCCTTCTCTGAACTCCTCACCAGCGGAACGATTACTGATCACGGGCGCTTCGTCGCTGACCTGGAGGCTTCGTCCCTTCCCGAGTGGATCACCGTTCTGGCTCTCGAGCGATTCAGCCCCGACGGTGGCGACGTTGGCGGTCCGTCTAACGACCGGCTGGGGGATGCGCTGGCGCCATGGGCAACACGCACCACTCTACTCTTTGGCATCCTCATGATTGCCTTCCTCGCAGGTATAATCCTGCTCGCCCTGTCACCCCGAATCCTCGCCAGATTCCGACGCCCGGCATCGATCCTTGAACGGAGCATGTTTGGCGCTCCACCGCTCTATACTTATCTCCTTTTTGCCGCCTGGTTCACCCTACCAAACGCCATCTCTTGGCTTCTACTACCCGCTCTCAAGGGTAGTATGTCAGCAGCGTCTATCCTTCTCGTAGGCTACCTCATCAGCGCCATCGTCGGCGTTCTTCTCGTTGCCAAGCGGGGGATGATGAGGACACCAAACATTCTCACTGCGGTGGACCTTGATAGAGCCAGCGCTAACCCGCGCAATCTCGCTCTCGGCCTCATAGCCTACCTTGTTGCCGTTCCGGTGGTCGCGTTCCTGACCCTCTTTTCCACCGTCCTCCTGGGAGGCGGTGAAGAGGGCATCAACCCTGCCATCCCCGTCCTCATCGATGCTGGCGGAGGGGCAGACTTCTATCTCCTCGTCTTCAACGTCGCCATCCTCGCCCCTCTCTTCGAAGAATTTCTGTTTAGAGGGTTTCTATTCCAGCAGTTCAGGAGATTCTACTCTCTTCCCAACGCCATCCTGCTATCGGCCGCAATCTTTGCCGCCGTCCACCTCTCCATCGAGTCCTTCCTCCCCCTCTTCGGACTCGGGATCCTGCTGGCAACCGTCTATCACACAACTCGTTCCCTCTGGGCCGCGGTAATAACGCATGCCCTGTGGAACCTGGGGACAGTTCTCGCTGTCACTGTTCTGTTTGGTCCGTAGCGGTACTCGCACAGGAGAATCCATGAGACGACCGATTCTGGTGCTGTTGACACTCTCTCTGTTGGTAGCCAGCCCCGCCTTCGGTAGCGAAGCTGAAGATGTGCTTAAATCCATGCAGCAGGAGCTGAATCGCAATATCAAAGGCCTGATACTGCCGGATTATCCCGGCCCCTACTTCATCTCCTACCTCATGCGCGAGACCGAAGCGACCAACGTCACTTCTCGCTTTGGGGCCCCGGTAATGAGGCGCTCCGAAACGGTGCGCTACGTCGGCGTTGATGTGCGGGTCGGCTCCCCCGAGCTTGATAATAGTCTGGACCAGTTCTCGGGATTCGATATGCCCTTCCGTTTCCAGCCCTTTTCGGGCCGTGCCCCTCTGGTAAATGATGACAAGGCCCTGCGACGCTCCCTCTGGCTGATCACCGATCGGCAATACAAACAAGCTGTCGCCAGCTACCTGAAAGTCAAAGCCCAGCGGGTTTACCAGGCTGACGACCCCGAGTTTTCAGGTTGCTTCAGCGAGGCTCCTGCAACGCAACACACTGCGAAGCAGGCCCCGAGCATTCAGGACATCGAGCAGCACGAAAAGATCGTCACCAGACTTTCGAAACGACTAGCCGACAAGGAGTTCATCCACGAATCGTGGGTCAGCTTCGATGCCACTCGTTACAACCGCTACTTCGTCAACTCTGAGGGGTCGCTGGTTTTCACATCAGATACCTACTTCGGTTACTCCGCCCAAGCCTCTGCCCGTGCCGAAGATGGATCCATTGTTCCGCACAACATGGTCGTTTACTCACGGACCGTCGACCAGATTCCGTCCGAAGATGAGGTCACTCGGCTCCTCGATGCCATGGTCAACGAGCTCGATGGTCTGCGCAAAGCCGAGATCCTCCAGCCCTACAGCGGACCCACACTACTCGCCGGCGATACCGCTGGAGTCTTTCTCCACGAAGCCCTTGGCCATCGCCTCGAAGGCCATCGCCAAAACGGCGTCGATGAAGGGAGTACCTTCTCGGGGAAGGTGGGTGACCAGATTCTGCCCGAATTCGTCTCCATCGTTGACGACCCCACCCAGACAACCTTCGAGGGTCAGGGAATCAACGGTCACTACACCCACGACGACGAGGGCGTAGTTGCGCAAAAGGCGGTCCTCGTAGAAGATGGCAAACTCGCCGGATTCCTCCTCACCAGACGACCATCTCAGGGCTTCAAGGAGTCGAACGGCCACGCCCGCGCCGCCAGCACTCAGGCCCCGGTCGCGCGCATGGGGACATTGATCATGCAGAGTGCCAAGAATGTGCCCCATGGGGAACTAAAAGAGCTTCTCATCGCTGAAGCCAAGGCCCAGGGAAAGCCCTTCGCAATTATTCTGCGCAGCGCCGCAGGCGGCTCTACCAACACCTCAAGTTGGGGATTTCAAGCCTTCAAGGGCGTCGCTCGACTGGTGTACAAGGTCAATCTGGAAAATGGCGAAGAGACTCTGGTGCGCGGCGTAGAGTTGGTGGGTACACCACTGGCCAGCCTCATGAAGGTAAAAGCTGTCGGCGATGACCCTGTTCTCTTCAATGGTTATTGCGGTGCCGAATCGGGGTTCATCCCGGTCTCCACGATCACGCCCTCCCTGCTGCTGTCCGAATTGGAATTCCAGAAGTCCCCGCCGCGCCGGGAGCAACCCCCTGTTTTGGAGCCGCCAAAGTAATTACCAGGGCATGTATTCCTGGGGAAGGTCGCACAACCACATGTCGGGGGCGCACGCTTCGGTGGGCACGCGCATCGCGGTGAACTGATTGTCACCGTCGATGTCAATCACCGAAGCATCAAGCCAATCATCGTCCGGCGTAAACATCCACCGTGCCTCAAAACCATCGCTCCAATTGCAATCCACATCCAATCGCAATTTCACCACCAGGAAAGCGGACTGAGTAACCTCTGGCTCCCAGGTTCCCAATATTGGCCAATCACCTTCATTTGGATCGTAGTAGCAGTCCAGTGGTGGGATATCGTCAGACCACGGGCCCTCGGGAATGTAGTGACCTCGACGCAGCGTACCGTCCGGCTCGAAACGGAAGTAGCTGAAGTGGTCCATACCGCCAGCCCATCCAATCAGCCACGTCCCATAAAGAAAGTGAGCCGGTGGCGTCATCTCATAGCAGATGCCGGGGGTTACACAGGTTTCGCCCCCGGGGCTCCAAACTGACGGACAGTCATCATCATTGCGGCAATCAGCGCACCGCCCATTAACACAGGCTGCGTAGGGATGAGAACTGATGGCCATACACTGGCCGTCGGTTTCGCAGGCCATCCCATAGGTGGAATTGCAGACGCACACGGGGCAGGGCTGCTCCGACGGGGTAATCAGAGAACATCCATCCGCTTCACAAACAACCGGAGGGCAGACTCCGTCGCCGAAGTCACTGCTAACGCAACGCCCCGCTCTGCAAACCTCGGGGGCCTGGCACTGACTGTCGTTCCAACAAAAAACGCAGTTGCCGAGGACGCAGTAGTCGCCCGCTTCAGTGCCATCTGGATAGCCGCCGGGACAATGGTCATCACTCTTGCACGGGCCAGCCATCCCCTCCTGCTCAATGCAGCCGCCCTGGGCCTGCTTGTAGACGTAAGGCTCCTCAGCCAACGCACCAACAAATAGCGGGCAATCAGGCGTCAGGCCACACTGCGCCTGACATTCGTTGATGGAGTCAAACGTCAACTCGCAAAAGGGCTCGCAGCCACAACATCCGGGGCACGTTGCCATGCACTTTTCGCCATCCCAGATAACGATGCTGGCTGCGTTGCAGATTTCCTTGACCCAGTTCTCTTCAATGGGTGCGCATGCTGGACCTTCTGGAACACATATTCCGGGGCCCAAATAGGGTGGGTCGCAATCAACGTTGCAGCCACACACGGCCGAGCCATGACACTCTTGTCCAGGCTGACAATGATCATCAACATAGCACCAACCATCCTCCGGCGGCGGGCCCATACAAACGCCCAGGCCGTCCGGCGCATACTGCTGGCCAGCACAAAAGACCGTCTCGCCGCCCGTGCCTGGAGGACAATCGTCGGTGGTGTAACAACAGCCGATGGGGGCCATGGGCAGGTCACTCTCGATGTCAGGAACGACATCCGGCCCCACATCAATCAACACAGCCAAGGTCCACAAGTCCACCATCAACCGAGTCGGCCATCGCATCGACCCCGGCAGGAGCATCAATCCCAGCCACTTCGCCAACGCTATCCGCCTTCCCCACTATCCCATCAGCCACGCCATTGGAATCCGTATTCAAGCCTTCCCGCCCGGTGCCCGAGCAGGCCATTAGAATCCCCGCCAGATAAACCAACCAACGCATGTCTCACCTCAATTTGGGTCGGGAGCATTGTACTGAGGGATCGACAAATTGCCAACGGCACCCGCCGACCTTCACGAACACCGTGTTAACCACGCGTCAACCCTAGACCCTCGTCCCCTCTTTGTATACAATCCGCTCGCACGGGAGGATGGAATGATGCGGTGGCGGGGGTTGGTGATTGGATTGGCGATTTTATTGGTGGCTTGCACCTCGGCCCCAGAACCCTCTTTGACCGTGATCACAGATTCCACTTTTCCAGACATTCCAGACGCTCAGCAGTTGGAAGAGACTCTTCCGGAGACAACCCCTGACGTCACCACCGAACTCCCCCCCGTAGACCTGCCGGACTGCCCTTTCAAGGCGTGCGACCCCAAGGACTACCCTGAAATCAAGCTTGGCCAATGCCAACGACTGGGGTGGGACGGAAAAACCTGTGATTGTGGTGTCTTCCCAAAGAATGAAGGGGCGCTGTGTGACGATGGTAACCAATGCTCTGCCCAGGACTATTGCTCCGCCGATGGTCTCTGCAAAGGCATCGGGGCTAAGGATTGCACCGACGGCAATCTCTGCACCGACGACACTTGCGAAGAAGAAGCTGGCTGTGTCCACACCCCCAATAAGCAACCTTGCGAAGATGGTAACCCTTGCACCGACGACGACTATTGCAGCAACGGATCGTGTCTACCGGGCAATTACAGTCCCTCCTGTGGTCAATGCCAAACCGATGCAGACAATTGTGAAGAGCTCTATGGCGACAAGGACCTCTGCAACGGCCTCCTCTCCTGCGCAGATAATGAATGCGTCCTCGATGAAGGTTCGATAGTAAGCTGCGACGGGTTCACGCTTCCCCCCTGTATCAAGGTCACTTGCGCCCCCAATATCGGCGAATGTGTCCTGGTCCCTTTGTCCAACGGCACCGATTGCGACGACGGCAACATCTGCACCAAAGATGACTACTGCGTCGAAGGGGAGTGCGAAGGTTTCTTGAACTCACAACTCGAGGGCTGCAAATGCGAGGGGGACAACGACTGCCTGGCAATCGATGACGATGACCTATGCAATGGCACCCTTCAATGCGACGAGGGAATCTGCAAGACTGACCCCACCACCCTTCCCACACCCTGTGATGATTCTGCGGATCTCGCTTGTATCAAGAACCTCTGCGTACCCTCCACCGGGCTCTGCGAAACCACCCAGTTGGAAGATGGCAGCTTCTGCAGTGATGAGAACGGCTGCTCCCTGGGCGATGCCTGCCAGGGCGGGACCTGCGTCGCCGATGCGATTATGAATTGCCAGGACCTAAACACCGAATGTGGCGAGAGCACCTGTGACCCCAACCTCGGCGGCTGCGTTCTTGCCCCGATCAATGAAGGCAAGGGGTGCACCACCGACGACCCTTGCGCCACCTCAGGAGTGTGCGAGAGCGGAGCTTGCGTACTGGCCACCTCAATCGACTGTAGCGACGACGATCCTTGTACGGTTGACACCTGCCTTGATGGATACTGTTTCCACGAAATTGGCGGCGGCGAATGGACCGTCGAACTGACCACCGACGAGATCCCCGTTGCCTCCCTGGGGCTGCCCGCTTCACCCGCGCAAATACCATATACGCTCACCAACAACTCCACCCTCGCCCAGGGACTCCACATCTACGTCTCCGACGGCAGTGGAACCCCGGTTAACCATGATTGGCTAGCCCTGGATGCGGGCTACGTTCTGCTTGGACCAGGCTCTTCAATGACCTTTCACGCACTCCTCTATCCCGCCGTGGCTGGTCTGGAAACTGGCACTCACGTGGCGCAGATTTCGGTTGAGGACGAATGCACCGACAGCCCCAAGAGCGCGCTGGTAAGCGTAGCTCTAAATGTCCAACCAGTAGAAACCGAGGTGCTCTTCAACGAGACCTTCGATTCAGACCCCTTTGCTAACGGTCGCTGGGCCGTTTTCATGGGTGATTGCACGAACGCAGCCCCTGGCACCGTCGCCCACTATGCAAATGCCTTTGATGCCTGTGGTGGAACGCAGGGGTACGTCTATCGTGAGTACAAAGGTGATCGCTGCATGGAATATGAAGGGGCCCCATTCACCACCGCTGGTTACACCAACTTGCAGCTCTCATATGCTTACCGTCTGGTGGGCAGCAGCATCGCAGCGGCAGTTCATGCCGATGGTCTGTGGACCGATGAGATCGCTGATGCCAAGGGCAAGGACATGGCTCAGTGGCAGTACAAGGAGGCTGCCCTGAATGGGGTGGTGGACGGCCTCCGCTTCTTCCTCAAGGCGGGCAAAGATCACCTTCGCCGCCTCGATTGCATAACCATCGAGGGAACCCCGGCGTGTACCCAATTCCCAGCCATCACAGGTGAACCTTCCACGGCCACGGTTGCCACCGGCGAAACCGCCATCTTCACAGTCACAGCCTTGGGCGAGAATCTGGCTTACCAGTGGTTCAAGAATGGCGCGCCGATTACACCAAATGCTCACGTCAGCGGGGCCTTCTCAGCCACCCTCACCATCCACGACATTACCGGTAGCGACGCTGGCACCTACTACTGCCACGTCCTCGACCACTGCGGCAGTATAGATTCCGCGCTCGCCGGCCTCATGATCCAATGAACAGCTATATGTCAATCCGCAGATTCAAACCGGCGCTGTACAACTGATTGGGAATCTCAGGGGAGCCCGGGAATAACTCGCCCTCAAGCAAGCCGAAACGGAATTCTCCACGCGGTTCGCCATAGTGCAGTTGGGCATAGACCTGGACCATTAAATAGGTAAGCACAGAGACACTATAGTCGAGTCGGCTGATGAAGCTCATATCACTGAAGTTGGCCATATTTGAAAGGGTGAAATTGGTGTGGTCCCAGGTTCCAGGACCAGGCAGCGCCAGATAACAGGCGCCATAATGCTTGCCGAGATAAAATGGAGTGAATCCGACCCCGGCTTCAATGAGGTCTGCATATTCATCGTTGCTGCTATAACCATCGGGATTAAAGAAGTACTCGATTCCAACCACTAGGAAATCCTCGGCCGAGTACTTGTGAGTGTAACTGACACCCCCGGCAGCCTGAAGCAATACCTCACGCCCACCCGCGGTAAACTCCGAGAGTCTAGTCTTGTCCTGAAACGATGCCGACGCTTCCGCGGTGAAATCCAACTCCCAGATGCCCGCTGACCAATCGAGCCCTAACTTCGGCACTACCATTTCACTCGTAGCCACTGAATCCGCCGCCCCGTTCTCACCTTCTATGACCTCTTCGACGGTCTCGGTACGGACCATCCCCGTAAGACCTACTTCCATGGTTCCCAGAGCCATCTCCAAGCGCAGGGCTCCGCCGATATCGCCCATATCAGATGCCCCTTCTAGCAACATGACCCCGATGACGTTCCAGGCCAGACTTTCGATGGGCACGTGGAGTTTAAGCGCGCTTACGCCGGTACGGGTATCAAACAGAGTGAGCGGCTCCCGACGGGTCGAATTCACTACGTCGACGGGATTCCACAGCCGGGTTGTTCCCCAATGGAGCGGCTGCTTGCCAACTGTCACGTAGACCTGGCGGGCAATGTCAAACTTAAGCCAGAACTGGTCTAGCAACACGCTGGTCTGGTCGGGACGAGCGGTAAACTGGCCAAACTGAGCCAAATCCGCTTGAGTTACGCCCGGCATCGTCTTCAGCGCCTCTTCCAATTCCCTGATTTCATCCACCACGCTATTTGGCATATTGGGCAACACAGAGGTAGTTACAGGATCGAAACTCAGCCTACCCTTCACGAAACCGCGCACTCGGTCGTTGGGGCGACCATCCACGTAGAGGTCCAGCAGGTTGGGCATTGCCGCGGTGGGGTCAAGGGCATGGTCATCGTAGCCCGATGCACTGTATCGCAAGTAGAGCAACCCCCCAATCTGCAACTTCTCTTCTGTCAGCAGCCCCCACTCACGTTCGCCAAATTCGGTGCCACCATACTCACCGCCAAAGAGAGCATCTTCACGATCAGTGGCGCTGGCATCAAGCTCATCCAAAGCACGGGAGCCACTTCCACGCTCCTCGTCCTCACCAGCTTCGTCTTCCGACCCGAACATCGCATCTTCACGCGGGTCACTTTTGCCAAAGACCTCGGCTTCCCGGGGATCTTCCTTGCCAGAGACCTCAGCTTCCCGGGGGTCCACCGTGCCAAAGACCTCGGCATCCCGAGGACCCTCCTGGGCAACCGCCGCACCGGAAACGCATGTCATCGCCAGCAACAGAATGGAAAACCTCATGGGGATCACCTGCTTTTCGATTCGAGCCACGCCTTAGTGAAGATATTGGCGGGGAGCGAGCGAAGATCAACCGACTTCAGCTTGACGATTGTGGAGTTGTCCTTTTCCACCTCATCGTAGATCCGAATCTCACCGGGATACCAGACCTCTTTCTTCTTCGATTCGCTGTACTTCTTCTTCCAACGTGGAGTATAGGACGTCCGCATCAACTTCCCACTGGCTGCGTAGTCCTGCTGCTTCAGAATATTGCTGGTGGCCTGGTCGACCCACAGTTCCGCAACCGGATAGGGGACGTCCACGCCCTCCTTCTCGGTGAGCTTGATGTGCCAGGTCTTGAACTTCCCCAGCTTCGCTTCACCCAGATACTCAGAGGTGTACTCCTCTGACAGCCGGGACTCATCAAAGTCCGTACGACGGGAGTCTGAACCGGCGATTCGCTCTCTTTCGGTGCGCCGCTCCCAGCGCCCCACGGAGGGGTCATACATCCACATATTCTTGTCGACTCGCAGATACCCTTTGCCTCGTTCGGCCTTGGGATTAAGCAGTAGGATCATGAACTTGTCGTCCTGGTCACGGCGGTAGACCACCGCTTCCATAACAATGTCATCGCGATCCTTCTCCTTAGTGTGGATGAAGGCCAGGGACTTGTAGTCACCAGAGTTGCGCTGCCGCTCATCGATGGTTTCCAGAACTCTCTGAAGTTCGTCCTTCTCCAGAGCACTAGCTACAGTTCCCCAGCAGCAGATAAGCAGTGTCGTTAGAATGAAAAAACGCATGGGGGCCTCCATTAGCCAACGTGGTACATAGCGGTGACCGGTTTGAGTTTGGCGCCACGGCGGGCTGGGAAGAACGCCCCTACAGTAGTCAGCAAGGGAATAATCACCATCGCCTTGATGACGCTGTCAGCCGAGACAACCATTCTCAGAGTATCGGACATCAAGAATATCTGGAATCCCTCTGAAACGGGGATCTTCATGGCAGTGAAAACGGATGTCAAAACGGCCCCCAGCCCAACTCCAAGTACCGTTGCCACAAAGGAAAGTATGAAGGCCTCCAACAAGAACATCGCCAGAACCTTGCCCTGGCCCATACCGATCGCCCGCAGGGTCCCGATTTCCCGGGTCCGATCCCGTACTGCAATCCACATCGTGTTCATCACACCAACGATAATAATGAAGAGCAGAATCCCGATGAGAAGACCGGTCACCGTGTCAAAGGTCTTTACGGTCCACTGCATCCCCGCCAGCGCCCCTTCGAAAGTTGTGAGGTCCAGCTTCTGCCCGGTCCAGGCCTCCCCCTGTACCACATCAAACTTGCGGTAGAAGGGAAGATCTTGACGCTCCATAATCAGATAACCCTTGTCCAGCAATCCCGCGTTGAGCGTCTCAAGCACGCTCTCGGAATCATCGGGATTATCCAGGTAGATGAAGTACACGCCAGCCGTGTCATCGGCCAATTCATAGAGGTCATGGACGGTACCCGGCGAAACGAATGCGCTCATTATCGATAGCAGTCCGAGGTCCTTTGCAACGGCCCCCACCGTAACGTCGATGGAGTTGTTCTGACCCTTCATGATCGGGGCCGACAGTGTCACCTTGTCACCCACTGTCACTTTGAGCCGCTCGGCCTGGGCCTCAAAAAGCATGATCGTGTGCTCGTTAGAGAGATTATTGAAGTCTCCCGCCACCATTTGCAAGACTTCTCGCAACTCGCTTTCTTGAGCTGGGTCCACCGCAGTGAGTGCCGCCTGGTTGGTATCGGAATCGCTCACTATCTTCCCGAAACCCAAGTCTCGATTGATGATCAGTCGAGCATCGGGCACCAACTCTTGAATATCCTTCTTCAGTTGCGCGGCGTTGGTCACAAGTGGTGCAGCCTGCCCACTCGTGATCTTGTAGAAGCCACCAACATTCACGTGGCCAGTCATCATCGCGGTGCCAGCTCGCATCATGGTGTCATTGATGCCGTTGCCCACGGATCCCAACAGGATCAGCAGCGTAGTAACCACGACAATGGCACCCCCCAGTAGAAGAGTACGGCGCCTGTTCTTGAGCAGGTTGCGACCTGCAATCATAAGGAGTCGTCCCATTTCAGTCCTCCTTGCCCATGGCTTTGACCGGTTCAATGCGCGTCGCCAGCCTGGCCGGATAGACGGTAGACGCGACGGCGGTAAGGAAGTTGGCCACAAAGGCCGCGGCAATATGCCCGGTCGTCAACATCGGGTGGAGCTTCGGTCCCGCAAATATGAAGTAGAGCTCATCTGAAACCGCGGGTATACCAAAATGGTTCAAGGTCAAAACGATGCCCGCCCCCAGGGCAGTACCGAAGAGACCAAAGCCCACCGCCAACACAGAAGACTCGATAAGGAACATCTTCAAGATGTATTTACGCTGCGCGCCGATGGCCCGCATGGTGCCAATTTCCCGGGTGCGGTCCAGGGTGGCCATGACCATGGAGTTATTGATGATCACCAGGGCCACCAGGAAGATGATGAAGATTGCAGTTACCAGAACAATCCAGACCACGCCCACAAACTGTCCAACTAATCCGCTCGCCGCCCGCCAGTCAACCACTGTAATGTTATGCCCACCGGCATCCAGAGCTGCCTGCACTCGCTCCTGGGCATCGGCGACATCAACTCCCTCTTTCAGGCGAACTGCAGCGTTTGTAGTTACTCCCGACCAGAGATCATCCTGCGAATAGACGTGCTCCATCAACTCGTTGGTATAACGCATGCCACCGACGGACATATCGATGTCGGCAAACTCGTCGAAGCCGCCGCCACCCACTTCCTCAACCACCTCCGCGTCGCCGCCAAAGAGCTCGTCCTCAGCCGAGGCGCGGTCTACCACCTCGATCTCTGCTTCGGCCTTCAGCTCCAGGATCTCTGCCGTCTGCTCCTCTGTCATATAGCCGTAAAGATCCCGATAAGTCATCAGATCCATGAGGTTGTAAACCCCTGACAGGGCCGATTTCTCCATCCCCCGGAACTGATAAGTGCCGTAGACCTTGACGTTGACAGACGTTGAGTAGCCGCTGCGCGTAAATGCCCGAACCGTCAGTACCTCGCCAATTGGAACGGTGTAGAGAATGATGTTGGGTGCGATTTCGGCATAGAAGAAGTCGTACCGTTCCTGGAAGTTCTCGTCATTCATTTCCAGATATGATTTGACCAACTCGACTATGTCGGTCTCTTCGGTCTTCATCAACTCACGAAGCTTCTCGGCGACCGCTGCAGTGGCCTCGCCATCAAGCTGGAAGACAATGTCCTTGTACTGGCGGACGTTCATGCCCACACGCTTCGACACGATATTGTCGTCCGCGATCTTCTTGCCCCTATCGACCCACTCCTTGATCCGGTCGAGGCGGCGAGCAACCTGATGCTTCACCATTCGCTCATAGATGAACTCAGAGAATAGAAAACCTCGCTGACCCGGAGGGATCATCTCCCCCTTGACCATCTCAAAAAGCTCGAAGTTCTGGACGAAGGCCGCGGTATCGGTGCCGATATACCGCAAGAAGAGCATCGACTCGTCCATCGCCAGCTTGGCTATCTTGTTCTCCAGGAAGACTATCCCATCCTCCCGTCCATCACCGGCCAGGGAATCCCAGAAATCGTCCGAGTTGACCCGTTCCAGATTCTCCAGCGATTCAGCCATGTCTTCCGACGAATCCGCATCCTCCCGGACGAACCCCTTGAGGTTGTCCATGTGGTCGCCGAGCATGGAAACAATACGACGGATATGATCCGCCACGACGTTGAAACGTTGATGGTCACCGGCCCGCTGCGCTTCGCGCAATTCAGCCAGTTTGATGTCCATAATGTTACCCGAGAAGACGATGGCGAAGTCGCTGCCCATGGGGACCACGGCTTCAACTCCCTCGACCCCTTCCACCGTCTTCTTCATCGCCTTGAAGTCATCGATACTGCCCAAATTGGGCGTGCCCGTGGGCGGCGAGAAAAACTCCACAGGGTCTTTGGCATCCTTGGAATAGAGTTGCAGGTGGCCGGAGACGCTCCCGATAATGCTCTTCGACATGGTATATTCCAAAGTCGATAGCAGGGAACCGCCCAGCACCACCAGCACCGTGCCGAAAGTGACCAGCAACCCGATAATCAGGGTCCGCACCTTCGTGGCAAAGATATTTCGTAGTGCTATGCGAAAGAGAATCATCCGGTCGTCCCCTCCACCACGCGACCGTCTTCAAGCTGAATCAAACGGTGCGCATGCTGCATCACCCGTGCATCGTGGGTGGAGAAAATGAAGGTCGTACCATCCGTCTCGTTGATGCTCTTCATCAGATCGATAATTGCTCCACCGGTCATGGAATCGAGGTTCGCCGTTGGTTCATCGGCCAACACGATGCGGGGCCGGGTCACCAAAGCTCGAGCAATAGCGACGCGCTGGCGTTGCCCTCCCGAAAGCTCGTTGGGCCGATGGTGACCATGGTCCTGCAAGCCCACCTTGCTCAAGAGATCATCGACCCGATCCTTGCGCTCCTTCTTGGACGCGTTGCCCTGGAGCAACAGCGGAAATTCGACGTTCTGGAAGGCATCCAGGACGCCCACCAGGTTGAATGACTGGAAAATGAAGCCCAGACGTTCCAGCCGTAGCCGGGTCAACTTCTTCTCTGATAGCTTCGCCGTATCCTGCCCATCCACCAGCACCGTCCCGCTGGTAGCAGTATCGACGCACCCCACCAGATTGAGCAACGTAGTCTTGCCGCTACCTGAGGGCCCAGCAATCGATAGAAACTCCCCGGCGGCGATGGCCAGCGAGACCTCCTTTAGAGCAGGAACGGTAATCTTCCCCAACTGATATTCCTTGACCACCTTATCCAGGACAACCACGTCACTCATCACAAACTCCATATCAGAAGAAAGGTGCATTTCTCTCTAATGCCGCCGCGCACACAGGTGTTAACACCGGACTATCCCGCATGTGATACCGAGGTACAAGAAAAATGGGAACTGATTCTCACCGTCATCCCAAACGATGGCGGAGCCAGCAGGTTCATCCCGAACGATGGCGGAGCCAGCAGTGTCATCCCGAACGATGGCGGAGCCAGCAGTGTCATCCCGAACGATGGCGGAGCCAGCAGTGTCATCCCAAACGATGGCGGAGCCAGCAGTGTCATCCCGAACGATGGCGGAGCCAGCAGTGTCATCCCAAACGATGGCGGAGCCAGCAGTGTCATCCCGAACGATGGCGGAGCCGAGGAGGGATCTCTGGGTGGTTCAGCAGTGACCGAGAAAAGACCGGGAGGTGCTAAGAGGTCCCTTAGTCGGGGCTACGCCCCTCCCGCGGGATGGCATTTTGGGGAACGGAGAACTTGCTACAGATTAATCTCTACCGGTGCGGCGCCGCCCGGGGTGGCACCGAGCTTCTTGGCTTCTTTGAGAGCTCTCTTTGCAGCGGCTTCTTCAGCTTCCTGTACTCGGGTCTGAAGGTAGGCGAGGTAGGCGTTGAAATCTTCGGTACGCTCGATTTCGCCTCTTTCGAGGGCGGCCTGCCGCAGAGATTTCAGCCACGCTTCGAGGTATGGAATCTGTCGGGTGAGCATGAGGGAATCCCGCTCCATGGTCAACTCTTCAGCATCGATCTTCTCAGGCGCGTTCTCTTTCTCGATAACCGTTGCGACGAAGGCTCGGTTCGTTTCGGGGTGAACCCATACCTTGTCGAGACCACCGCCCACCGGCAAGGTGAATGCGGCATCAAAGAGCTCTTCGTAAGGGCCAATGCCAGGAATCGCGGAGCCTGGCGTAGCGAGGTGGAACTTACCGGTCTTTCGCTCCTGGAGCAGCAGCACTGAGAGGTCATCTTCGCCAACCGTCTCCTTGAGCCCTTCTTTGTAGGCTTCAAGAGTAGCGGCAATATCCTTCTCTTCGGACTCGTTGACGGCCTTCAGGAACTTCTCGGCCTGCTCTTTGACTGCCCGGGGAGCGGCTTCCTTCTTCACCAGGGTTCCAGATATTTCCAGCTTCGCATCATCGTAGGAGATGTCTTTGGCGGGCTGGATGTCGCGCACAAAAAGGACCCAGTATCCCGTGGCCGTTTCAACCGGCCCAACTACGGCGTCCTTGGCTACACCACCCAGAGCCTCGGCAACTAGGGGGCCGAAAGGATCGAGTGACATTTCAGCAACAGTCTTCCAACCCATGAAAAGCCCTGAACGTTCCTTCGTCTCTTTATGCTCTGATTCCCGCTTGGCAACTTCCTTGAATTGCTCAAGCTTATCTTCGGGAATGGCCACGATTGCAGCGTCAGGGGCGACACCATCCGGGATGGGTAACGTGCCACCCTCGAAGAGATCCTTCTTGCCATCGAGGCGAGCACGAATGTCGTCCATCCGTGCCTTGGCCGTTGCCATTTCCTCGGGAGTGGGCAATACCACCTCGGCACCTGGCTTGGCCTTCGGGTCTGGCGCTTTGCCCGCAGCATAGATACCTGCCACCATGTAGCTGGCTTCAGAATGGTAGATGGCTGGATGGGAATCGTAGTAAGCCTTCACCTGGTCTTCATTCGTAGCCAGGAATTTTGCCACTTCTTCCTCTTCAACGGAGGCCAGCTTCTCAAAAAAGTCCGGTCGGAATTCCACGTAGGAAAGGTCCACTTTGGTGCCCCGGACGCGGGCAGAAAGCTCGGCCTCAACTGGCTCTACCTTGACTACGCCGTTCATGAAGTTCTGCAACTTGAAAGCGAGCAGAATGGAGACCGTGAACTGTTCATAGTTCTGCGGGGAAGAGTTGAGTCCATACTTGACCCAGCGTTGGAAGTCTTTTTCTTTGAAGACCTTCGTGGTGGTGGGAAGACCATCCTCACCCGTTGCTTCTTCTTCTTCGTAGAAGGAAGCCGGGTAGAGGGCCTCAGCGAGTTCCTTATCGTCAATGGAGAAACCGAGGCGAAGCGCTTCGTCACTGGCCAGATAAATGGCCTCAACCAGCTTCATCAGCCCGTCAGCTTGCTCCGGAGTCAGCTCCTCGATGTCCTGCCGAAAGAGCTGGCTCGGGTCGATACCCGCAGCGAGTGCGAAAGTCATTCCACCGGGACGGCCCAGATAGGTGGGCAGCAACTGCATTGCCATCACCATGCCATCGGCAGTGACCTCGTGCCCGCCAACTCTTGCGTAGACCGGATCTTCCGGAGTAGTACAGCCACCACCGCCACCACCACTGGTGTTGAAGGTGAAGACGAACACGATGATGATCATCGCAAACAGCAGATAAACCAGAAAGGACTTCGAATGCCTTCTCATTGCACCGAGCATGACCATACTCCCTAGACGTTTTCTTCAATCAGTTCAGGCCCTTCCGTGCACGCACACAGGCCATAAGTCGGGGCATGGTATACGATAGCGAAGTCAATTGCAACTTTAGAATTGGGGCAAATCCAGGTGGTCTGCTAGGGGTTGAGGGAAAATATTACGAGTGCCGCATCAACCCTGACCATAGCATCAAGTAGGAGCACTACCGCTGCCCGCTGCCCATTGGGGCTGAGGAAGACTCGGGGCTGCAGTCCAAAGTAGATCTCCTCGAACTCCCCCCGATAGGTGAATCGCTCCCCCTCAAGGCCTTTCAATCTGAAATACCAGGCCACCTTCTTCTCAGTTACCAGTTCAATGGTGATCTCCAGTCCGCGATCGTTGCGAAACTGATACACTTGCTTGCCGGCCTTCTCCCCGGACAGCTCTTCGATCCAGAACTCATTGCTCCTGAAATGCTTCGGGTAGGCCGCCCCTTCCAGCACTACCCCCTCAGTCGAGCGCTTACGTTTGCCCGGCCGAATCCGCCGCAAATGATAGGTAAATCGGGCAACGGCCTTCTCCAACTTGCCCGGACAGGTCAGATGGGAGTATCCGTAGTGGGTAGAGTCTTTCGAAAAACCCTGGAACTCGAAGCTCTCACAGGGCTTATCTCGACAGAGAATGTCACACTGCTCCCCCGGAGTTTCACCCGCTTTAACGTCCAGACCAGAAGACAATATCAACAGTGCTAAGAGTGAGTACCTCAACATGCTCCAATGGTGCCCTGCCACCCTACCCGCGTCAAGAGCGGACTACCGCACCATCAAGTACCCGGACCACCAGGGATACCAGCCTTCGTGCTGGCCGCCATCTTCGCCCCAGCCGATTCGCAAGGCGGTAACTTCCTCGCCTAGATCGTAGGTTTTGGTCGGTGCGGGCCAGTCGAAGATGCAGTCGTAGCACATGATGTAGGCGAGAAGTTCACGGGCATAGGAAGTTACCGGACCGGCCTGCGTCGCCGCGCCAAATCCGATATCGCCCCAGCCCCCGGAAACGTAACCTTTGCCCCAACTGGTCATCTTGAAGTTGGATGCAACGGCCAGATCTGAAGTATAGCCCGGACCGGCGTTGGCCTTGCTCTTGAAGTTCTTGAACGCTATCTCCTGGAAGCCGAAGGGCACCTGGAAGGTGTAGTGATAGGTATGACCACTACTGGCATCGCGAGTGTAGGGGCGGCCCTCGTCATCGATTCCAGCCTGCGATGCACTGGCCACGGCAACCAATGTACCGCCAAATATCTGGTGGGCTTGCTGCGTCGTGAAAGCAGTCCAGCCGCCACCATCCAGCGTCATGTCGCATAGCACTTCGAGTGGCTCCAATTCCCCCGCGAGGTCCGGGTCGATGGTGTAGGTGCCATTCTCAAGTTCGGGGGCTGCTGCCAACAACGCTGCACAACTCTCGATCTGGCATTTGTCCGCGGTCTCTTCGTCGCAGTCATCGTCAATGTCATTGTAACAGACCTCGTCCTGACTTGGACCAATGGTCGGATCGAGTGGTGCGCAATCGACCTCGTCTAGATCGCCATCGTCATCATCGTCCGTATCAAGACAATCGGGGTCGGCGTCGCCATCACTGTCGACGAAGCCTTCATCAACTTCACCGTCACAGTTATTGTCCAGGGCATCGCAGACTTCATCCAATGCCCCCTCCAAAGGATCGCAAACTACGGTCTCTCCATCGGCGCAGTTGTCAACCGTGTGCAGACATTCACCAAACCCGCAGGTAGTTTCGCCCAATTCCTCGTCGGTGAGCCCGTCGCAATCATTATCATCACCATCGCAAACTTCGAGTCCGACTCCCATAAACGGGTCGCAAGGCACAATCTTACCATCCACGCAGTAAGGCTCCTCGTGGGCGCAATTGCCCTTGCCGCAGGTCACGGCGCCAAGGTCCTCGTCCACATCTCCGTCACAGTCATTGTCAACGCCGTCGCAGACCTCGGGTTGCGCCCCTTCAAAGGGGTTGCACACTTGCTCCACTCCTCCGGCGCAGGCCTGTACCGTATGGAAGCATTGGCCTTTACCACACGCTAAAGTCCCCAATTCCTCATCGGTCAGACCATCGCAGTCATTGTCTTGGCCATCACAGACTTCTTCCCCTACGCCGGCCATCGGGTCGCAAGACACCGACTGCCCATTGACGCAGTTGGCCACCGTATTGATGCAGGCTCCCTTACCGCAGGTCGTGGTCCCCTGGTCCTCGTCCGTAAGTCCGTCACAATCGTTGTCGATCCCGTCGCAGGTTTCGACGGAGATGCCCTCAAACGGGTCACAAATCTGCTCAGTTCCGTCAACACAAACCGATATCTTGTGGGTGCAAGCTCCCTTACCACAGGTTATGGCCCCCTGCTCTTCATCAATCGACCCGTCGCAGTTGTTGTCCACCCCGTCACACACCTCCACGGCAGCTTTGTGGATGGAACTATCGAGGGGCGCACAGTCCGAATCATCAGGGTCACCGTCGTCGTCATCGTCCGCATCGACACAGTTCTTCAAGCCATCGGCATCCCCATCTGGATAGCCCTCGTCAATAGCGCTGTTGCAGTTGTTGTCGGCGCCATCACAGACCTCTTCCGCTCCGGGGAAGATGGCCCCATCAAGGGGCGCACAATCAAGTGCGTCAACCACTCCATCGCCATCTGAATCATCTTCACACGCGTCACCGGTGCCGTCCCCATCGGTGTCGGTCTGAGCTGGGTTGGCAACCAGCGGGCAATTGTCCACTCCGTTGGCCTCTCCGTCACCGTCGATGTCATCGTCGCAGGCATCGCCCACGCCATCGCCATCGACATCACCCTGTAAGGTATTGGCCAATCCCAGGCAGTTGTCCTGCCCGTCAGGAATCGAGTCACCGTCGGCATCGGGGTCACAGAGATCCCCGACTCCGTCTCCATCAAGATCATCCTGGTCAGGATTGGGCAGGGCGGGGCAATTATCGAGGTGGTTGAGGATTCCATCGCCGTCGACATCATCGTCCCCCGCACAGTCCGCTACACCGTCGCCATCAGCATCAGGGAATCCTTCATCCACGTCGTTGTCACAGTCGTTGTCCAAACCGTCGCAGACCTCAACCTTGCTCGGTGCCACCAGTGGATCAAGTGGATCACAATCGAATCCATCTTCGGTACCGTCGTTATCGTCATCGTCGTCGAGGCAGTCCTTCCAACCATCGCCGTCAGTGTCGACAAACCCTTCGTCCACCAGCAGATTGCAATCGTTGTCCTGCCCATCGCAGATCTCCTCTGCCCCGGGATAGACATCCTTGTTCATGGGTGCGCAGTCGTTTTCGTCCGGAACCTGGTCATTGTCGTCGTCCGCGTCACAGATATCTCCAAAGTTGTCGAAGTCATTATCTTCCTGACCCGGGTTGAAGTCCCCTGGGCAATTGTCCTGCCCGTCAACCACTTCGTCGCCATCCTTATCATTCTCCATGCAATCAGCGATGCCGTCCTTATCGGTATCCTCGAAACCTTCATCTATGTCGCCATCACAGTTGTTGTCCTCACCGTCACAAGCTTCCACGGCGGGAACCGGTCCATCACAGGTCAATTCTCCTTCCTGGCAAACGGTGAAACCTGCGCATGTGCCGTTCTCATTTTCGAGGAAGCACTCTTCCCCACCACTTTCCTCATCCACCGTGCCATCACAGTTGTCATCTACTCCATTGCACTCTTCAGCCTGTGGAATCGTGGCAGAACACTCCGTAAGTCCATCCACCATGCAGGCCCGTTCTCCGGCGCAGAAACCAAACTCGTTTTCGGCAAAACAGCCGGTAGTCGCTCCGTCATCGGCGAACCACTTCGAGCAGGGACACTCTCCGTCTGCCAGCAGGCAGCTATTTCCAGTGCCGCCGGAAACATCTACCGCCTCACTGCACAAGTAACCGGCAGGGCACTCTTCATCCACAGTGCAGGGTGAGCCGCAGAAACTCCCGGCCGCACCATATTCCACGCAAGCCTCCCCCAGGTCGACGCCATTGGCGTGACATTCAGAGTTGATAGTGCAAGGGCGACACTGGCTGACCCATGGCGGTGCGCAGATGTAGATTTCATCGGGCAAACTCGCTTCATGGAGCACACATTCAAAGCCCTCAGGGCAATCTTCGATACACGTTTGAGTACATACCTTGCCCTCCATGGTCTGGATGCAAAACCCTGACTCACAATCAGCGGGACCTGTGCACTCCTGCAATATCGGATCGCCGAGGTCCGCATCGAAAAACCAGAGGTCTGGCTCACCGTGGTCGATCATTAGATCTTGGGCATCGGCTACGGGCACTACGTCCGCTGAGGTATCGACCACGCCGTCAGCTACGCCACCAGCGTCGCCTAACGGCTCCACATCGTCAACGAAGATACCCACTGCGCCGCCGCCACACGACGTCACCAGGTAGACTGAAAAAAGGAACAACAGAATTGACTTTCGCATGGCTGACTCCGTAGGCATTATCTTCCCCCCAAGCAGACCACGCGCGTCCCAGAAGTGTCAAGCACCGCCCCACCCTTACCGCCTTCCACGCCTAGGAACAGACTCGGCCCCACCCATGCCGTCGTCATCCGCAACTCACAGACCCGGCCCCACCCAGGCCGCCGAAACCACCAACCAGCTGATCCTCGCTGACTGTTGACAGCACCCCTCAACGCCCCGCGGTCATCCTAAAGCGACCGAGCCACTCCCTTGCGCACCGTGCAACCCGGAGGCCCCTGGGCCGACCACGCAGCAGCAAATCACTCCCGAGGAAGTCGCAGGATACCCAGTTGGTTGCAATGTGACGCCGTCAGTCTTTGCGCACCACCCAGGCCGCCACAGACCTGGCTGGCTGACGACTGTACAGCACCCCCAACGCTGCGCGGTCAGCCAGCAGCGGCAGACAGTTGCCTTTGACGAAGGCATGGGTGGTGCGCTTGGGGTATGGACTACGGATCGCGTGGTGCGACGGGCCTAGTACAATCCGTTAGAGAGTTCCAGTTGGTATTCATTGCAGGTCGGATTCGAACCGGGAATCCGGAAGACGTGGACGAAGAACTGCTTGGAGTTGTCCATGCAGCGGTGGGTTTGAGCGGTCGTGTCATCGGCGAAATTCGTGGGCGTCAATTCATGCTCTGAGTCGGGCATGCAGTTCTTCTCTCCGCCACCCATGGTTCCCGGTCCCGGAACCGATGGCCACTTCTGCTTGGCCCCGGGATTGGAGAAGTCGGTGTACCACTCGGCATCGGTGGCGTCGCCGCAGATTTCGTTGGCACCACCACAGGCTCCCCAATACATGTCGAAGGCGAACTGATTGCCGGGATTCTTCAGGAACTTCACCCGCACATGGAAGCTGTCAGTGTTGGGTTCATTGACATCTTTGGCGTGGAACCGGAACCAGTCACCACTGGAATCGGGGTCATTGCCGCTGGCGGTCTTTGAAGTGCCCGCCCCACCATCACTCAACGCACCCAGGTCGTGGGCCACCGAGCAGCTCTTGTTGTTGCCTTCATTGGCATCGTCCGCGCATTCGCATCCATCCGACGCATCGAGGTTCGAATCATGCCAACCGGTTGTGCACCCGGAGGCCGCGCACTTGCCCTGCAAGCAGACAACATCCTCGACGTGAGGCATCCCCTGTGATTGAGCGCAAAGCACATCGTCGGGACCCTCGTCAAGCATGCCATTACAGTTGTCATCCGCGTTGTTGCAGATTTCCGTTGCGCCTGGATTGATAGCCGGCACCAGATCGTTGCAGTCGGCCAGCAACTGAGTGGTGTACTTTCCGAAGCCGTCGCACAGGCATTTGGAATCGTTGGGGTTGCCATAGCCATCGCCATCGCCGTCTGAGTAGAACCAACTGCAGGCGATTGCATCTTCGTCGTTTTGCGACCCGTCGCAATCGTTGTCAATGCCATCCCCGCACACTTCCAGGGTGTTGGGATTCGAACCCCAAACAGTGTCGTTGCAATCGCCGCCCTGCGGTGCGGTGTAATTGCCAAAGGCCTGACAGAGACAGAGGACGTCACCGGTCACTCCAAAGCCATCCTTGTCTTCGTCATAGTAATAATCCTTGCAGCCCTCGGCGTTGGGGTCATTCTGATCGCCGTCGCAATCGTCATCGATGAAATTAGCACAAACCTCGTTCTGGCCCGGGCTGATGAGGATATTGTTGTCATCGCAATCGCCCGGCACGGCTGCGGTGTGCTTACCTACTGGCTGACAGAGACACTTCGACTCATTGACGCCAAAGCTGTCGCCATCCTGGTCGAGGTAATAAGGATCGCATTTGAGAGCATCTTCGTCGTTGTCCGAGCCGTTACAGTTTTCGTCCTTGGTCGTGGAGCAATCCTCGGTCTGCCCCGGATTCACCGTGGGGTCGAGGTCGTCACAATCACCAAAGTCATCGGCGGTGTACTGGCCGGCAGGACCGCACTGGCACTTACTGGCACCAGCGCCCCAATCGTCTCCGTCCTGATCCAGGTAGTAATCCTTGCAACCAACCGTTCCTGCCTCATCCACCTGGGAGTTACAGTTGTTGTCAATACCGTCGCAAACCTCGTTGGCATAGTGATTCACGGTCGGGTCCAATGGCTCGCAGTCGGTGAGGTCCACCTCACCATCTGCATCGTCATCGTCATCGCACGCATTGCCCATGAGGTCCAGGTCAGTATCTAGTTGATCGGGGTTGAAGACCAGCGGGCAATTGTCCAGTTCATCGGCGATGCCGTCGCCGTCCTTATCACCCTGACAAGCATCACCAATCAGGTCGCCATCGGTATCCTTCTGGAGCGGATTGTAGTCGGAGGGACAGTTGTCGTTTGAGTCTAGGATACCGTCGTTGTCATCGTCGGGATCACACTCGTCGCCACCATCAGGGAAGCCATCGGTGTTGAGCTGGTCCGGGTTGAAGACAAATGGGCAGTTATCAAACTCATCATCATTACCGTCATTGTCGTCGTCCACGTCCACGCAATCGGCCTGTCCGTCGAGGTCAAAGTCAGGATAGCCCTCGTCGAGGTCATCGTCACAGTCATTGTTCATGCCGTCGCACTGCTCCACCGCCCCGGGGTAAACCCACGGGTTGAACGGTTCACAGTCGTCACCATCCTTGGCCAGGTCGTTGTCGTCGTCGGGATCGCACAGATCGCCCATGTTGTCAGAATCAAAATCTTTCTGGTCGGGGTTGTAGACCTTTTCGCAGTTATCTTCCCAGTCTTTGATGCCGTCGCCGTCATCATCCTCTTCCTGGCAATCGGCCAGGCCGTTGCCATTAGAGTCCAGGAAGTCTTCATCAGTATCACCGTCACAGTCATCATCGAGGCCGTTGCAGGCCTCCGGCTTGGCCTGAGGCGCATCGCAAATAAGATTCGATTCCTGACAGAGAAAGGTACCTCTGCAGGTGCCATAGGCGTTGGTCACCTCGCAGTCCATCTGCGGGATCTCCTCATCGATCTGGTCATCACAATCATCGTCGATGCCGTTGCATTCTTCCGGCTTGGGAACTATCGCATCACATTCGGTGAGCCCCTGGGGCGTGCACATCTTCTCGCCCAGACAGGTGCCAAATTCGTTCTGCTCATAACAGATGGTGGTCAGCCCTTTCTTGACCGAAAGTGTCGAGCAATCGCAAATACCGCTTTCCGGCATGCACTGACCTAGCAACTCCCCACCAATATCGAAGCCCTGGCAGATATAGTCGGCGGGACAATCGCTATCCCACACGCATTCGCCGCCGCAGAACTTGCCGAAGGGCCCATAATCAACGCAACGGTCACCCGTCTCCACCAGCTCTCCGCCACACTCGTTGTTGTCTTTGCAGGGCTGGCAGAGGTGCACGAACTTAGGGACGCAAATGTACTGGCAGTCGGGACAGGAGTTTTGAATGAGGGAACAGTTCCAGCCCTCTTCCGGGCACTCTTCAACGCAACCGGTGGAGCAGACCTTCCCTTGCCAGGTCTCTACGCAATAGCTGGAAAGGCAATCGGCGTTCTCTTCACAGGGCCAGCCAAAGGTCCCCGGCTCCGGTCCTGCGATCTCAAAACCAACTTCCCCAGGCTCCATATCGCCGTCGACTCCACTCGAGTCGTCACCGCCATAGGTATCGTTGAACCACCATTGATCGGTGGTCACGTCGGGGAGGATCACTGCCACATCCCCCGTCGGTCCCGCCTCATGTTCCGCCGCGTCAATCACCTCTTTTTCGATCTGAACGGCTTCGGCACCACACCCGACGACCCATGCAACTGCGGTCACCAGCAGGCTCCATCTGGCCAGATGATTCATGTTGCCCCTCTTGTTGCGCGCGCAATTGCACCTTGCTCGAAACACGCCATGAGTTTACAGTCGCGGTTAACTGATGTCAAAGGGAAGGGGACCCGACCCCCGCCCTCTCTCAGCAAGGAAGTCAACATGATCAGAAGTGTTGTGGTTTTGTGCTCATTGCTGCTTCTCCTCTCCGCCTGTGGTCCACCCCCCCCACCTCCGGAGCCTTCACTTGAGCGGGCCAACACCCTCCTCGCCGAAGGACGTCTCCATGAAGCCGAGATGGAACTCGACCTGGTACTCGCCAAAAATGTTCCCGGCGAGCGAGACCGCGGCTTCACTCGTCGCGGCTGTCTACGCGTCGAACGAGGCGATGCCCGAGGCGCGCTAAACGATCTAAGAAAGGTCTTCCGACTGGACGAGACGGGGCAAAGCTGCCTTGGGCGGGCCCACGCCCTCCTCGCCAACCACGCCGAGGCTCTCGATATATTGGTGCCGATTCTCAACCGCGGGACCTTCGACCCGGAGGTAGGGCGGCTGACGGTGCAAGCCTCTTTGAGTCTCCGAAGAATTCCGGAGGCCTTGCGGCTCGCGGGATTGGCCGCCAAGAAGCACCCCTCCGATGTGCCCACACTGGCACTGCTCGCCCAAACGCAAGCTCTCACTGGCGACCCAAAGGTGGCGCTGGCCACCCTTCAGGCGGCAGAGCGCATCGACCGAAAGTCCCCCGAAGTGCCCTTCATTCGGGGCAACATCCTCTGGGCCATGGAAAAATACGATGAGGCCGCGGCAGACTACCGGAAGGCCCTGGACCACAACCCCGCCTTCGCCGAGGCAGCACGAAACCTCGGCATCGCCCTCATTCAGGGCGGCCGGTATGAAGAAGCGGTCACCGCCCTTCGAAAGGCCCTCGACCTCACCCCGGAAGACCTCGGAGTAATGAACAATCTTGGCGTTGCCCTGGCCTCGACGGGGCGCTCAGCGCAGGCCGCCACCTTGTACGAAGAGGCGCGAAAGTCGCAACCCGACGAACCCCGCCTACTCAATAATCTCGTGGACGTCTACATCAGACTCGGTCGTCTCGACGAGGCCCGTGAGCTATTGCGTCTCCTGGTCGAAAAGGCCCCGCTGCGAACCAACGCAACGCAACGCCTCAGAGATCTGGAATCTTTCGAAGTACTGCTGGGTTTCCTCTGTGATGGTGAGGGGGCAGTCAAGGCGACTCGAAGTCAACTGAAAGCCCGCAAATGGAGCCACCAGGAGATCGTCGAATCGCTTGAAAGAGTCCTCTCGGACACTATATTCTCAGCGGCATTGGAGCAAAAGGAGCAGGAATGCACGAAGTGAGCGACAAGAAGCCCCTCGACGATGACCCGGCACGCTCCCCAACCGATACACGCTTTCCCGCGGTTGGCGACGAAAGCAACAACGAGAAGGACGGCACTATCGCCGGCCTCGTTCAAGAAATTGAAAAGGTCCTGGCAGGAAAACGAGAGGTTGTAGAGTTGGCAGTGGCCACCCTCGTTGCCGGCGGCCATCTCCTGCTGGAAGATGTGCCTGGCGTTGGAAAGACAACCCTGGCACGAGCCATGGCCAACAGTCTTGACTGCAAGTTCGGCCGCATCCAGTTCACTTCCGACATGCTCCCCTCAGATGTCCTCGGTGCCAATGTCTTCAACCCCTCCACAGGGGAATTCCAGTTTCGGCCCGGGCCAATATTCTCACACATCGTCCTCGCCGACGAGGTCAACCGTACATCGCCCAGAACCCAGAGCGCCCTTCTTGAGGCCATGAACGAAAGCCAGGTCTCCCTGGACGGTGAGACCTTCCCTCTGGAAGCTCCCTTCTTCGTCATCGCCACCCAAAACCCCAAGGAGTTGCACGGCACCTATCCGCTGCCGGAGTCACAGCTCGATAGATTCCTCGTTTCACTCTCCATCGGCTATCCCGATTCGGCCACAGAAAAACTCGTGATTACCGGCCACAACGAAGAGCAGCAGATGGAAAACGTCAAGTCGGTCATGACCCGAGAGCAACTTCTTGGACTGCGCCATAAGGTCGCCGAAGTCTCCATCAAAGAACCCCTTGTGGACTACATCCACAATATCGTCCTGGCCACCCGGGACCCTGCACGCTTCGAACTGGGAGCCAGCCCGAGAGCCGGCATCCAACTACTAAAGGCCTCCCGCGCCGTGGCAATGATGCGTGGTCGAGACTTCGTCAGTCCCGATGATATCCGCTACGTGGCCCCATATGTGTTGGCCCACCGCCTGGTACTCAAGAGCGCCTCCCAACTCTTTGCTGGTCGCTCTCAGGCCCTCTCCCGCGTCGAGGAGATGCTCGACTCCATTCAGGTACCCTGATGGCCGAGGCCGCCCGGCGCAAACGCACCTTCTGGCAGGCCATCCGCCCCAAAGGTCCGCGCTTCTCCTTCGCCGGTTCCGTCTTCGCCCTCTTCACCGGAACCGTAATCATTCTGACCGTGCGCTTTGGCAAGCTCTACCCGGGCCTCTACGTTACAACCGCGTTCTTCCTCTTCATCAATGCCCTCTTCTTCATCCGTTTTCGCGATGCCCGTCAGAAATCTCTTTGGGATCGCATGATGGCGAGCCGCTTCTTCCCCCGTAAACTAAGCCTCACCAACGAGGGGAAGTTCCTCGTCCTGATCACCCTTGGCATGGGCTTCGCCGCAGTCAATACGGGGTCGAATCTACTCTATTTGCTGCTGGCCATGCTCCTCTCACTGATCACCGCCAGCGGCGTTCTCTCTGAGCTTTCGCTACGCAAGGTACGCTGGAAGGTTGACTTCCCAAACCGTGGCGTAGCCGGCAGCGAAACCCTCTTTCCCATCCAGGTCACCAACCGCAAGCGAGCCTTCAATTCGTTCTCCCTGGATGGTGAGGTCCATTTCGCCAATGACTCCGAAATCAACCAGGCCCATCCCGCGCTGCTTCGCCTTGAGCCGGGACGCTCTGACTACCTCTTTCCTGCCGTGACCTTCCTCCGTCGCGGGCTCTATCAAGTATCATCCTTTAGCATCGGAACTGGTTACCCCTTCTCCTTCTTCCGCAAGAGCCGGAACTTCCAATTCGCTGCCGAAGTGGTCGTTGTGCCGCGTGGTGAATCCAATGTCGAAGACGTCTTTTTTGCCGTCGCTACCGGCTTCGAAGAGCACGCCAATCGGGTCGGCCGCGGCTCAGAGTTCTTCTCGGTAAGGCCCATGCAACCAGGGGATGAATGGCGAGATGTCCACTGGAAGCAATCGGCCCGCCACAACCGCTTCGCCGTCAAGGAATACGAGGCCCTGACCGCCCGAAGGATCTACGTACGGCTGGTACGACGATCGACTCATCCACTACTCGAAGAAAAGGGCGAAACGGCCATCGAACTGGCGGCCAGCATAGTCAAACGGTTGGCTCTTGCAAGCTTTGACGTTGGCTTCCAGTCGGGCACCCTTTCCATTGCTCCAGCCGCTGGCTCAAACGCCGTCCGCCACATCTTCACTCGGCTCGCACTCCTCGACCTGGACGAAGACCAGGGGGCAGTTCCAGTGGCCCCTAAAGGACGGGACATCTGCATTCAAATCGACCTGGATACCCATGCCATCGACATCGCCGGGGTACCGGTCATCAGCGCCATGCAAGCGGGAGGGGCCCCATGACCCTGCTGCGCACCGTGCGCCTCCTCGGCCTCCTCCTGGTGGCCATCTCCTGTCTCCCCATGTTGGGAACAGAAGAGCTGCCCAGCGCCATTTGGGTCTTCGTCGCCGGCGGTCTGATTGCCGGCTGGTTCGTTGGCGGGAAGCCCTGGGGACGACGCACCAATATTGTCTTTACAACCTCACTTATCGTCGCCTTTGCTCTCATTCTCTTCATCGGTTTTCAGACTGGAGAATGGCTCGTCTACAGTATCATCTTCGCACTCCTCGCCACTGTCACCCGAACGCTGCAGCACCACACCGCGCGTCAACAGTTTCAGCTCATCGCCCTCTCCTTTCTCCTGATGGTGGCCGCTTCCGTAACCAATCCCGACGTCTCTTTCGCCATCTACTTCCTTTTCTACGCGGTTCTCCTCACCTGGGCCCTTACCTATACTCACTTGCTCCAACGGGTAGAGGAAGGTACTGAGCGCTCAGGGATCGCCTGGAAGGCATCACGACTGGTCACCCGTCGCTTCCTTGTCGGCTCCTCAGCGCTGGCCCTGGCGCTGCTCCTCTCATCCATGCTCATCTTTCTCCTCTTCCCCCGCCTCGGTCTCGGTTTCTTCTCCGCCCAAACTCGTACCGGCAATCCTCTTACCGGATTCTCCGATTCTCTGGAACTGGGCCACTTTGGTACCCTCCAGGATTCCACCCGAGTGGTCATGCGTGTGGAGTTCCCTGTATCTATTGAAGAGCGCCCTGATATCCGTGCGCTCAAGTTACGAGGGATGGCCTTCGACACTTACGATGGCAAGGCGTGGAGCCGCACTCAAACGGGTACCACACCCCTTGCCGCAGACCAGGACGGCTACTATGGTGTGCGCTATCTACCACGCCTGCCGCAGTCCGATTTCAGGGTCTACGAGTATGACATCTATCTCGAACCCCTGGATATTGATACCAAAGTACTTTTCGCCGCTCCCCGGCCCCTGGCGATTCGCCATCTGGCCACCCGCTTCGACCGTTGGAGAGGCACTTCCAAGGCCTTTTTCCGGGACCCCCTGGAGAACCTCTCTTTCACTGGCCCTGGAAGGACCAGCACCAGCTATACCGTTCGCTCCGGCGAATTCTCGGTGGCTCCGGCCCGGCTACGCCGCTCAGGCACCTACTATCCCCAGGAAATCGCCAAGCACTACCTTCAACTTCCCGAGAGCCTGGACTCCCGCATAACAGACCTCGCCAATACCGTTGCCGGTAATACCGCAAACGAATATGATGCTGCAATCGCCCTCCGAGATCATCTGCAATCGAGCTACAGTTACACCCTCACCGGCACCGGAACACCCGAGGACCCGGTTGCAGAATTCCTCTTCGTCCGGGGAGAGGGACACTGCGAATACTTCGTCACCGCAATGGTGCTTATGCTACGCGCACAAGGTATCCCCTCCCGCCCGGTGAATGGCTTCCTCGGAGCCACCTACAACGAATTTGGCGACTACTACACCGTCACCGAGGCCCGCGCCCATAGTTGGGTGGAAGTCTACCTCGGCGATTACGGATGGATTACCTTCGACCCTACGCCGGCCGGGGAACGACTACCCGAGACCTTCGATTTCCTCGAAACAATCGAACTCTGGGTCGATGCCATCAAGCTACGGTGGTACAAATGGGTCGTCGAATATGACCTCGAGAAGCAACTGGCGGTCTATTCAAAGGTCTGGAACGTCTTTGCTTCCAAGCAAAACGAAGTCAACATTACTCCCAATCTATCAATCTCAGAGATGCGCAAAGAGATGAAGAAGATGGGGCGTGGATTCCTCTCTCGAAACACTGCTATTCTGATCACTGTCCTTATCTTCCTGAGCCTGCTGCCGCCCGCCCTCCGCTGGCTTAGAAGACGCCGTTCACGGATCCACCACACGGTCCTGGAAAAGCTGGCTCAACGCCTGCGGCAGACACTTAGGAATAAGGGTTTCAAGGTAACCCCCGGCACAACTCTACCCGCCCTCGCGCGCCAGGGAATCAGCCGAGATTTTGCGGCCACGCCCCTCCCTCGCTCGGATTGCAGTAATTCTCGAAGAAGCTCGATGGTCATCGTCGCCAACCGCAGACCTCCCCACTATCCAGCTCCTTCTTCGCCACATCGCTACCGCACCAAAGCTGAACCGGAAATGAGAGTTTGGCTAGCATTACTCAGGCGGGCAAATCACCTGTCATTCCATAGACTTGCCGCTTCGACCTGTCCCCATGCCATCACATACCCCAATCACAGTTCCGCGGGATCATTTAGGGGATCTGTCCGGCTCCATCCCGTATTTGACGACGGTCGTCAGTTCTGCTAACAATGGTACGATCAAATTTGGAGCTATCGATTTGGACAAGTACTGCCCAAAATGCAAGAAGGACTTTCCTTCTGCCGTAACTCGCTGCATCGAGTGCGATGAGAGGCTCGTTGCCCTCGACGAAGAGAAAGACCTTAGCGGGAAAAAACTCGATGACAGGTACCGAGTCCTGTCCAAACTCGGCGAAGGCGGCATGGGAGTGGTCTACGTGGCTGAACAGACCATGATTGGGCGCAAGGTTGCGCTAAAAGTACTGCGCAAAGACATGGTCAAGGACAAGTCCACGATCACCCGGTTCTTCACTGAGGCTCGTGCCATTGCCTCCCTCTCCAGCCCACACACCATAACACTCTACGATTTTGGTGTGACCGACGACGGCTTGCTTTACTACACCATGGAGTTGCTGCCCGGTCTGCCGCTGTCGGACGTGATCAAGAAGGACGGGGCACTCGACCACCGCAGGGCTGCAAACATCCTGCTGCAGGCGGCGGATTCCCTTGAGGAAGCCCACGAGGCCGAGATTCTGCACCGTGATTTGAAGCCCGACAACCTGTTCGTATCGCAGAAGAGGGGAGCGGATCACGTTACGATTCTCGATTTCGGAATTGCCAAGCTGGTGGGAGAGTCGGACCTCGAATCCGTCACTCGTACGGGGATGATCTGCGGCACGCCGGCCTACCTCAGTCCGGAGCAGATCCTTGGCAACCAGGCACTGCCGGCCAGCGATCTCTATTCCCTGGGCATCGTCCTCTACGAGACCCTGGCAGGGATTCCGCCCTTCAAATCAACAACCCCCATGAAGCTGATGATGAAGCACCTCAACGAGAGGCCTCAGCCGATCAGCATCCGGAACCCGAAGGTGGAGGTGCCCGTTAGCATCGACAGATTCATCCAGAAAGCCCTCGCGAAGGAACCGGCTGAACGCTTCCGGAGTGTTCGGGAATTCAGAACGGCCTTGCAGGGGGCGCTGGACGACCACGATTTCAATCCGGAGACCGTAAGCCTCTCGCCGATGGCCACCAGTTCCCATGGGTTGCGCTCGGTCACCGATGAATATGGTGACCCCCTGCGAAAAGCGCAAGAGGCTCAAGTTGAACCGGTGGACACGAATGCTGAAACCGCATTCGTTCGGACACCGGCGCCAACGGCATTCGACCGACCGGCTTCCGGCAATGCCGGTCAAGCGGTAGACCTGCAACCGCCGCCTGCCGGGAGTGAACCTTCCGCTCCCGATATACATGCTCCCGACCATGCCCAGGAAGCTGCGGTGCCCGGGGCAGTCGGAATTGCTCCCACCAGCCAGGAGGTGTCCGCAGCAGAAACTCCCCCAGCGCCGCTGGCACCGTCGGCACCGCGCAGCAGGTTGGGGCTCTATGCCATCGTGGGGGTCCTGTCGGTTGCTCTGATTGCGATGCTGGCAGTCTGGCAACCGTGGCTGGGAGGCGGTAAGGAAAACTTGCCTGCTAACGGAGTGAAGGAATCTGAAGGTGGGGGGATATCAGTAGAACCGGCCGGGGAGACGCTACCAGAATCCCCTGGAACCGAAGCTTCCGCATTTGCGGAGGAGAAAGCATCAGCAGCAAGGCAGGCCGAAGCAGCAAGGCTGGCCGAAGCGGAGAAGATAGCCGAAGCAGCTAGGCTGGCTGATACTGAAAAGCTGATTGCAGAGAAGCTGGCGGAAGCCGAGAAGCAGGCGGCAGAGAAGCTGGCGAAGGCCGAGAAGCAGGCGGCGGAGAAGCTGGCCGAAACCAAGAAGCTGGCCGAAGCCGAGAAGCTGGCCGAAGCCGAGAAGATAGCCGAGGCAGAGAAGCAGGCCGAAGCCGAGAAGATAGCCGAGGCCGAGAAGCAGGCCGAGGCAGAGAAGCAGAATAGAGCGGCAAGAAGGGCCGCACGCAAGAAGGAATCCGCTTCGAAGAAGGCCAACTCGGCCGGCGGTTCTGACGATGACCTTGGTTTTGAGAGAGTGCAGATCCTGCCGGAGAAGGAGACAGGCAAGAGACCCGCCGCAGACGATTCCGATGACGATTTCGGTTTTGAGCGGGTGAAGGTCGAATAGCAGTTCGCCACCAGAGAGCCATGGCACAGGCAACAGCGAGGAAACTGATATGCTTGAGAGATTTTCATTCCTAGCCTGACTTTCCGAGATAGCGTTTCACGGTCCGAGATACGTTCGTGATTT
>CAZFVN010000021.1:0-49294 GCA_964522395.1 uncultured Myxococcales bacterium
AACGCCATACCTCCCTTCAAGAACGGACCGGGGTACAGCCGTGATCAGATCGCCCTTCAGGGCAGTTTGACGATTACTTGAGTATCTTTGAGCCCAGCGGGATAGCGGGTCAGGGCCTTTTTGGCCGGGCCCTTGGTGGGAGTACCGGTTGCATCATACTCAGAGCCATGGCACGGGCAGACGATCCCCTTCCGCTCCGGTTTGTAGGCGACTGTGCATCGCTCGTGAGTGCAAATGGGAGAGAGTGCTACGATCTTCTTCTCTGCGGGGCGTAAGAGCAGCAGGGACTTCCCCTTCACTGTTACGTAGACAAATCCGCCAATCTTGCGCAGGGCGGGAACCTGGTCCAGCGGAATTGCCACCAGCTTCGCGGCCGGAGGGTCTTCGGGCGTTCGGGCCGAAACAGGGGTAAATGGACGGAGCAATAGGGCGAGGAGCGTGCCCCCAATTGAGCGAATGAAATGGCGCCTTTTGAAGAGATGCGTTGACACCAGTGCTCCTCCTTCTCCATACTCCATCATACGTCATAATAGGAGGAATACATGGTAAATTCAATGAGGGTGATAGCGCTCGCAGGTGCACTATTCTTGCTCTGGGGTTGTGGAGACAAGGCCGATCCGGTCACCGATTTCGATACGAACGTGAGTGATGACGATGGCGGCGGTGCTCCGGTCTGGGCCGACGTTGAACCCATATTTACGGCGAATTGTACCCAGTGTCACTCCTCGCAGTTACAAGGCGCTGATCGCAATGGAGCTCCCGTGGGAGTGAACTTCGACACGTACGAGGGGGCCGCTGCGAAAGCTGACTTGATAGATACCCGGGTTACCGCCGGGTCGATGCCCCCGGCCGGTCCGCTGGGCGAAGAGGACAAGGCTCTGATACATGCCTGGGTAGAGGGCGGGAGCCTGCAGTGAGGGGCTCATTCCCGGAGCTGTCGGCAGCGAGAAGTTTCCTGGTTCTTTTCGTTGCGTTGACTTTCAGCTCGAACGCGCTCCAGGCGAGTGAGAGTGTTGCCTCATCGTCCCCGGATCCGAAGCCCCCGGAAGAAGATTCGTTTGACCTTGAGGTAGATGATGCCGGGCCCGTAGAGATGGTGACCCCCACGGGCTCCGTGGCGGCTGTTGAGCCTCATGCGACCTTGTGCCGGAGTCTGACCATCCCTTCGGCCTACATGGCTGCTGCAGGAACTCTGCAATTCACGGTGGACCACCGTGCTTTTCGCCCGATCAGGTATCGAGAGCACTGGTATCAAAACGCTTTCGAAGACGCGTTGGGACTTGATGGTGGTGCGCTGAAGATCGGCCTCGCCCTACGCTACGCTTTTACGGATTACCTCGATCTTTCGGTAACCAGGCAAAATGGTGTTGCTGAACTATTCGACACCTACGATAGCTATGTGCGAGTGCGGCTGTTGCGTGCCGATCAGTCTTTCGTCGGTCTTGTCCTGGGGGCCGGCGTGAGTTGGTTCTACCAGCCCCGAATCGACGACGCGGTCGCCTGGAACGGCTTCGTCGCCTTGCGAGTACCCTTCGCGTTCGGACTGGAAGTAGGCGGGCTCGTTGCCGGGTCCTCAGATAGTACTGGTGCTTTGAAGAGTACTGGCGATACGAACGGGTCGCTGGCGGCGGGTGGGTCACTTGCTTATCGGCCACTGGATTGGTTGGAGGTGCGGGCCGACACTCTGGCCCCGATTGCCGGCTATGGGGGTGGATGGCCAGCAATTACCGGGGGCGTTTCGTTCCTGACGTGGCGCCACGCTTTCACCCTTCTGGTTTCCAATACCCAATATGTAACCCTCGATGCAATACCTACTGGTTCTCACCTGGGGCCGAGGGATGTAATAATAGGCTTCACGATCCTCAGGCAATGGGACTGATCCATATGAAGGCGAACGTAATCTCAATTCTACGGCTGACCCTAGTGCTTGGGTGCCTGCTGCTCTCCCATTCCTTGCATGCCGATATTCGCCAGGCCTCAGATCCTGGAAGATTGCCCGCCGAGGACCCTGCCGGTGATGAATTTGACCTCAGCATGGACGAGATGGCCGCAGAATCGGCTGAGGATCTGGCACCGGCCGAGGTCGAGGTTATTTCGGCCGTCGAATTGGAAGAGCGAGTTGAATTGCAGGCACCGATGATTCTTGGGTTTCGTAAGGCGTTGCTGCTGACTGGGCTTGGTGTTACCACCTGGTGCCTGCTGGTTCTGGCCATCTGGACCCGTTTGATCCGGTTGCCGGGACGAGCCCGCCTGCTGCTTCGGTTACACAAGGTTTTTGCCTACCTGGCCTTCCTCCTGGCAACCGTCCACGGTTACATCGGACTCTTCTTGTAGCGAGCTTCGATTTGCACTCGTTGCGCGCACCTGGAAATAGTCGCTCCAAGCTTCTAGCGGCACCCCACAAATCTGACCGAGAGTGCCGCCTCCCTGAGGGCTTTGGAGAAGCACTCCAAGGTGTACTCGATATCTTCAGCAGTGGTCTCGTGGCCCAGTGAGAAGCGTACCGCACAGTGCGCCTCTTCGTCCGATAGCCCCATTGCTTTGAGGGCGTGAGAGGGGTCGGGGTTTCCAGATTTGCAGGCCGATCCAGAGGAGAAGTAGATTCCCGTGCGGTCGAGGACGAGGACGAGGGATTCGCCGCGGATACCGGGGAGGGTCATGTTCAGGGTATTGGGCAGACGCAACTCACGGTGGCCGTTCACTTTGGCCCCTTCCACCGCGGCGAGCATGCTCTTTTCAAGCTGGTCGCGCAGAGCCGCTATTCTGGTGGCATCGCCCGCGAGGAGCCTGCGTTCAGCCAATTCGCACGCTCTACCGAAGCCCACCACCCCGGCCACGTTCTCAGTGCCAGCCCGTTTCCCCTGTTCCTGGCCGCCACCGTGAATCAAAGGCGCTAGTTCTACCCCCCTGGCGACATAGAGGGCCCCGACTCCCTTGGGCCCGTGCAGCTTGTGAGCCGAGACGGTCATCAGGTCGAGGCCCAGTTCTTCGACGCGAATGGGGATCTTGCCCAGTGCTTGTACCGCGTCGCTGTGAAAGAGAGCCCCTTGCTCGTGGGTGATTCGGGCCAGTTCCTTGACCGGTTGCAAGGTGCCCGTTTCGTTGTTGGCGGCCATAATGGTGACGAGTACGGTTTCGGGTGAAATGGCCTTGCGCAGAGCCTCAGGGTCCACAAGCCCGGATTCATCTACCGGAAGAAGAGTGAGTTTGTGGCCCTCTTCTTCGAGTGCCTGGCAGGTTCGCAGAACGGACGGATGCTCGGCGGCAGAGGTGATCAAGTGACCGTAGACCTGATGCTTCGCACGAAAGGCATGCAACACTCCTTTGAGCGCGAGATTGTTGGCTTCAGAACCGGAACCGGTGAAGATGGTGCGGCGGGCGGTGCAGCCGATAGCTTTCGCCAGGCTGCGGCGCGCCCCCTCAACAGCTTGCCGGGCATGATTGCCCCTGGTGTGTACACTGGACGGGTTGCCACCTTCCGTTGTCAGGAACGGTTCCATCGCAGCCCTTATCTGACCATCCACCGCAGTAGTTGCGTTGTGGTCAAGGTAGACTTTGCGGAGTTGCTCTGGAGGTTTGCGGTTGGCCATGGACTCGTCCAGCCCATGTTGATCCTCACTTTTTGGCAACACGCGAGAACCATCCAATGCATCGTCTCCGGAAACTTCGCATAGCAGGGTCTTGTAGACGGGAAAACCGGAGATTGGGTCATGCCGCTCCAGATCGGTCAAGGCATTGGCGTTGCACTCCTGCCAGCTCTTCGTGCCCAGGGGGCCGCCGCCGCCCATTTGTGCGTCGATGGCCCCTCGATGGATGTCGGTGGTCAGTGTGGCTCTGTATCTGACCCGTCCTCGAGGTGTCTCCACCCAAACCCAGTCACCATCCTCGATGCCTCTCGCCTGGGCGTCGTTTCGGTGCATGGTGACAGTCGGGTCGGGTTGATATTGCGACAAGCTGGCGACACCGTGGTGTTGAGAGCGGAAATCATGTTTTGTCCTGGTGCCGGAATTGAAGACCAGTGGGAAGCGCTGCGCCAGGTCAGGCCGGGCCAGTGGTCCCTCCTGTGGCTCGGTGTATTCTGGGAGGGGCTCGTAGCCGTGCTCAGCAAGAACCGTGGATGCAATCTCGAACTTCCCGGTAGGAGTATTGAAGCCCGGGGTCCCGTCTTCCCGCAACTGGCCCTTCTCCCATTTCCGGTATTGCATCATCTGTCCCGGCAACTGGATGCTCCCACCTTGTGCTCGAACCTCCTCGAGCGAGAAGCCAGTACCTTCCAGAGCGTGCTCCAGAAGGGCCTCCTCGCTTTGCGGATAGAGGTGTCCGTAGCCGAGGCGATCCGCCAGCTCTGCAAGGATGGCGAAGTCGCTCCGCGACTCGCCCACCGGGTCGATCATCCGCTCTCTGATCTTAAAGAGTGGGCCGTAGCGCATGAAGGAGGTGATCTCATACTGGGTCGTGGCCGGCAGGACAATGTCTGCATAGGCAGAGTCGGCAGTCAGGTGGCGGTCGATTGTGACGAGGAAGTCCAGCTTCTCCAACGTCTTGCGCCAGAGATCAGGTTGCGGCCAGGAAGTGACAATTGACCCGCCCAGGATGAGCAGGGCTCGAATGGCGTAGGGTTCTCCCTCAAGCACGGATTGGGGCAACGAGATGGCGTGCGATTCGCCTCGATACATGCTGTAGACCGGGAAACGGTCGAGGCCCAACGCCAGTTCCGGCTGAGGGTTGGCTTGCAGGCCCGAGCGATTCTGAGGAAAGACATTCTCTTTCATGCGAATGACCAATCCGCCGGGCACATCGAGTTGTCCGGCCAGGGCCCAGAGTGTCAGGACGGCGCGAATGGCCTGCACCCCGGAATCGGAGTACTCAAGTCCGGTGTACATAATTGGGCAAGCGCCCCGGGCGCTTGCCAGGCGACGGGCGAGGTCTCGGATGGTAGCCGCTGGTACCCCGGTGATTTCTGCCGCCGCATCGGGGTGATAGTGCTGCGCCAGACGTGCGAGATCGTCAAATCCGATAGTCCAGTTGTCGGCGAAATCTGCGTCGTAGAGCTCTTCTTCAATGAGAACGTGAATCATGGACAAGGCCAGGGCACCATCGGTCCCGGGACGTAGCGATACCCAGTCCGCATCAACTTCTCGGGCGGTGAAATTGCGGCGGGGGTCGATGGCGACTACCTCCGCACCACGGGCGTTGGCTCGGAGCACCTGCTGATGGAGCAACGGGGGAGAGTCGGTGGCCGGATTGGCCCCCCAGAGGACGATCATGTCCGCCTGCTCAACGTCAACGTCCATCGTAATGAGCATCTCCCCGAGGGTTGTGTGGGGAGCGATCATGGCGAATGAAACGTAGCAGAGCGCCCCGACCCCCAACGAGTTGGGAGAGCCAAAGGGAAAGAGTACGCTTGAAGCAGAGCTGACTGCTACGCCAGCCGGTTGGAAGACATCGCACAGGGCCATGTCGAAGGAGCCACGACCGGTATATATGGCGGTCGCTTCTGCTCCGTGGTCCGCTTTGATCTGTTGCAACCTTGAGACGATTTCAGCAAATGCTTCGTCCCAGGAGATCCGCTCGAATTTCCCCGACCCCTTCTTGCCCACACGACGTTGCGGGTATCTCAGGCGGTCCGGGTCATAGATGACCTGTGGTGAATGGCTACCGATGGTGCAGATCATTCCCAGGGGATGATCCGGGAGTGGTGTGACCTCCACGATTTCGCCCTCGTGCATGCCAATTCGCACCCAGCAGCCGGCGGGACAAATGCCGCAGAGTCCGTCCTTGTATTCTGTTGGTTTGGGATTTGAAGGGAGTTTCGAATCAGGCGGTAGCGGTGCCATCCAGCTCTCCTCGTCGAAGTAGAATCAGTGCGAACCAACCCTTTTCGTCCATGAAGGTCTCACGCTTTTGTAACCCAAAGGACCTAAGTTTTGGAACAAGACTTTCGAGGCTGAACTTGCGGCTGATTTCGATACGTACTTCTTCCCCTGCGTTTACGTTGAAGGAGCGATTCAGTGGCGCAACCATGATCTCCTGATCAGCGGTGAAACGGGCGTATATCTCCATTCGCCTGCGAGATCGATTGTAGAATGCGACGTGCTCCAAGGCAGCCAGCCGGATGCCTGACCGCAATTCTCTATTCATACGGGCGAAGAGATTGCGGGTGAATTGTCGGGTGACTCCTGCTGCGTCGTTGTAGGCCGGCTCCAGGATGCTCGACTCCTTATGCAGGTCGACTCCTAAAAGGAAGTGGTCTCCCGGTGACAGACTTCGGGAGATATTGGACCAGAAGAGGTCCTCTTCGCGGCTGTAAAAGTTCCCAATGGTGCCTCCTAGAAAGACTACAACCTTAGGCCCGATTTGTTGCAATAGCGGGAAGGCATCTTCGTAGAGCCCGTTGACTCCGATGTACTGAAGGTGCTCGAACTCGTTATCAACGCTCTCGGCTGCCTCCAACAGTGCACTGGAACTGACATCTATGGGGATATAGGTGGGTGCGGCGTTTGCCGAAGTGTATGCAGAGAGGAGATGGCGGGTCTTGGTCGAGTACCCGGACCCCAGTTCGACGAGTGTGGCCGGACCAGTCAGACGGGCAATCTTGTCGGCATTGTCGCCAAGGATCTTCGCTTCGGTGCGGGCCGGGTAATACTCTGGCTGCGCAGTAATCTGTTCATAGAGTTCGCTACCCCGCTGGTCGTACAGATAGCGGCACTCCAATTCCCGCGGCTGCCTTGATAGTCCCGCGACCACGGACCGGGCAAATTCGGCGATGGGGTCCGACTCCTTCGCTGGACGCAGCAGGACGTCCTGGTGACCTCCCATGGCCCGGCCGAAGATGTGGGCCAACTCCGCGCGATTCGAGTAGTCTAGAGATTTCAAAGGTGACATCCCTCCCTTATGTGGGGCGCAGACGTGTTATATATGAACGAACTGCTTCGGCAATATAGTGGTTGTGCTCCAGATTGGCAGGGGGGGCAGTGCGTGCCGCTCGACCAGCTACTGCCGGGGGAATTAACTTCCGCTGCATATGCTGGCGAACCCGTTGCATGTGCGGGCAAACTTGACGTAGAGTGTTTTCGGTCAAGCCATCGCAAGTGGGAAGTTCATGGTTGATTCGGTCAAAAAGGAAATGGACGGGACAGGCCTTGTGAGAGGGTTCAACGACCGATGGACTCTGGCAGCCCCCGTTCTGGCAGCCACGGGAGTCACCCTTGCAGTATTACTTTTCACCGTGCGACATGCCTACGCAATCTTCGACGATGCCTATATCTTCCTGCGATACGTGCAGCAGATCTACGCCGGGTGCCCCCTTTCTTTCAACTGTGCCGACGGGCCTCTGGAGGGTTTCACTTCCCCGCTCTATCTACTGCTCTTGACCCTTGGCGGATTGGTTCTTCCAGACCTCGAGTTACTGACTCAGGTGCTCTGCCCAATGCTCCTTGCCGCGGCGCTGATCGTTACGTTGTTGACGGTGCGTGATGTCCGTTTCGTCGGCGAGGATACTCGACTCGGCTTGCTTTTGATGTTCGCCTTGGCCGCTCTCTTTGCCCTTGACCACCATCTGCTTCTCTATGCGGTGGTCGGGGTTGAAGCTGGGCTGGCGATATTGGTTGTTGCGCTGCTCTTCCGTGCCTCACTGTCCGGAAACCTGAGGGGCCTTCGGACTCTTGTGGTCGTAGCAATCCTGACCAGACCAGAGTGCGTGCTTTTTGCTCTTGTTCTGCCCATCTTTCCCCAGGCCAGGAAGCTCCTTTTCTGGATTCCCCTGGCTGTCGCCGGAATCTGCATAGCTTTGGCCCGATGGCTCATCTTTCATGACATCTTGCCAAATACCTTCTGGGCGAAATCGGGGGGTACGTGGACTCATTTCGTGTTGGGTGGAGAGTACATCCTGGCGGTTGCCATGGAGCATCCTCTCATCCTCGTTTCTCCCCTGGCATTGTTGCATCGTAGAACCCGCCGACCGGTGGCATTTGTCCTTGCTGCCAGCACCCTCTGGTTCGCCTTCTATCTCCGGAGTGGCGGTGATTTCTACTTGTACAGCCGCCTGGCGATGCCACTCATTCCGCTGCTTGATTTGCTGGCCGTGGTGGGTATCTGGTCGGCGGTTCGTCGAGTGCGTGAGGGGAGTGCACCCTGGATCGCGGCTGGTGTAGTCGGGGGATTGGCTCTGACCGCGGCCATCAGGCATGACATCCCTCCCCAGGGGCCATTTGCCAAAGTCGAGCGTTGGGCCCAGGTGGGGGCCTTCCTGAAGCACGTCCATCCCGAGGCGAAGGTAGCGGCGACCCCCATGGGAGCGATCAGTTACTTCTCCGGGACCCACGTCGTGGACATCGTCGGAGTTTGCAACCGAGAGGTCGCCAAGCGAGGTGCCACACGTCCTGACTTGAAGAGGGCGAATCTTGGTCACGAGCGTCACCATACAGACTACATATTGGAGCAGCAACCCGACCTGATTGTCACCTTCGTCTGGAGCCCTACTCCATTTGGTCGTGGTACCGAGGTGAAGACGCCGAACTTTGGCGAGTTTCTTCTGATGCAAGCCATCCAGGAAGGGCGCGCTCCCTACCGGCCTTACACTCCCCAAGTCGCGCCGGGGGTCTACTGGTTCATGTTCATCCGCACTGAGGCAGCAGATTCCAACCCCTGAAAGACCTTGTACTCAGTTGGAGCCAGAGAGTAACCTAAGGCGCGGCTGACGGCCGACAGGACTGCATTCGAGGAGGGAGCCCATGAATCGGAGATGGACTTTTGCGCTGCTTCTGGTGGCGCTGGGAAGTGGTTGCGGCGGTGGGACGGTGTCGCTGGACGGAAGTGACATGGTGGACGGGGTTGGTGATGCTACTGAGGAAGTCAGTAGCGAAGGGGAAGGGTTGGTCGAGCTGGTTCTTCCCGAGGACGTGGTAGAGATCGGTCTGCCAGACCAACTGGAGCCCGGGGAGGTAGTGCTCGACTTGCCCCCGCGGGGGCAGGCGGGTGACCCGTGTGATAGCCACGATGAATGTGCATCCGGATACTGCTATGCAAGCCAAAGCGGCGGGATTTGCATCCCTCCATGTGGTGCGGACGACTGTCCCGATGGTTGGCACTGCCTGGTCACGTTTGAGGTCGAATTGGGCGATAGCTTTTGCTTTCCCCCTGAGCCCTATACGCTCTGCCAGCCCTGCCAGACAAACGAGGAGTGTGCCAGCGCGTTCTCCGATGAATTTGGTGAGCGCTGTTTCAAGTACGGCGTCCCCGGCAATTACTGTGCTTCGGGCTGTGACGTGGATGGTGATTGCCCCAACGGTTACGGGTGCGAGGAGTGGTTCGACGTTGACGGTGAGCCTTTCTCCGGTTGTCGATTGAAGGTCGGCGAGTGCCCCTGCAGTGGGTGGGCTGTGGCGGCCAACGAGGAATTGGGGATCCAAACGCTCTGCATCCTGGGCAATGATTTCGGTTCCTGCTTTGGCGAACGTCACTGCACGACAGAAGGACTGACGGAATGCGCCGGGGAGTTTGCGGCTGAAGAGAGTTGCGATGGGCTGGACAACGACTGCGATGGCATGGTGGATGAGAAATTAGGGGGTGGAGATTGTTCAGTAGAGAATGGCTCGGGAACCTGCCTTGGCGAACTGGTCTGTCAGGAGGGTGAGGAGATTTGCAACGCGGCCATTCCCATCGAAGAGATTTGCGATGGACTGGATAATGACTGTAACGGCGAGATCGATGAAGGATTCGCGGATGATAACGACAACGGAATCCCGGACTGTGCCGAATTGGACAGCGACGAAGACGGAGTTCCCGATGTCACAGACAACTGTCCGATGGTGGAGAACCCGCTGCAAGAAGACTTCGATGAGGATGGAACCGGGGACGCCTGTGACGACGACGATGATGACGACGGCGCCCCGGATGGTGAAGACTGTGAGCCCATGGATGGCATGATCTTCCCGTCGAACGACGAGCAATGCAACGGCTACGATGACAACTGCAATGATGAGGTGGACGAAGGGTATCCTGATTCCAACAGTGATGGTACCGCCGATTGTATGGAAGACGACTCGGACGGGGACGCGGTCTTTGACTATGAAGATAATTGCCCAGACGTCGCCAACCCTGGCCAGCTAAACAGTGACGACGACGAGTTGGGCGATGCGTGCGACGATGATGACGACAATGACGAGACCCCCGACGAGGAAGATTGTGCCCCCACGGATCCGGCCATCAGCCCCAGTGCGCTGGAGGTATGCGACGGGATCGACAACGACTGCAATGACGCCGTTGACGAAGGCTACCCAGATTCCAACGGCGATGGCATCGCCGACTGTATGGAACCTGATTCAGACGGAGACGGGCTCTTCGACTACGAGGACAATTGCATCGATATCGCCAATCCGTTGCAGGATGATTTCGATGGAGATGGAGAGGGGGACCTCTGCGATGACGATGACGATGGCGACGGCTCACCAGATGGCGAGGATTGTGCGCCCATGGATGTCACAATCCCGGGGGAGGAAGTATGTGACCTGATCGACAACGATTGCGATGGCCTGGTTGACCAGGGAACCGACGGCAACGATTGCTCCATTGAGAACGATGTAGGAAGTTGTACGGGCGTGGACCATTGTATCGACGGGCAACTTGTCTGCGATGCAGCGGTGCCAGCGTTGGAAGTTTGCGACGGAATCGACAACGACTGCAACGGCGAGAGCGACGAAGGTCTGGGTGACTCCACTTGCGGGTTAGGAGAGTGCGAGCACACAGTGGCCAACTGCATGGACGGCGTAGCTGTCGAATGCGATCCCATGGAAGGTTCCCTCGACGAAGTATGTGATTCTCTGGACAATAATTGCAACGGCGAAAGCGATGAGGAGTTGGGAGAGACCTTTTGCGGTCTGGGCGAATGTCTGCACACTGTGGCCAACTGCATGGAAGGCGAAGTTGTCGAATGTGACCCGTTTGAAGGTTCCCTTGAGGAGGTTTGCGATGGTCTCGACAACGATTGCGATGGTGAGGCCGATGACGGGTTCCTCGATAGTGACGACGATGGGGAGCCAGATTGCTTGGACGAGGACGATGACAACGACGGAGACGTCGACGGTGTTGACTGTGCACCACTTGACCCCACAATAGGACCGTCGACTGAGGAAGTCTGCTACAACGAAGTTGACGATGATTGCTCCCCGGAAACCAATGACATTTGCGTGCCCGCTGACTGCCAGTCGATTTTGGCAGCAGACCCGGCCGCTGTCTCAGGCAACCATATTATCGATCCGGATGGCGGCGGTCCCGTGGAGCCATTTTCAACCCTGTGCGACATGGAGACTGGGGAGGGAGGCTGGACCTTGGTCGCCCGACTCAGCGACGATGGCGCGCTCAACTGGGTTCGTCGTTACAACAGCGAAATGCCAGAGACGCTTTGGTTCAATGGTGAGACGACAGGTGTCCTTGAGGGTACGGACGACTACAAGAACCCGGCGTTCGATCTGCTGGTACTCACAGACCTGCTAATGACCGTCAATGTGAAGGATACGGGGGCGTTGGTCTACGGCGTGTGGGCGGACGGGATCGGTGACGGTATAGAGAACTTTGCCAACCAATCGGTATGGACCACGCCGGTGTGCACCAAATACTCCCCTGCAGCAGCCATCAAGAGCGGTGAAATCGGTGCGAAACCGGGTGGGGGATACATTCATGGCATCATGTTCGGGCCGCATGACAATATCAGTAAGAGCACCATCTGTGTTCGTAACGGGCACCTGCCGGGTCTGAAGGATGACCTCGCCAACGGAGGTTCCGGGTATTCCCCGCCGGAGACCGCGGTTATTGGTATCGGTAGTGATGCGTCGGGAGAAACTACGAACCCCAACCCTCAGGGCTTTGGCAACTATCATAATGAGGGCAGATTCGACTTCAGGGCCTTGGTTCAGGGCAAGAATATCTACAACTACGGGATGCTCACAACGAGTAATTATGGGCTCATTTGGGTGAGGTAGGTTCTGGCGCCCCGAGGTCCAGGGTGATCTGGATCGAATCCCCTTGCCACCGACGCTCGCTCTCCGGATAAGAGCTGAGGAGGCCTAGCATCGCCTTGTTGCTGGCGAGCACGGTGCAATTGAGACGTTCTACGTGACGCTCTCTGGCGGCCGCCATGAGGTGCTCGAAGAGGATACGTCCAACTCCTCTTCCCTGCCAATCATCGAGGATCGTCACCGCTGCTTCCGCGGCTCCAGGGTCCTCCTTGAGGCAGACAAAACGCGCGGTGCCGATGCCCTCAACTCCGCCCCCAACAAGGGGCTGTCCGGCGGCGAGGGCAAAGTGAGTTTCACCGTCAATGTCGGTGAAATACCGCAGTTCTCGCTCGGTTAGGCTCATCTTGTAGGAGAGGAAACGCTTGAACCTGGATTCCGCCGACATGCGCTGGAACCCTACGCGCAGCACTTCCTTGTCCTCGGGCAAGACTGTTCTAAGGACTATTCGGGTACCGTCCTTGAGGAGGAGGTGCTCCCGGTAAAGCTCGCCAAATCGCCTCGGCGCACGAACGGTCGTGCTATTTAGTGGTGTCGTTGCCTTTTTCAGGAGCATTGGATTCCTCCAGGGGTCAGGTTGCTTTGGCCTCTTCGACGAGGATGGCAAAGGCTCGGGTGGCGCGGGGACGGGCATCATCCCGGCGCAGGAGTCTTGCGAAATGGTGGTATGCGAGGACAATGGCCCAGAATTCAAAAGCAAACTGTTCCACGTCCAGGTCGGTGCGAAAGTGCTCCTCGGCGACGCATATGCGGGCGGCCCGGGAGACGGTTTCAAGGACATCACGCTGATGACCCACGAGCGTCTTCCGTACCGGCCCGTCACGGTCATCAAACTCTGCCGCTGCGGCGATAAACGGGCAACCGCCACTGAGCCCCTCCGTGCCCCAGTCGAGCCAGAGGTCGAAGAGCGCTTGCAGTCGCGGCAGTCCCCTGGGTTGCTTCAACGCGGGGGCCACGACGGCATCGACGAAATGGGTGGCGGCGGCATCGAGAACCTGGCTTTGGAGGGCCTCTTTTGATTCGAAGTGGGCGTAGAGACCGCTCTTGGACATGCCCACCAGTTTGGCCAGGGAGCCCACGGTGAGACCCTCCAAGCCAATCTTGGTTGAGAGGTCCAGGGCCAATGTCAAAATGTTCTCTCGAGTGTTTCTTCCCTTACTCACACTAGCATAATAGTACGACCGTTCGTTCTTGTCAAGGTGCCCTTGCGAGTGGGGTTCTCGCAAGTCTCCAAATCATCTGCTATCGTGTGGTCCGTTGAGGCAGGGGTGGGTAGATGGTAAGCAGCCTAGGCTATCTTGTGCGCATTAGCTGGCGGGACCTATGGCGAAATCGTCGCCGCACGGTGCTGGTGGGCATGTCCATGGTCTTCAGTTCGTTTATCATGGTCTTTTCCGTGGGCATGAATGCCGGTCTCGTTGACGACATGGCGAGAACTGTGACGGGGTCCTTTCTGGGCCATGCTCAGGTGCAGAATCCTGCTTATGCAGAATGCCCAAATCTTGAGCAAGCGCTGTCTGGGGAGATGGTTGATGTGCTGCGCGCGCGGTTCGAAGAGCTTCCCGATGTCCTGGGCTATTCCCCCCGTCTAGTGACCGGGGGCCTGATGAACAAGAAGGTTCCCGACCCGCAGGAAGAAGATGAGCTGTCGGCTTATCGCAAGATGACCTCTGAAGGTGTCATGCTGATTGGGGTTGAACCGGCCCTGGAACGAACTGTCAGTACACTGGCGGGCTCTGTTGTGGAGGACGATGTCCGGCACCGCTGCCTGCGTGGCTGTGAGGCGGCGCTGGCCGAGAATTATCGGCGGCCTGATATCGGTTGCCTGGAGATGTGCCCGGAGGGTCTACCCAGTTTTGCCGGAGATGATTGTCGTGCTTCCTGTTCCGAGCTTTGCGTCGGCCGATGCTCATCCGGTGAAGAGTGGTGTGAGGATGAACTCTGTCAGGAGCGGTGTCTAAGTTACTGTGAACCGGCTCGCTTTCTACGTGACGAGGATCCTCACGCGGAGGAACTCTACCGCGGAGAGGTAGTGCTGGGGAGCGACCTTGCGCATGTGCTGCGAGCAGGAGTCGGCGACCGAGTGGCATTGACAATGGGCACCGCTGATGGGCGTTCGCACGGTTCCATCTACCGGGTATGTGGTTTGCTGAAGACCTCGCAGCCGATGCTCAATCGGAATCTCGCGCTGACCCACCGCGGGAGTCTCTCTGTTGGAGTGGGTCTGGCCGGTGGGGCCACCAGCGTGGTCCTGGAGTTTGATGACTTCGAGAAGGCTCCCAAGTTTGCTGCGAAAGTTCAAGCGAGGGTGCGCACGGCCGACTCCCTGGGTTCCGTGCGGGTCCGCTCCTGGGGCGAACTGGCCCCGGACGTTGAGACGTTCATCAAGCTGAAGCTTGGGGGCACCTACGTCATGATGTTGGTGATTACTCTGATCATCGCAGTGATTGTTGCCAATGTCGTCACCATGGCTGTGCTGGAGCGGACACGAGAGTACGGCGTTCGTCTCGCTCTGGGAGAATCAGCGTCCAGATTAACTGGTAGCGTATTGACTGAGTCTTTGCTGCTAGCTCTCCTCTGCTCGTCCATTGGAACTGGGCTGGGGATTGCTTTAGTGGAGTACTACGGTGCTGTTGGCCTCAGTTTTGGCATGGGGGAGATCGAGACTGCCGGTGTTACCTTGACCGGTGTTATCTACCCGAAAACTACTGCGCCCGCCGTCATCTTTGCAGTTGTGACGGTGCTCTTCTTTGCGCTCGTCGGGACGGTCTATCCGGCCTTTCGAATCCGCCGCATCCGAGTAATGGATGCGCTGCATTTCTCGTGAGGGTGAGATGATTTGGCGGCTGGCGTGGCGAAACCTCTGGCGAAATCCCCGGCGGACCATGATAACACTCTCGATTATCGCGCTGGGGCTGTCGCTGCTAATGTTCCTGATTTCTTATCTTGAGGGCATGAGCGAGAAACTCGGGGACCAGTTGGCCCGGTCCAGTGTAGGCCACCTGCAGATTCACCATCCTCAATATCGGACCCAACGGCAGGTGGACATGTTGGTGCCCGACGCTACCGCGGTGGTGGAGGTAGTGGCCCGACTTCCTGAAGTCAGCGCTGTGCGACCCCGGCTGACGGTGGCTGCGACCATCCGGTCGTCCATGTCCAGTACGGTGCGCTCTGTGCCCTTATTGGGGGTTGACAGAGAGCGGGAGAGTGGTGCCAGTCTGGTGGCGGACCAAGTGATCGCCGGCGAGTTTGTGGTCCCTCCCACTGAGGCATTGGCGGCTAACGCTCCCCTTCGCCATCGGGGGCGGAGGGGGATTACCCTAGGCGATGAGTTGGCCGAATCGTTGAATGTTGAGATGGGCTCCAAGGTACGGCTGGACATGGCTTGCCTGAGCGCGGCCAATTGCTCTGCGGCCTGGTATGTGACCGGGATTGTCGACAGTGGAAGCGATAGCGCTGATCAGATGATTGCGCTAGTTGACTTGAGAGGGCTGCAAGAGGTCCTGGGTACTGGTGATGGGGTGCACGAGATTAGTGCTTTGCTCCACGATGGGACCAAGGTCGCGGCGGTGGTCGCCACCCTCACCAAAGAGTTTGCCGGGTACCAGGTTCCCCTCCGCCAGATGGAGCTCTCCTGGGTGCAGCAGATGGCTGGCGGGGGGGCCGAGAAGGTCGCCACTGTGGGCCCCCTGTCGGTGGAGCCGTGGTGGCAGATCAATCCGGACATCCACGCCATGCTGGAGATGATGAGCATGGCTTCCGGGTTCATGTACACGTTGATGCTCATCCTCATGAGTTCAGGGATTTTGACTACCATGTTCACGGTGGTTTATGAGCGAAAACGTGAGTTAGGGGTGCAGGCCGCTTTGGGAACATCTCCCTGGCGAATCTTCTACGGGTCCATCGCTGAGGCTGGCTGGTTGGCGCTGCTGGGGGTTGCCCTGGGCACTGCCCTGGGTACGGTCTGGGTCTGGCTACTTACCGAATATGGCATCGACCTTTCAAGTCTGTCAGGCGATTCGGGAGGTTTGAGTGCCGGTGGGGTGAGTATGGGCAACAAGTTGGTAGGTAAGATGTCGCTCCGGGTGTTCACCGAGCCGGGGCTGGTTGTCTTTCTTGCCACCGTTGCCTTTGCCCTTCTCCCTTCTTTCAAAATGGCTAGAATGAAGCCAGTTGAGGCGATGGCGGACAAGGGCTAGTCGGTTCTCGGGAGAGTGACATGTCGCCGAAAGGAAGCTTGAGCAAGCGTCTACTGCGTTCCTGGTTGTTTCGCGGCTTCGCCATCGTCGTTATGTTATCGGTCATTATCGGAGGGATCTTCACGATGAGTAGTTGGGAGGCCATGGGCTCACGTCCCGGGGAGGAGCGTCTTGCGAAGCTCAAAGGCTCACCGCAGTGGAGTGACGGGAAGTTCCGGAATGAACTTGTGCGTCATGACGGGTCATATTGGAAAATGACCGTCGACTATATTCGGGGTGTGGACAACACCTCGCCAGTGGAGATCATCTCCATTGTGGAGCGAACCGCGCAGGATTTCGCCAATCCACCGGCTTCGGGTCTCAGGATTACCTGGCTAGGCCATTCCACCAGCCTGGTCGAGATAGATGGTAAGCGATTCCTGCTGGACCCCGTCTGGGCAGATCGCGCGGCCCCCATGAGTTGGACTGGGCCGAAGCGTTTCCACGCGCCTCCATTGCCGCTCGACGAGTTGCCGGAGTTGGATGGCGTGCTCATTTCACACGACCATTTTGACCACCTCGACCATGAGACCGTGAAGGCACTGGGGGACCGCGTTCCCCTATACTTTGTCCCCCTGGGGGTTGGTTCGCATCTTGAGTACTGGGGTGTTCCGGCGGAGCGCATTGTGGAACTCGACTGGTGGGGTGAGGCGAAGGTCGGAGAAGTGACGCTCGTTGCCACCCCGGCTCGCCATTTTTCCGGTCGCTCACTTCTCGGGATGGACAAGACCCTCTGGGCTGGCTGGGCTTTGGTTGGTCCTTCCCATCGGGTTTTCTACAGCGGCGATACCGCTATGTTTCCTGGCTTCAAGGATATTGGCAGTCGGTTAGGCCCCTTCGATGCCACATTGCTGGATAGTGGCGCCTACAGCGCTTTGTGGGCTGACGTCCATCTCGGGCCAGAACAGGCCGTAGTGGCCCATCAGATGGTTCGTGGAGGGCTGTTGATTCCCGTACATTGGGGCGGATTTGACCTGGCTCTCCATGCATGGACGGAGCCTGCGGAGCGCGTCCTGTCCGCGGCAAAGAAGACCGCAGTGTCCGTGGCAATCCCTCGCCCCGGGCAGAGCATTGAACCGTCTATGCCGACGAAGCTCGAACGTTGGTGGCCGGAGATTCCGTGGTCAAAGGCAGAGCAGACTCCCGTGACTTCTTCGGGATTGGACGAGACGCTGGAGGCGCGAGTACATGCGTTGACTACTGATGTGGAAGAGTTGGAGCGTTGAGAGAAATCAGACGCTTTGCGGGGTGGGGCGTGTCGTGTCTCTTCATCTGAATCTCGAAGTCTTCTACGGAATGAACTCTGGATATATCGGTCCATTCTTCCGGTCCAACAGCCCGCACTAGATTTGTGTCAACGCAGACCTCGCCCCCCCGTGCAGCATCTGAGAGACGAGCGGCGCGATTCACTGGCTCCCCAATTATGGTGAAATCCAGTCTTCTCTCTTCACCGAGGTCCCCCATAACGACGTCCCCAAGGGCACAGCCAATGCCAATTGGGAGCATCCCTTCAGCGGCGGTTTGCTCTTGCATGACCAGCGCTGCTGTGAGGCAATCGGCGGCGCGGTCCTCCGGGAAGTATGCAAGAATACCATCTCCCAGCACTTTGTTCACCCGACCCCCGTGCCTTCTAAGGATGCGTACTTCCAGGTCCAACTGCCAACTTAGCCGACTGACGATTTCGTCTGGCTCGCGCTTGTCGCACCAGCGCGTGAAGCCGCGAATGTCGGCGAAGAGAATGATCATTCTCCGCTTGGCAGACATAAGCCCTTTGCCAGATTGTTGCCGTGCTTCTGGTTGGTCGCTTTGACCCAGGGCGACCTGCCGGGTGAGCATTCGCCGCATCACCGCATTTATCACCCTCTGGGAAGATATGGGACTAATGGTGTCGGCGGTGTGCACCTGCGTCTGGTTCATGGGGTTGGCAACGCCAAGACGTTCGGCCTCCTGTGCAACCAGGCTGACAACGGGGGACGGGTCAGACAATTCCTCAGCCATTAGCAAGTTGACGAAATCGTCCAGGGACTCGCCCGCCACGGGCCGACCAAGAAACTTGCTGAGACTCTCTCTCACTTGCTCCGTAATGGTCGCCAATTGTGCAGTTGTTGCGGGAGGAGCAGATGAGAGAAGGGCGCGTCCCGGCTCTACTTCCAATAGCATCTCCATAAACTGCTCGACATTGTCGGAGATCACGCTACCGTGCTGCGGACAAATGCGGTTGATGGTCAAGCTGGATAGCTGTGCGTGGGCGTACCGTAGAGCATCCTTGGATGAGACGTATTCCGAGAGAAAATCCTTGGCCATTCTTAAGGCTGACCCTTTATCGTGAAGTTCCCAGGACGAGTCAAACCCGCCGAAGATATCTGAGGAATAGAGAGAGCCGTCCCGTTCGTCGTAGCTGGCCATGTTGCCGGCGAAGTGCAAATAGGGCAGATGGACAAAGCGAATGCGGCGCCCGGACCGCAATTCCAGGCAGTCCCGGTCTCGTACTGGCAGAATTGGGGAGCGTATCCCGTAGTAGGGTAAGAAGAGTGCGGTTCGAGGCTGCGCGATGACGACTAGATCGGGATGGAGGCTCTCCTCAATCATGGGCAGCAATCCAACAATATCAGGGTCTTGATGGTGTGCCACGACGTAGCGGATCTGGTCAATGGAAATGAGCGATTCCAGCTTCTCAAGAATTGAGTTCTTGAAGAATGGATGGCCCGGCCCCGGGTCGAAGAGTACGGCATCTTCACCATCAATGAGAAGATAGGCGTTGTTGGAAAACCCCGCTTCATAATCTGCGAATCCGACCCACCAAAGGCCGGGGGCCACCTGATGGGGGACCGCATCATCCAGTTTACCTGTCATTGTGCCACATCCTAAGTCTAAAAGAAGTCCCTGTCGGAACAATGTAGGAACTTATAGGCGTTTGGAAACTCCCTTGCAACCTCCTTTGCGCGGGAGGTGAGCAATCACTGCGGTTTTCGGTCAGCCTTCACCTTGACCAGCATGTCGGATAGGGGCTTTGTATGGTTGGACTCAGCCGTCCTCATCTTACTTTGAAGAGAGTCAGGGACACTCTCTTCCGGTCGATTCTGAGAGCCTGAAGGAAGTCGGACCCATAGAGTCGGTTTTCGAATTCCACGACGGCGACTTCTTCAAGTTTGTAGAGTCGGCGAATATCGCTGCAGATGGGCATCATCTCTGGCTTGCCTGTGCGCCAGCAATCGAGCCCTTCATAGTAGTAAAGCGGATGCTCGCTCGTGGCTTCGTGAAGGGACCGGGGGGTATCGAGGGCAAATGGGATGACCCCTCGCTGGTTGTCGCCCAGGAGAGCATTGAACAGGCCGTCAGTTCGGTAGAGAACTCCGATGCGGGTATTCACAGTGGCGTTTCGCTCGACATCGACTGAGCCACAGGAAAGGGCTGTCGCCTCGGTTGATGCGGGTCCGTTGTTGTAGGCCACCAGGGAGCCTTGAGGCAGGGTGGCGAGCCACCCCTTTACGAAGTGATACTCTTGCTGCTGATTGAAGGGGCCGCTGGTGGTCGCCACCAGGGGGGCAATGAAGGTGGCGGCGATGGCAACTGCCACTGAGGTGGTCCCGGCCAATTGCTTCCAATTCGCCTTGAGTGTGCTTCGCACGGAGGCGATCACGTAGAGCGTTCCGGCGGCTGCAAGCAGCAGAAAAGGCGGTGCCGCGGCGAGGGCGGTTCGGGCTCCGCAAAAGGGAAGCTCGCCGGTGGCTTTGACGAGGGTGACACCGATGACGGGTATGAGCCAGAAGTGGAGTGTCAGCCAGCGCTCCCTCGAGAGGCTCCGGTTGAGGGCGGCGAAGGAGGCGACATAGGCCAGGGTGAGGCCTGCGGGGGCTAGGAGAGGTTCAATATACATCAGTCCAACGGGTGCGAAGGAGTCGGCCCCAAGGATAGTATAGAGGTACTCGGAACCGGGGAAGCAGTTGCTCAGTCCCCAGGTATTATCGAGGAGCTGGGCGGCTATAAGGTAGGCTACCCCCAGGCAGACTGACCCCCAGGCGAGTGAGCCCAGATTTCGTCGCTCGTGGTGCGCTCCCCAGCAGTAGAAAATGGCCAGGACGAGGGTGCTCGCGGCGACGAAACTGGTCATGCCGCCAAATCCCGCGGCTCCGCCGGTGGACATCTCCGCGCTGACTGCGGCGAGAGTAGTGGCCAAATAGGGGAGTGCGAGAAGAGAGAAGGCGACGATAATAGAAATGACCCGGCCGGTAAGCAGTTCCTTCCACGGTAGACGTTTGCTATGGAGGCATGTGGTAGCGAGGACCGGAATGATGAAGAGCGCAGCTTCCAGTCGACTCTGAAGCGTCAGAAGGAGGGCAGCCAGGAGGGGGACAAGAAGCGTCGTCGCCCCGGTTCTAAGCCAGAGGAGCAGCAAGGCGATGGAGACGGTCCCGAGGGCTGCGTAGGGTAGGGCCAGAGAGCCGCTTGTGGAGAAGAGGATGAAAGGTGGAAAGAGGGCGGCAAAAAGCGCTGCCACCAGACCCTCATGAGGGCGTCCCCAGAGGATTCGGCCGATTACATAGAGGGCGGGTACCATGAGCAATGAGATCCCACAGACGACGTAGAAGAAGACGTTGATGGACCGGCCAAGAACAGTCATTGCCATTCCTGCCAGCGATTGCACGGCGAGAGGATAGGCCGACTGGAACTGTGCGCTCCAATCGAAGGCTGCGACCTTGTATGCGTCTGCGACGTGGCCCAGTCCACTGTAGGTGCTCAACATCGGTTCGAGGGGTGAGAGCCAGAGGCGGAGGCCTACTCCCAGAGTGAGAATGCCTGTCAACGCCAACACGACCTTCGTCGAGCCCGATGGCGAAAACGCGGCGCGCCGGATGTGTGGCCAGACTAGAATCAGCCCTATTCCAAATGTTGCCCAACAGCCTATCAGGACCATCAGTATAAGGGGGTAGAGAGAGCGGCCACCCGCGTCAGCGAATTGCGATGCCAGAATTGGATGAGCCATGATCTTGGAAGCCAGCATGTGCATGTCAGGGAGTTCCTCCGCTACCTCATCTTGTATACACGCGCAAGGAGAGTGGCACAAGGATGGGTGGAACCAGGTGACCCTTCGACTCCGCTACGCAGCGCTTTGGGTGACACATCGGGCCTTCAGCGCGAAAGCCTCCGAGGAAGTGGGTGGGCTTGGCAGCAGGGGTAGGCTTTGCTAGACTCGTTTGGCCCGTAAATAGGAGCCATCATGAGAGTTCGATGCCGGTTGCTGGTAGTGGTTTGCACAATCCTCTTGCATGCCTGCGGACCAGGCTCCAGTGCAGATGAGGCTCCGCCGCGGCTGGAAGTGGTGCCAGAAACTTTGAACATGAGTGTAGCGGAGGCCACACAGTTTCTGGAAGTGAAGAACAGTGGTGGTGGGAATATCACTTTTTCGGTGAAGGTTTCCGCTTCCGCCGAAGGAACGAATTGGCTGAAAGTTGAGCCTGAGGTTGGCGCCTTAGGGCGAGGTTCGAGCACTGTCTTACTGGTGAGCGTAGTGGACTGGCAGGAACTGCTGCCAACCAGCTATCTGGGCAAGATAACGGTTGAAGCCGACGGTCAGGAAACGCGCAAGGTGGATGTGGTGCTCACGGTGGGACAGCCGGTGTTGGAGCTTGACCCGGCGGGCGAACTAGTCTTTGGGCAAACTGAAGAATCGAAGACATTGCTCATCAGGAATGGCGGCGACGGCGAACTCAGCTACATGATGACGCCGCCGGGTAGCTGGCTGGCTTTGCAGCAAAATGGTGCCCCCTTGTTGGGGCCGGGGGAGACGGCCACCGTAACGGCCACGGTGGAACGCGACCTGGTACCCTGGTACGGCCTGAGCGAAGGGCCCCTTGTCATAGTTAGCAATGGGCTGACGAATTCGACTACCTCGGGAACCGTGAAACTGCCAGTGAAGGTAGATATTGATGCCCAGTGCGCTGCAGACCTGGGCTGCACCAAGTCAGGTTTCTTTTGCCTTCAGGTGGACGGTGGAGGTTTGTGCACCGCGCGCAAAGGGGTTGCAGAGGCCTGCCAGGGCGGACATCAATGTCAGAGCGGATTTTGCGAGGACGGCGTCTGCTGTGGCACTGCCTGCGATGAACAGTGTCTGGGGTGCAAGGAGCCAGGGAAGGAAGGAGCATGTAGCCCTCGAGCGGAAGGGGACCTCTGTGACGACGATTTGGTCTGCACGACGGGTGATTCATGCAGTTTGGGAGAATGCGGCGGGTTGCCGGGATTGGACTGCTCCGACCATGACACGGACTGCAGTCTCGGGTTCTGTGACGAGGATGCTGGCGGCTGCACCAACCAACTTCCTTCGGGCAAGTGTCTCATTGATGAGGTCTGCTTTGACGATGGGGAGGCGGTAGGAGATTGCACGGTCTGTGACCCCGCCGCTCCTCTCGAAGCCGTGGACGCGGAGGACGGAGTCTCCTGCGATGATGGCGACCTTTGCACGACCGACGCCACATGCGTGGGTGGAGAGTGTTTTGGGCAGCCGGTCGACTGTCTTGACGAGCTCCTTTGCACCATAGACACCTGCGATCCGGTAAGTGGTCTCTGCGAGCACGAGCGCAAACCAGATGCCTGTATCATCGATGGTGAATGTGTGGCGCTGGGGGCACACCCTGAGGGCAATGCGAATTTCGAGTGCCTGATCTGTATTCCGTCCGAGAATGGCGAGAGTTGGTCACAGTACAACCAGGGTCTTTCCTGTGACGATGGGTCGGAGTGTAGTGGGGCTTCATCGTGCAATGCCGGTATCTGCGAAGCAGTGGGACCGCTTTGCGATGACGGCAATCCCTGTACGCTGGATGTATGCGACGTTTCCCTGACCTGTGTGAACACGGCAGCGAACGAGGGAATGGGCTGCGATGACGCCAATTGGTGTACCCTGGAGGATGCCTGCAAGGGCGGTGAATGTGTTGGTCTAGCCAATGATTGTGGTGCCAACCAGTGTGAGGGGTTTTCCTGTAATCCGGTGAGCCAGATATGTACCGCCTACCCACTGCCGGGCCAGAAGTCTTGCGATGATGGAGATGCTTGCACCGTCAATGAGGTCTGCAATTTAGGGACCTGTGCCGGAGTGCCCAAGGATTGTGAGGCAGAGTTGGAGTTGACTCCATGTACCACTGCGAAATGCGAACCTGACAGCTTTCCGGAGCCGGGTGAATGCTTCGCCGAGTTACTGCCCGACGGGGAATCGTGCGACGACGGAATCGCTTGCACCACTGGTACCGTATGCAGCGCTCTGGGAGCGTGTACCGGTGGGCTGGAGACCAGCGACTCGGACTGTGCCGAGTTGTTGGGTATTGGCGGGCAGTGCATCGCTGCTGTCTGTCAGGAGCCGGCAGGTTGCCAGCCTTCTCTGGAGCCCGATGGGACCGACTGTGACCTGGACAATGCGGTGGCCAAGTGTCTAGGTGGCGACTGCTCATTGATAAGTTGCATTGATGAATTGCTCTATGGCAACTGTGACCAGAAAGTGGAGACTGGTTGCGAGGCCGAATTGTGGCAGGATATCGCCCATTGCGGCGAATGTGGCCATCTCTGCACCTTCCCCAACGCATTTCCGGAGTGCGAGAACGGAGCGTGTGCGATTTCTGTCTGCAGTCCCGACTATTTTGATTGCGATAGTGACGAGTCAACGGGTTGTGAGAGCCATTTGCCCACCGATGCAGCCAACTGCGGCACCTGTGACAACGTGTGCACTACCGTTAATCCCTCCAAGGTCGGGGTCTGTCTGGACAAGGTTTGCGAATTCGAGGGCTGCCCGCCGGGCACGCAAAATTCGGACGGTCATCCTGGCAATGGGTGTGAGTGCACCATTGGTGGTGAGGAACTGTGCAATGGAGTTGACGATGACTGCAACGGACTGGTGGACGAGGGGTTTGATCTGTGGACTGACATAGCCAATTGCGGTTCCTGTGGCACTATCTGCGAAGTGCCGGACGTAGCTGCCGTCACCTGTCAAAATGGCCTGTGTGTAGTGACTGCCTGTCCTCCTGGGCTAGTGGACTTGAACGGCGAGTCGGAGGATGGTTGCGAATACGAGCCGTTTTACGTCGGTGAATTGTGGGTCGATTCGTTCAACGGTGGCGGTCCCGACGAGAGTGGTTCAGAGGACCACCCCTTCGATTCCATTCAAGAGGCCGTTGACGCGGCCTTACCCAGCTACAAGATTCACGTCAACGAAGGGTTCTATGTTGGCGGAGTGGTGGTGGACAAGGTGGGGCTGGTGCTGGAAGGTCAGGGAAGTGACCTTGTGAACGTCTCCAGCGCCAATGGCGAGACCGGCTTTCTGGTCACCGCCCACGACGTCTCCTTGATGTCCATGTCGGTCACTGGTGGTCGCTACGGGGTGCATTTCCAGGGAAGCGCGCAGGCGAGCCTCGTTGGAGGTCTAATCTCGTCCGTTGTTCTTTCGGGACAGTCGGGTCCCTCCGGCAAGAGCCTGGAAGGTGCGGGAGTGTTCATCGAGTATGCTGACGATGTCTCCGTATCGGGCTGCGAAATTCTGGACACGGTCGGCGGCAAGGGTGAGTATATTTCCGCTCCATGGGTGCCACACGTCGGAGGAGCGGGCGCAGGCATCATGCTGAGATGGGCTGATGGTACCATTCTCGCTTCCAATACAATCTCTGGCATTACGGGAGGGCTAGGCGGGGCCAGCAACGGAGCCGGCGACGCAGGCTGTACCGAGGCACCACCCGGTGGGGCTGGTGCAGGTATCTGGCTGACACATGCTGGGGAGAGCGTCATTGTCGGCAATACCATCGCCGCTGTATCTGGCGGGATGAGCGGTCCCGGTGGAAAGGACTACTGTTCAGCCGCTAATACCGGGGGGCTTGCCGCGGGCATATTCCTCGGTGACGGCTCCAAGTCGAATTCGCTGGTAGCAAACCAGCTTACCAACCTGACTGGGGGCCTGCCCAATCCAGCTCCCCTGTTCGTAAGCATCCCCCAACAGGCTTTTGGTATCTACCTAGATGGCACTTCTCAGGACAACCAGGTTGCCATGAGCAATTCGCTGGAGGGCGACCCGATTGTCTACCTTCATGGGGTGGATGGTGCGTCAGTCTCCGGGCTGATGTTGACCAAGGCTGTGAACCCGACGAACCTCGGAAAGCTGGTTGTGATCGATTCCACCGAAGTCACCATAATGGGAAACACGATGACCGAATTCGAGGGGGAAGCGGGGTATTGGAAGTGGGGTGTGGACGGTGAGTTTGGTCCCACGCCCGGGGACCATGGCCGGGGGATCTATGTGGATGGTTGTGTAGGCTGTACAGTTGCAAAGAACGATGTCGGAGTGATCTCCGGCGGATTGGGGGGCAAGAGTACCCAGGTCTTTGGCGGCGGCGGATCGGGCGGTGAGGCTACCGGAATTGAACTCGAAAACTGTCAGTCCTGTGTGGTGAAGTCGAATTTGGTGCGGGGGGTGAGCGGGGGAGCCTCCACCGGAGTTTCGGTACCTCCCGGATTTGGACATGGCGGCAGTGGCCAATCCTATCGAATCCGGAGTTCTTCAGATGTTCTCTTTCAGAACAACGCGGCGCTGCAGCCTCAGGCCGGCAAGACCTATTCGATTTGCCTGGAATCCGCGTCCTGTCTCTACCTTGAAGAGGTCGTGGGCATCGCGGTGAAGCACTTCACCTGCTACGCACCGGGTAGCGAGTGTGGAATAGGGTATGGCGTTGTTCTCGGTGACCAACAGGAGGCACCGGTACCTCTGGTCAACTCGGTCATTTCGACTCTGGAAGGCTACTGTCTGGTCGGGAAGGCGGGGAATTCGGGGTTGTTGTCCGCCAACTACTCCGACCTCTTTGGCTGTGTCGCCGGGCAGGCCTCTAACGCAACTGTTGGTCAAAGCTGTCTGGACGAGAACCCCCTCTTCATCAATCCAGAAGAGGACAACGTCTCTCTTTCATCCGCGTCGCCGGCCATTGATGCCGGACAGCCCTCGGCAGATTGTAGCTTCGAGCCATTTCCTAATGGGTGCCAGGTGAACATGGGGGCTTTTGGCAATACGCCCGATGCCGCCAGTGCAGACGGTGCGGATCATTGCCCGGTTTGTCCGGAGTAGGGTCTTTGCTGCTACTTGCTCTCATTTCCTCACTTTAGTGATGTCGGTGATCCTGCATCAATTACGTCTTGGAGTCATCTTGAGCGACGGCTCTGGAGCCGGAGTCGAAACAGAGACTCCCCGCTGCAGTCCCATAGGTTAGACAAAGAGCTGGATGTCGGCGTCGGCGGCGAAGTCGAGGAAGGCTGCGGCACCGGCAATGTCGGCCCCTTTGATGAGGTCGTCGGGGGTGATGCCCATAACGCCGAGGGTGGTGGAACAGGCGAAGAGTTTGACGTCGAGCTCTTTGGACATATCGAGGAATTCGGGGACGGTGGGTAGTTAGGCCTTTTCCATCCAGCCTTTCATCATGGAGGTTGCCATGGCGGTCATGCCGGGCAGGGCCCCGACGAGATTGGGAATGGAGACCGGCATGGCGGGATTTGCCAGGGGCGGTACGGCGAGCTTCTTGTGCTTCTTCTCATGAATGACATCGAGGCCGTAGAAGGTGAAGAAGATTCCCGCTTCCCAGCCCATACTGGCGGCTGTGGTGGCGAGAATGAGCGGAGGATAGGCCTGGTCGAGGGTCCCCTTCGATGCCACCAGCGCGATGCGCCGAGGCTTCTTGACGTTGGGTGAATCCATTAGTTGACTCCTTTGCGGATGAAGAAGATGTGGATTCCATCCTGTTCATCGGTGGCGATAAGGTCGTGTTGGGCCTGTCGGGCGAAGGAGGGAAAATCGGCCACGGAACCAAGGTCTGTGCTAAGCACCTTGAGCACCTGGCCAGCTTGTAGTCCCTTCATGGCGATGGAGGCCTTGTAGATGGGCATCGGGCAGAACATGCCGACGCAATCCAGTTCCTGGGCAACTTCAATTGTCGATGTGTCGATGGCGTTCATTGTCGTTCTCCAAAGGGTCCGGGACGGGGGCTCTCCAGGAGCCCGCGTTCCTCTCTAACTTCATAGGAATCGTAGGGTATCCCGCAGTGATGTCAAGGGCTTGGTCCGCTCTAGCGCATCCGAATGGGACGCATTTGCGCCTTGGTACAAAGGCGACCCAAAGCAGTATTCTACTCGACGTGTGCATGCGGAGACAGTATCATCACAGGGAGAACTGACGAAGAGAGAGAGTTGCGAATCACTTGCAAGATGGAATCATGCCGCCTGGATGAGTTGGGCGTCCTTACAGTCTTGAGGAGGTACAATGAGGTACTTGATAGCTTTGTCTCTGACTACGAGCTTGATAATCGCTGGCTGTCTGGTGGAAGAGAATAAACTTCCCGATGAGTTCAAAGAGGCAATACCTGAGGCGAGCATGGTCAACCTCGATATTCCGGGAGGAGGGGAGGATGAGACGTTGCGGCAGTCTCTAGAGGCAGCTAAGGCTGACGGCGACGTCAAGGCGCAGTACTATCTGGACACCATCAATGGGGTGCGGGGGCTCAATGGGATGACTTGGGCTCTACTCCATTTCGTGGACGATATCACAGAGAACCCTTACACGTCCGAAGTGGACAACGGTTACGAGTGGGGCCCATTCACGCCAGCCCTCTCCCTGGTGACGGTCAAGTTCACCTTGCTTAAGGAAGGGGCCAACCACTTTTCCTACAGCCTTCAGTTTCGGAAGAAGGAGGATTCGGACGGTCCCTTCGAAGATGTCCTCGTGGGCGAGTATGAGTCCTCTGGTGGTGCGCTCAAGAGTGTCGGCACCATGATCCTCGATTTCGACCAGGCGAAGGTGTTGGACGAGACTCAGAAGGCCTCTGGCGTGATCACTTTTGACTACGATACTGCGGGCGAGGGGCGGGCCATCGACGTCAAACTTGAGGGCTTCCAGGATGAAGATATGGAAGAGCCTGCCAACGCTAAGTACAGCTATCTGGAGAATGCTGACCTCTCTGGAGAATACGGTTTTTCGATGGTGGCCGATGTGCACCAGGATGATCCCGACAACCAGGATCTGACGCTGAAGGAGAACCTCTCCTACCATATCCGCTGGGTGGCTGCGGGTAACGGCCGTGCGGACGTGCTCGTAACCGGGGGGGATTTCCCAAACATTGAGCCGCCGGTTGACAGCTTTCATGTTTCTGAGTGCTGGGATCAGTTCTTCAACCAGACTTTCATGCAGCAGACGGTTGTGCAGACCGGTGCCGATCCGTGGAGCGGGGACCCCGTTGGTGATGCCACACTGTGCGTCTTCCCGGATGCAGATTTCAGATAGTCCAGAGACAAAGATGACTGGAGGGTTCCATGAGCACCAGAGTGCTGGCGGTGATGTTGGTCGGGCTGGTTGCAGGTTGTGGTGGCACGGTTGACGTGATCGCACTCGACGGCGGATTGGATGCGCCGGGAGATGTTGTTGCGATTCAGGATCGAAAGGTGGCAACCGCCGGTGAGTTGGTCGCCGACAGCCTCTTCTTCGACGAATCTGGGCCGGAATTGCCTGGAGATGGCGTGGACGGCGAAGTGGGACTGATTCCAGGGGAGGCGGGTTACCCATGTGAGGGCCCCGACGATTGTTCGTCAGGTTTTTGCATCCAAACTTCTCAGGGAATGCAATGCACCACGCACTGTATAGAAGAATGCCCGTTTGACTGGGTCTGCCGCCTGTTCACCGGGGCGGGAGCGGACGTTATCTTCTTCTGTGTTCCCCCTTTCGATAGCTCGTGCCGGCCCTGCATGAAGGGCCTTGAGTGTTGGCCCAACATGGAGGCAAATGGGGCGGCATGTTTGGACTATGGGGCGGCAGGCAATTTCTGCGGTGCGTCGTGCCCGGTGGAGGGGGATTGTCCAGCCGGATATGAATGTCAGGAGGCCACCTCGGTAAGTGGGGCAACCTCGTTGCGGTGTGTCCTGGTCGAGGGCGAATGTCCCTGTGCTCAGCGATTTGCAGATGAAGGTGCCTGGACGGAGTGCCGGGAAGAGAATGAGTGGGGCATCTGCATCGGTAGCCGGGCCTGTTTGGCCTCTGGATTGGAATCCTGTTCAGCTTCGGTCCCTGCCCAGGAAAGCTGTAATGGTTTGGACGATGACTGTGATGGGAGCGTGGATGAGGAGACTGGGGGAGAGCCCTGTCTGGTAGAAAATGAAGCGGGCCTTTGTCCCGGGCTGCTGGTCTGCGTTGACGGCGAATTGCATTGTGAAGGTGAGGCGGCTGAACCTGAAGCGTGCGATGGAGTGGATAACAATTGCAACGGCACAATTGATGAGGGATTCGAGGATACGGACAAGGATGGCATTGCCGATTGCATGGAAAATGACAAGGACGGCGACGGCGTAGTAGACGGCCAGGACAACTGTCCGAGTATCCCAAATCAAGAGCAAGCGGACCATGACTTCGATAACTTCGGCGATGCTTGTGATGCGGACGACGACAATGACGAAGTACCCGATGTCGATGATTGTGCCCCCCTCGACAAGAGTATCAATCCGGCCGCTGATGAGGTCTGCGACGGTTTGGACAATGACTGCAATCTGTTGGTGGACGAGGGATTTGATGACAGTGACGCCGATAGCTGGAAGGATTGCATTGACGAAGATGACGACAATGATTTGAGCTTGGACGAAGAGGACTGCGCTCCTTTGAATAGTGAGATACATCCGGCGGCTCTCGAAGTGTGTGACGGAGTTGACAACAACTGTGACGAGGTGGTGGACGAAGAGTTCGAGGACATGGACGGCGACAGTAAGGCTGACTGCGTGGACGAAGATGTGGACGGCGACGGCATCACCAACGACGCAGACAATTGTCCTGCGGTGGTCAACGAAGGGCAGGAGGACGGAGACCAGGATGGCCTGGGCGATTTGTGCGATCTGGATGTCGATGGTGACGGCGTCCCCGATGGCCTGGATAACTGTCCAGAGCTCTTCAATCCGGGGCAGTCCGATGTTGATGGAGACGAGGCCGGTGACCTTTGCGACGCCGATGACGATGGCGACGAGTTGCTTGACGATGAAGATAACTGCCCGCTGGTTGCCAATCCGGGGCAGGAAGATGGCAATGGGGACGGGTTGGGTGATGCGTGTGCTGGTGATGACGATGGCGATGGCACTCCAGACGAATCTGACTGCGCGCCTCTCAATCCCGAGATCCACCCCGATGCCGAAGAGGTCTGTGACGGCCTTGACAATAACTGTAATGGAGCGGTAGACGAGCAATTCCCCGATGGCGATCTTGATGGCTCCAAGAACTGTGTGGACGAAGATGACGATGGTGATGGCAGTCCGGATGGTGAAGATTGTGAACCTTTGAATCCGGCCGTCTCTCCTCTCACCAAGGAGAGCTGCAACGGTATCGACGATGATTGCAACAGCAAGGTCGATGACCAGTTAGGGAAGGAGATATGTGGTCTGGGAGAGTGTCTCCATTCCATTGAGTCATGCGATAACGGGGTGCCTCAGTTCTGCAATCCATTTGCCGGGGCGGTGGCGGAGTCGTGCGATGCCCTGGACAATGACTGCGATGGCGCCGTGGACGAGAACCTCGGCAATGCCACCTGTGGCTTTGGCAATTGCCTACACTCAGTGCCAATCTGTCTGGACGGCAAGGTCCAGGATTGTGACCCGATGCTCGGCGCAGAAGAGGAACTTTGCGACGGTGAAGACAATGATTGCGATGGTCTGGTGGACGAGGAACTGGGAGTGCTCTCCTGCGGGCAAGGTGAGTGTCAGCAGGTGCTTCAATTCTGTGTTGACGGTCTGGAAACTGGGTGTGACCCCTTTAGCGGATCAGATGACGAGGTTTGCGACGGAAAGGACAACGATTGCGACGGTCTGACTGACGAGAATCTGGGAGTGCTGACGTGCGGTTTGGGCGAATGCCAGGCGATTCTAGCGGTTTGTACGGAAGGGGAATTGACCGTTTGCAAGCCGTTTGCGGGGGCGGTGGACGAAATCTGCGATGGCCTTGACAATGATTGCAATGGACTGACCGACGATGCGTTGCCCGAAACGACCTGCGGACTCGGCGAATGCGTGCACTCTGTGGCCAGTTGCGTCGATGGCCTGCCCAATGAGTGTGATGCTCTTGAGGGGGCCGAAGACGAGTCGTGTGATGGGCTTGACAATGACTGTGACGGGGAGCTTGACCCTCCCGATTCAATTGGTTGTGACCTCTACTACGTTGACGGGGATGAGGACGGATTCGGGGTCGCAGAAGGGGCGGCATGTCTCTGTGAAGCATCTTTGACCAACACCGCCACCAAGGCGGGTGATTGCAATGACGAAGCGAAGTTGGTGAATCCTGAAATGGCAGAGGACTGCAACAACAACCTGGATGATAACTGTCAAGACGGAATCAATGAAGAGTGCGTCTATGGAGACTGCCAGGAGATCCTGGCGAGCAACCCGGGCGCCGCGACGGGGGAGTATGCGATAGACCCAGATGGCGACGGCCCAAAACCGGAAGTAACGGTCTACTGTGAGATGGAAATGGCAGGTGGGGGTTGGCTCCGAATTGCAAACATTGATACGTCGGTTTCCTCCGATTGCCCGGGTGCCTGGACCTATGATGGGGGGCAGAAGGTTTGTCGTCGCCCGGGTGGCAATTGCCATTCGGCGACCATGAGCGCGCTTGGGGTAGAGTGGTCGGAGGTACGCGGCCGCGCCCTCGCTTATCAGTACAGCTCCATGGATGCTTTTCACATGTACAATCCCTTCGCTCTCGATGGACCCTATGTGGACGGCATCTCCATCACTCATGGCTCCCCGCGCAAACACATCTGGACCTATGCCGTGGGTATCAGCCAGGATGGCAATTACCCGGACTACAACTGTCCCTGTTCAAAGTATCCCGGTGGAGGTCCGCCAGGTTTCGTGGGCGTGAACTACTACTGCGAATCGGGGAGCAGTGGCGACTGGACCACGACCTGGTATAGCGGCGACACTCTTTTCGACGGCGCGGGCTGCCCCGCAGGCAACAACTGCTGCTCGAATAACTCTTTGCCCTGGTTCCAGCGGGACCTTGGAGACGATACAACTGGCGACGTTGAAGCTCGTCTCAGCTCCGACCAGGACCCCGGAAATGAAGATATTGGAGTGAAGCTGTTCGAGTTGTTTATTCGATAGCATTGCCTCTTCTCAGGGAAGTCGCTCTCCTCCCTCCCCAAGAAAAAACTACAAATCTGTCGCTGGCCCTTGCCACGGGCTTCTCCAGTGTACAAACTGACGTCGCATCTCTACTCTCTGTGACTGGATTCACAGGTTGCAAGAAAGCCTTGTCGTGGTGGTGGCCGCCACCACATAGAGTAGGGAGCCATAACCAGTGGGGAGATGATGACTAAGGCTGACAGCTTCCAGCAACCAGATGAGCGACGTACGGCGTGGACCATGCTCGCGTTCAATACGCTGGCCTTCACGATCTGCTTTGCTGCCTGGATGATGAATGGCGTCCTGGTGACCTATTTCGTTGAGAAGGGTCTCTTCGACCTGGACGTCAAGAAGATGTCCGTGTTGATTGGTATCCCGGTCTTGACCGGGGCGATCTTCCGGCTTCCTCTGGGTATGCTCACCGATCGTTATGGGGGCAGGATCGTTTACGGGCTACTGCTGATATTCTCGGCCATCCCCATGTTCCTTATGAGCTACTGCCAGACCTACACTCATTTCATATTTGCCAGTCTCGGGTTTGGGTTCACTGGCACCAGCTTCGCGGTTGGCATCGCCTACACTTCGGTCTGGTTTCCCAAACGTCTGCAGGGTACTGCCCTGGGGATCTTCGGGGCAGGAAATGCGGGGGCTGCTCTGACGGCATTGGGTGCTCCTCAGCTATTGAAGGTGCTTACTGACAACGGTGAGAACATTGACGGTTGGCGCCAACTCCCGATCTACTACGCCACTGCCTTGCTGGTAATGGGAGTTCTCTTTCTCATCTTCACCAAGTACAGAATTCCCCTTGGTGGGGCGACCAAGACCATGCGCGAACGGCTGGCACCGTTGAAGGATGGTCGGGTCTGGCGTTTTGGGTTCTACTACTTCTTTGTCTTTGGCGGTTTCGTAGCGTTGGCGCAGTGGCTGATTCCCTATTACGTTAACGTCTATTCGGTATCCATCGGGATGGCTGGCTTTCTGACCGCGTTCAATTCCTTCCCGTCAGGTGTAATCCGAGCCTTTGGCGGCTACCTCTCCGACAAAAAGGGGGCCCGGGTCGTAATGTACTGGGTCTTCAGCATCTGCCTCATTTGCTGTGCTCTGCTGGTGGTTCCCCAGATGGACATCCACTCTCCGGGCAGTGGGGTCCAGGCGATGGTTTCGGGAACTGTGGTCTCCGTGACTGACGAAGAGATCGTGGTCCGAAGCAAGGCTGGCGTGGACAAGGCCTACGCAATGGTCAAGAAGGAGGGGGAGCTTGCTACTGAGGAAGACCGGAGGTCGGGGATGCTCATCTGGCCTACGTCTCAGTGGTGGCAGGAGGCCGCTGTGGAGGCTGGAGACAAGGTGAAGAGGAAGGAGCTGCTGGCCCGAGGAATGACCCACATATTCTTCCAGGCGAACATCTGGGTCTTTACCTTCCTCAGCTTCCTTCTTGGGGCAACAATGGGAGTTGGCAAGGCAGCGGTTTACAAATTCATTCCGGACTATTATCGTCACGATGTTGGTGCAGTCGGTGGAATAGTTGGTGTCCTTGGAGGGCTGGGCGGTTTTGTCTGTCCCGTGGTCTTCGGCTATCTGCTCAAGGCAACCGGTCTTTGGACAACTTGTTGGATGTTCTTCTTCGTCATCACCGCCATCTGTCTCATTTGGATGCACGTGATGGTATTGCGGTCGGTGAAGGGGACCTCTGGGAGCGTTGCTTCAATTCAAAACGGTGGCGACTAGGGGTTTGCAAGTGGGGGTGGCTTTGGGGCTGGGAAAAGTGAGATTTTGCTTGACCGACAAGTCGACTCCAGATATACGTAATGGCGGCACCGTGGGGCGGTGCCTTCGGCAAATAGAGAAACTTAATCCTTGCAGGAGCATCATGGTCGAATCCTATCGAGCGAAACCTCCGGTCGCAGGTCTGCACAGGGCCTTCGCAGGTGCGTCTCGGGAGAGTAGAAGAAACGGAGCGTGGACGGGGGTTTCTCTGGCCTGCCTGATTCTGCTACTTACCTTCTCAACTTCCGCCCTGGCATCCAAGGTAGAAAGTCCCACCGAGGAGCAGGGAACTGAGGCACCAGCAGCGACACCAGCCGGTGAAGTTGCACCAGCCAAGGACGCTCCCCGTGACCCCACGGAGGAGCTCTTCAGCAGGAAGTGCGCATCCTGCCACACCATTGGCAAAGGTGTGCGGGTCGGACCCGATCTAAAGGATGTACACACCAAACGCAACCCGGCCTGGCTGAAGCGCTTTATCCGTGTACCCAGTGAAATGCTCGATAGCGACGCTGATGCCCGGAAGCTTCTTCGTGAGTCCAACGGTGTTCGTATGCCCGATCTCGGCTTGACCGAGGAGCAGGCTGATGGCATGGCGGCACTCATCGAGCGCTGTTCGTCTGAGGTCTGCGATCTGACGCCCGCGTTTACTCCGGTCAATACCGCGACGGCAGCAGATTTTTTGCGTGGAGAGGACCTCTTCATGGGGCGCGAGTTGCTGAAGAACGGTGGTCCCCCCTGCGTTGTCTGTCATTCTGTTGCTCGGCTGGAGGGCGAGTTTTCGGGTGGTGGCACCTTAGGCAAGAACCTCACTCACGTTTTCGCGCGGCTGGGAGATGAAGGTATGGACGCCTCACTGCGCAGTCCACCCTTCGCGGTGATGTTGAAGATCTTCCAGGAGCATCCGCTGGAGGATGACGAAGTTTTTGCCCTACGCTCTTTCTTCTACGACGCCAACCGCCAGTCTAGCGACTCTGCCGCGGGTGGCATCTCCTTTATCTTCATCGGGATCCTGGGGGCCTTCATAATGCTGATTTTGCTCAATGTAGCCTGGTCTCGCCGACTGCGTGCGGTCCGTGAACCCCTTATCAATGGAAGGGGGCGAATCCTATGAAGTGGATTAAGGACCTGATCAGCCCGAAGACGCGTCAGTGGGAAGAGTTCTACCGGAATCGCTGGCAGCACGACAAAGTCGTCCGTAGCACCCACGGGGTGAATTGCACCGGCGGATGTTCCTGGGCGATTTACGTGAAGGATGGGATCGTCACCTGGGAGATGCAGCAACTGGATTACCCCAAGATTGACCCCGAATTGCCGCCCTACGAGCCCCGTGGTTGTCAGCGTGGGATCTCTTTCTCGTGGTATCTCTATAGCCCTATCCGCATTAAGTACCCGTACATGCGCGGCGCGTTGCTGGACATCTGGCGAGATGCTCGTCTCCAGCACGATGATCCCGTGGCGGCCTGGGCAAGTATTCAGGCCGACCCGGAACTACGCACTCGCTACCAGAGAGCTCGGGGTAAGGGTGGTTTCAGGAGGGTGGCCCACGAGGAGGCAACAGAGATCCTCGCCGCCAGCAATATCTACACGGCGAAGAACTATGGTCCCGACCGGATCATCGGTTTCTCACCAATTCCCGCCATGTCCCAGCTTAGCTATGCGGCTGGGGCTCGAATGCTGCAGCTAATGGGGGGTATCTGTCTCTCATTCTACGATTGGTACTGCGACTTGCCGCCTGCCTCCCCAGAGGCCTGGGGCGAGCAAACTGACGTAGCCGAATCTGCCGATTGGTATCACTCCAAAATGATCGCGGTGATGGGGTCGAATCCAAACATGACCCGAACGCCGGACTGCCATTTCATTGCCGAGTCTCGCCACAACGGCACCAAGCTCGTAGTCTTCGCTCCCGACTTTAATCAGGTGGCGAAGTACGCGGACCAGTGGGTGCCGATCCACGGTGGGCAGGACGGGGCTTTCTGGATGAGCGTGGTGCATGTCATCTTGACCGAGTGGTACCACCAGAAACGGACTCCCGAATTCGAGACCTATATCAAGCAGTATACCGACTGTCCGATCCTCGTGAAACTGGATGAAGTCGAGGGTGGTTACCGAGCTGGCCAGTTCCTCCGTGCCGGCAAGATTCCCGCTTATGCGAATGAGGAGAATGGCGACTGGAAGTTCCTCATGCTCGATGAGAAGAGCGGGGCGCTGAAGATGCCTGGTGGGGCCGTCGGTCACCGTTGGGGGAGCAAAGAGGGCCATTGGAATCTGAATCTGAAGGTCGACGGAACGGGGGCAGAAATCGATCCCGTACTGACTCTCCTGGAGCGAAGCAATGACCGCGCCCTGGTGGAAATCGAAGAGTATGAGTCGGGGGGACTTTCAAGGCGCGCCGTTCCGACGATGACGGTCGATACCGTAGATGGCAAGAAGGTCAAGGTCACGACGGTATTTGATCTGCTTATGGCTCGCTACGGTGTAGCCCGCGGGTTGGAAGGCGACTATCCGGCGAATTACGATGATCCCAGCAGTTCCTACACGCCTGCGTGGCAAGAGGTGCTCACGGGCATCGACCGTAAGTCACTTCTGAACTTCGCTCGAGAGTGGGCCCATACCGCGCACAAGACTGATGGAAAGTGTTGCGTCATCATTGGCGCAGGCATCAACCACTGGTACCACAATAATTTGATGTATCGGGCGGCAATGATGGCCCTCATGCTCACCGGTTGTATCGGTAAGAATGGCGGCGGCCTGAACCATTACGTCGGCCAGGAAAAGCTTGCCCCTGTTGCTCCATGGGCATCTTTGGCTTTCGCCAAGGACTGGCAGGCACCACCTCGCTTGCAGAACGCCCCATCGTGGCATTACATGCACAGCGATCAGTGGCGTTACGAGGGTGACTTCCGTGAATACCATCCGGTGCCCAAGGGCGAATCGATTGCCAAGGGTCACACCGCTGACTTGCAGGTGAAAGCGACCAAACTGGGATGGCTTCCTTTCTATCCACAATTCAACGAGAACAGTCTTGAGACGGCCACCAAGGCTCGTGCCGCAGGAGCGGAATCAAATGAGGATATGGTGGCTCAGGTGGTGAAGCGCCTGAAGTCCAACGACCTAGGCTTCTCAGTGCAAGATCCAGATGCGCCCGAGAACTTCCCGCGGGTCTGGTACATCTGGCGTGGTAACGCCCTTATGTCCAGTGCCAAGGGTCACGAGTACTTCCTGCGCCACTATCTCGGGACCCATGACAACCAGATCGCGACGGAGAAGGCTGAGGAGGCCATCGATGACCTCATTTGGCGTGATGCTCCGAAGGGGAAGTTCGACCTTATCTGCGACCTGAATTTCCGCATGGATACGTCTGCTCTTTACTCGGACATTATCTTGCCTGCGGCCACGTGGTACGAGAAAGCAGATTTGAATTCCACCGACATGCATACCTTCATTCATCCCCTCTCCAAAGCGACAGAGCCGGCCTGGGAATCGAAGTCAGACTGGGACCTCTTCAAGGGAATCACTCGCAAGACAGCGGAATTGGCGGGCCGACATTTCCCCGAGCCGGTTGAGGACATTGTCATGTCCCCGCTGGCACACGATACGCCGGCGGAGATAGCGCAGCCTGAGATTCTGGACTGGAGCAAGGGAGAATGTGAGGCGATTCCCGGCAAAACGATGCCCGGAATCAGCGTTGTTACACGCGACTATCAGCGCCTCTACGACCGCTTCTGTACTTTGGGGCCGGCCATGAAGAATATTGGCGCCCACGGGATCAAACTAGACGTGTCCAAGCAACTTGAGGAGTTGGTCGACAGTGGCCCGACACGGGAGTTCGACGGAGTTCTCTACCCGAGTATTGAGGAGGCCGAATTTGCGGCCAATGTGATTCTCCATCTTGCCCCCGAAACGAATGGCTCTCTAGCCCATCAAGGCTACCAATTCCTGGCGCAGAAGACGGGGCTGGATCTGGCGCACCTCGGTGAAGATTCCAAGGCGGTCCGCATGACCTATGAGGACCTCCAGTCACAGCCTCGACGGATTCACAACAGCCCCTGCTGGTCTGGTCTGATTTCTGATGGCCGTAGCTATTCGGCCTTCACCCTGCAAGTGGACACTCTGGTCCCCTGGCGTACCCTCACCGGTCGCCAGCAACTCTATCTTGAGCATCCAGGCTATATCGACTTTGGCGAGCAACTGCCCACCTACAAGCCGATTCCCGCGCCCAATGATTTCGGTGATCTGCGAGCATCGGTCGCTGATGGTCTTCAACTGAACTACCTGACGCCCCATGGTAAGTGGCACATCCACAGCACCTACGGTGACACCCACCGGATGCTGACGCTCTCCCGGGGGATGGATCCGCTCTGGCTCAATGACAAGGATGCCGAAGAGATAGGTATAGAAGACAACGATTGGGTGGAGACCCACAACGATCATGGTGTGGTCTGTACCCGGGCGGTGGTGAGCCACCGAGTACCCCGCGGGTCGTGCATTCTCTATCACTCCCCCGAGCGGACCATGGGAGTTCCCAAGTCGCCGCTGCGTGGTGGCCGGAGAGCAGGGGGGCACAACAGTCTCACCAGGGTTCGCCTGAAGCCAAATCTGATGGTCGGCGGCTACGGCCAGTTCACTTACCACTTCAATTATTGGGGCCCGACGGGAGTCAACCGCGATACCTACGTTTTGGTCCGCAAACTCGACAAGGTGGAGTACTGATATGGACGTTCGATCACAGATCAGCATGGTCTTTCACCTGGATAAGTGCATTGGGTGCCACACTTGCAGCATCGCCTGCAAGAACATCTGGACCGACCGCAAAGGCGCAGAGTATATGTGGTGGAACAATGTCGAGACCAAGCCCGGCACCGGCTATCCAACCAAATGGGAAGACCAATCCAAATACCGTGGTGGTTTTGAGAAGAAGGGCGACAAGGTCGCTGTGCGGGCAGTGGGTAAGGTGAGGGGGGCGGCAACCGTCTTCCACAATCCGAATCTGCCTACCATTGATGACTATTACGAGCCTTTCACCCATACCTACGAAGATCTCATTGATGCGCCCGAGGGCGCCGATCAGCCAGTGGCTCGTCCGATCTCGATGATTACTGGGGAGCCCATGGAGGTGGAGGCCGGTCCAAACTGGGACGATGACCTTGGCGGTTCCACCATCTACGCCGCCAACGACCCGAACCTGGAAGCTCTTACACCCGAGGAGCGGCAGCAGATCTTCGACATCCAGAAGATCGTCTTCTTCTATCTGCCCCGGATTTGTAATCATTGTTTGAATCCCGCCTGTGTCGCGGCCTGTCCTTCGGGGGCCGTATATAAGCGGGGTGAAGATGGTGTTGTGCTCCTCAATCAAGAGCGCTGTCGTGCCTGGCGCTTTTGTGTTACAGCCTGCCCTTACAAGAAGACCTACTTCAACTGGTCAACCGGGAAGAGCGAGAAGTGTATCCTCTGCTATCCCCGCATGGAAAGCGGACAAGCCCCGGCCTGCATGCATTCCTGTGTGGGGCGCATTCGCTACCAGGGTGTGCTGCTCTATGATGCGGACAAGATCAGCGAGGTGGCCGGAAAGCCCGATCAGGAGCTCGTTGACGCGCATCGCAACATGCTCCTTGACCCCTTTGACCCGGAGGTCATCGCCAACGCCAAGAAGGGCGGGATTCCGGACGATGTTATCAAGTCCGCTCAGGAATCGCCCATCTACAAGTTCGTCAAGGAGTGGGGGATTGCCCTGCCCTTGCACATTGAACATCGTACGTTGCCGATGCTCTTCTACGTGCCGCCCATGCTGCCGGTAATGGCCAATCTGCGAGATGGCGGTTACGACACGGCCCTGGATTCCCTCGACGAGAATGGAATGTTGAGCACCGACTTCCTGGGGACCATTGATGACCTTCGTCTGCCCTTGAAGTACATGGCGAGCCTCTTTAGCGCCGGAAGCGTTTCCCATGTCCGATACGCGCTGCGAAAGCAGCTTGCCGTTCGGCACCTACGACGGATGCTCACTGCCGGTGACATCCCTAAGGAGGCCCTGGAAAAAGTCCTGGCAGAAGCGGACACGACGGAAGCGGAAGCGAATGATATATACCGACTCACCTCCCTTTCCAGCTTCGATGAGCGTTTCAAGATCCCGGCCATGCATCGCGAGCAGTCCATCGAGATGCTTGACGAAGATACACTGGATGCCAAGGGACTCTCCGGCTTCGGCTTCCGGCAACCGCCCAAACGGGGGGCATAAGTAATGGAAAGCAAGATTGAAAAGCCTTGGCTCGACTATCTGGCCCTGGCGCTGGAATATCCTGTCCGGAATACGGCCGAGAGCTGTGCGAAGGCGAGGCAGGCGATGCCCCGGGACTTCTCCGATATGCATCGCGCCCTGACCGACCTCGAGCAGTGGCTGAATGGGGCTGCCCATGGCCGACCTGAGGAGTGGTATTCTCGGCTCTTCGACCTGAATCCCGACTGCACGCTGAACATCGGCTACCATCTTTTCGGTGAGCAATATGAGCGAGGTGCCTTCCTTGCTGGCCTGGTAGGCGAGCATCGCAAAGTCGGTTTAGAGATTCCCGACGATTTGCCCGACTACCTACCACTGATTCTCAGGCTGCTGGCGCGAGTTCAGGTGCTCGAGGATGCTCAGACGTTGGTCAGCCATGCGTTATTGCCGGCGCTGAGCCGAATGCAGGCCGATCTGGCCAAATCTGATGCTCCATGGGTACCGATTCTGCGGGCGCTTCCAAAAGTACTCGAAGCCACCTACGAAACGGTTAGTATTCCCGAAGAGCTCTATCCCACCCGGGATAAGACCTTCTTGGGGGAGAGAGAACTTCCAATCGGCTCGACTACGCCGGACATGTCCAGGAGGCGAAACCATGTTTAACCTGGTCCTCTTTGGTGCTTTGCCATACGTTGCGATCACGCTCTTTGTGATCGTCACCGTTACTCGCTATCGGATGGCACCGTACACCTTCTCCACACTGTCGTCCCAGTTCATGGAGACGAAGCGACTCTTCTGGGGCTCAGTGCCCTTTCACGTCGGCTTGACGATTCTCTTTTTCGGCCACCTCCTAGCCTTTCTTGTGCCGCACTACCTGACAGTTTGGAACTCCATGCCGCTGCGGCTCTTCATTCTTGAAAGTGCGGCGCTCGCAGCCGCGGTCTTGACGGCCTTCGGGTTGTTGGCCCTGGTCTTCAGGCGGAGCACATCGGCAAGGCTTCGAGTTAGTACGTCGAGAATGGACGTCGTCGTTTACCTGGCGTTGCTCTATATGATCACCACCGGCATCTGGATGGCTACGACAGTGCGCTGGGGGAGCGGTTGGGCCACCCACACATTGGCTCCCTACCTCTACTCCGTCTTTCTCTTTTCACCCGAGATTGGTCGAGTTGCCGAACTGCCGCTGATTGTGAAGTTGCATGTCATTGGGGCTTGGGTCCTGGTGGCCCTTTTCGGGTTCACCCGGCTCGTTCACGCGTTGGTCGCACCCATTCCATTCCTCTGGCGTCCGGTGCAGCAGGTTATCTGGAACTGGAGACGTGATCGGGACCATACCCACTCTGACCGCTCGAAGCGTGCAGGAGCATAGTATGTCTGCTGAGAAGAAGCACCCACTGGCCGGTTTCGCGCCGGACGACAAGCAATACTGGGAATCCACCGGTAAGAAGATCGCCAACCGCAACCTCTGGGTCTCCATTCCGAATCTGCTCCTTGGGTTCTCAGTATGGATTTACTGGGGGATGGTGGCCAAGTACATCCAGCTCCTCCATTTCGGGACCAAAGGTGAACTCTTCAACTTTACCTTCATGAATGACGGTCAGACCTTTGAAGAGAACAGCTATCGGGCTTTGATGTTTACGCTGCCTGCGGTGGCCGGTCTGGCCGGGGCGACGCTGCGAATTCCGAACTCCTTCATGATCGCTATTTGCGGTGGGCGCAACGTCAAGTTCATGACGACCCTGCTCCTGATTCTCCCCGCGCTGGGAGCCGGCATTGCGTTGCAGGACCATACGACGCCATTCTATGTTTTCATTTTGCTTGCCGCCTTGTCGGGAGTTGGTGGTGGGGCTTTTGCATCTTCCATGTCCAACATCAGTTTCTTCTTCCCCAAGAAGATGCAAGGGCTGGCCCTCGGTCTGAATGCTGGACTTGGCAACCTGGGCGTGAGTGTCATGCAGTTCCTGATCCCATGGGTGATTACCTTTGGCCTCTTCGGGGGCCTTGGTGGCGAACCATACGAGTACGTCAAGGCGGGTCAGGAAGGTACCATGTGGGTCCAGAACGCCGGGCTGGTGTGGGTGCCCATTCTAGGCTTCTTCATGGTGCTGGCATTTCTCTTCATGGATAACCTTCCCTTCCACAAGGTGGGGTCGACACCGGAGGCGGTAGGAAAGTACCTCTGGCTCACTTTCCTCGGCGTTCTTGGGGCTGCCGCTGGCATTATTCTGCTGGTGATCCCATGGGGTGGTTTTCCCATGTTGGCCAAGACATTCATCGTCGTTGTGGTGGCGGTGGCGGTGACTCTGCTGGCCATGCGTTACTTCACACCGAAGACGATTCAGGAGCCCCTCCAGGAGCAGTTCGCGATCTTCAGTGACAAGCACAACTGGATCATGACCTACCTCTACGTCATGACGTTTGGCTCCTTCATTGGTTATGCCAATGCCTTTCCGAAACTCATTGATGATATTTTCGGCCGAATCATGGTGGGGGAGCACGCGGGTCAGGCAACTGGTCTCAGTTCGGCTGCCTACATCTGGATGGGGGCTGGAGTTGGTGCGTTGATTCGTCCGGTTGGGGGGTGGCTCTCCGACAAACTCGGTGGTGCTCGAGTAACCCACTGGGACACGATCATCATGATTATCGCAACCGTAACTTCAGGCTATTTGGTTTCCCTGGCGATGGAGTCGCCGGACCCCACGCAGTACTTCATTCCCTTCTTGATTACCTTCATCGTGCTATTTGCCACCACTGGTATCGGCAACGGCTCGACCTTCCGTATGATTGGCGTCATCTTTCAGAAGGATAAGCGAGGCCCGGTGCTGGGCTGGACGTCAGCTATCGCAGCTTATGGCGCTTACTTGATTCCCAAGATATTTGCCACGCAGATCAAAGCTGGCACCCCGCAATATGCACTCTATGGGTTTGCATTTTATTATGCCACCTGTCTGGTTTTGAACTGGTGGTTCTACGCTCGTAAGAACGCGGAGATATCATGCTGAGACGTCTCCTTCCATTGGTGGGCATGCTGACGCTGATCAGCCTGATTGGTTGTGAACCGACTAACCAGGGGTATGCCCCGGACCAGCCGCTCAAATACAGCCACGCAGTGCATGCGGGGGTGCTTAGCATTCCCTGCCAATACTGCCATTTTGGGGCCGAGCGGGGGCGCTACGCAGGCATTCCGCCGACTCAGGTCTGCATGAACTGCCACAAGAACATAAAAAGTGAAGATCCCGAAGTGCTGAAGCTGAAGGAGGCGCACGAAAAGGACGAGTCTATTGCGTGGGTGAAAGTACATCTGTTCCCTGACCACGCATACTTCAATCACGCCCCCCATGTGCAGGCTGGGCTAGATTGTCAGCAGTGCCACGGTCCCGTCGAGAGTATGGGTCGGGTAGAACAGTTTGCTCCACTGACCATGGGTTGGTGTTTGGAGTGTCATAGAACCGGGGGCAAGCCCCAAACCGGGGAGACTCAACTACCTCGGGTTGATTCTTATCTGACGGATTGTACGACATGCCACCACTGAAATCAGACAAGAAATCCCCGCCCTGGGCAGGGGAGAGCGTAGAGCGCCGCACCTTCCTCAAGGCCCTGGGTGTTGGTACTGCGATGGCCCTGGCGAGTTGTCAGAAGCTGTCGACCCAGCACTCGTTGCCTTTTGCCCAGGCCCCTGAAGAGGTCGTTCCGGGGATTTCCACCTACTATGCCAGCACTTGTACAGCGTGCCCCGCGGCCTGCGGCCTGATGGTGACGGTAAGGGACGGGCGGCCCATCAAACAGGAAGGGCACCCCGACCATCCCCTCTCGCAGGGCGGGCTTTGTGCTACAGGACAGGCACATATTCGTGAACTCTATCATTCTGCCCGACACAAGGCCCCTGCCATCGGTGGCGAGACTGCCACCTGGGAAGAGGTAGATGGTGCGGTTGCCGCGGGTCTCGGCAAACTCGGGACTAAGAAACTCGCCATTCTATCGCCACCAATCACCAGCCCCACGGCTCGGCACCTGTTACAGTCATTTGCCGATGCTCGGAAGGGTAGCCTCGTGGAATTCGATCCAAATCCGGGGTCAACTTCGGCTGGATTGGAGGCCTGGGAATTGGTTACCGGGCGCGCCCTGGTACCTTCGGTGCAGTTTGAGAAAGCCGATGTGCTGCTCTCATTTGGCGCTGACTTCCTCGGCTCTGGACCCAATGTTGTAGTCCATACCAGCGGCTATGCTGCACGCCGAGCTCTGGCAGACACTCGCGCCCGTCCACCCCTGCGCCACATTCAGGTAGAAGGTGCAATCTCCCTGACTGGTGCCGCCGCGGATGAGCGTTGGCCAGTGGCCACCCGGGAGCAGCGACTACTCTCCCGATACGTGCTCAAGAAGTTGAGTGGCAGCGATGCCGGATTTTCGGCCGCTCTGGCGAGCTTCCCACCCCCCGCGAACAAGACGCTGGCCGATGGCATCGTCAAGCTATTGCAGAAGAACCGTGGCAAGAGTCTGGTGCTTTGCGGGTCCGACGATCTCGCTGAACAACTAACTGTAGCCCTCATCAACCAACAACTAGGCAATCTGGGCAAGACCCTAGATGTCGCCAATCCGTCATTGGTGCAGCGCGCCGTCGACAGTGCTGTTTTGGATCTTGAAGCTGACTTGCTGGCGGGCAAGATAGGCGCGCTAATTGTCATGCCTGGAGTAGACCCGGTGCGGCAGTTGCCAAATGGTGCGGCGTGGGCGGAGGCGATTTCAAGCTTGCCCCTTTCAGTCTCGCTGAGCGATCACGCGACAGTTACCGAAGAATCTTGTTCGATCCAGGCCGCGGCTCATCACGGCCTCGAGATGTGGGGCGATGCCATGCCTCAATCGAGGGTCTTGACGTTGGTGCAACCAACCATCCGGCCCCTTTTCGACACGAGACATCCCTACCAGAGTATGTTGACGTGGGCCGGCTTTGCCTCGCATCAGGACTACCTGACATATCTCAGGAGTTTCTGGCGAGAAAATTTCTATGGCAATAGTCCAGGATTTGAGAAGCTGTGGAATCAGTCCGTATCCCAGGGGATTGCCGCGGCTGGAGCGACGAGCACCAAGCTTCTGCCCCGTTTGGCCGAGGTGGAAGTGGAGGCGCTGCTTGCCGTTATCGGCCAGGGAATCCCTGAGGCGAGTCCTGAACTCGAGGTTTCGCTGCTGGCAGAGGTGAGCACCGGAGATGGTTCCCATGCGCACAATGCCTGGCTTCGTGAATTGCCAGACCCCCTCACCCGGGTCGCCTGGATCCCGGTGGTGCGAATTGCCCCGGCCCTGGCGCAGAAGCTCGTGGTGGAGGATGGCGATGTGGTCGAAATATCGGTGGAGGAAGCGACGGTCACCATGGCCGTGAGAGTTACTCCGGGGATGGCCTCGAATGTACTTGGCGTACCGGTGGGCTATCCCCGGGACAATGGGTATGCACTGAGTCGCGTGAGTGGCGGCCGGATTCGCAATTCAGGCTTGGCAGCAGCGGTGAGCAAGAGTGGTAAGAAGGAGCTTCTGCCGGAATTCCAAAGTCACTTAAGCTCAGAGGGCCGGCCCATTGTCCATCAGTTGTCAAGCTACGATGAGAAGCCTGAGACCCCTCATCATGTTGATGCCGACCTGTGGAAGACTCTGGGCAACCCGGAGACTCGTTGGGAGATGGTGCTGGACCTTGATGCTTGTACTGGCTGTGGCGCCTGTGCCATAGCTTGCCAGGCAGAGAATAATATCGCTGTTGTTGGCCCTGACGAGGTGGCTAATCGGCGGGATATGCACTGGCTCCGAATTGATCGCTATTTTGATGGTGACGAGACAAATCCAGATGTGAAGATCGAGCCGATTCTCTGTCAACAGTGCGGCCACGCTCCTTGTGAAACAGTTTGTCCGGTGCTGGCCACAGTTCATTCGAAGGATGGCCTCAACCAGCAAGTCTACAATCGCTGCGTTGGTACGCGCTACTGCGCCAATAACTGCCCCTACAAGGCGCGTCGGTTCAACTGGTTCGAGTATGATTTTGGCGAGGAGTTGGACCAGATGGTTCTGAATCCGGATGTTACGGTTCGGGACCGGGGGGTGATGGAGAAATGCACCTTCTGTGTGCAGAGAATCCAGGCCGCCCGCATTGCGGCGAAAGAGAATGGTGAGAAGGGTTCCTTCGATGTCAAACCGGCCTGTCAGCAAAGCTGCCCCGCCCGCGCTATTACCTTTGGCAACGGGGCTGACCCCAAAACTGAAGTGAGCAAACGACGATCAAATTCTCGTGCCTTTCAGGTGTTGTCGGAGTTGGGTATCCACCCATCGGTAACCTATCTGGCGAAGGTCCGTACACGCGACGGAGGTGAGTCTTGAGTCTGGCGCACATCACCTCAGAGCCCCTCATTACGGGGCCTCAGAGCTACACCAAGATAACTGACTCCCTCTCTCAGCCATTGGAGCGGAGAGCGGGAAAATGGTGGTGGCTCGGTTTCTTCATCTCCTCCTGCGGGCTCCTCCTGGGCATCGTCATGGTGACTTACACCATTATGACGGGGATTGGAGTCTGGGGACTTGACCGCAGCGTTGGTTGGGGCTTTGCCATTACCAACTTCGTCTTCTGGGTGGGTATCGGCCACGCTGGTACACTGATATCGGCCATCCTTCTGCTGTTGAGGCAGCGATGGCGGACCTCGATTGCTCGCTCAGCAGAGGCCATGACGATCTTCGCGGTGATGTGTGCGGGGATCTTCCCGATTATCCATATGGGACGACCGTGGCTCGCCTATTGGATGCTTCCTTACCCGAACTCACGCGGTTCACTCTGGGTGAACTTCCGGTCACCGTTGCTCTGGGATGTTTTTGCTATTAGCACTTACTTCATCATTTCGCTGCTCTTCTGGTACGTCGGCATGATTCCCGACTTCGCCACCCTCCGGGACCGGGCAGGCGGCTGGAGGCGGAAACTCTATACGCGCCTGAGTTTCGGCTGGAACGGGTCCACTATCAACTGGCGACGTTATGACAAAGCATGCTTGATTCTAGCCGGTCTGGCAACGCCGCTGGTCGTTTCGGTGCACTCCATCGTCTCCTTCGATTTTGCCACCAGCGTTATTCCTGGCTGGCACACGACCATCTTCCCTCCCTACTTCGTGGCGGGGGCCATTTTCAGTGGATTTGCGATGGTCGCGACGCTGCTCATTATCGCGCGCAAGGTGATGCACCTTGAGTCATACATTACCGCCAAGCATCTGGACAACATGGCGAAGGTATTGCTGCTTACCGGGATGCTGGTGGGGTTGGCTTACACAACGGAGTTGTTCCTCGCCTGGTACTCAGGCAATCCCTACGAGCGATTTACTTTCCTGAATCGTGCCTTCGGGCCTTACGCCTGGGCTTACTGGCTGATGTTCTCGTGCAATGTCTTTGTGCCTCAGCTCTTCTGGTTCAAGCGGATTCGGCGTAACCTCGGCGTGCTCTTCGTGGCCACTCTTCTGATCAACGTCGGCATGTGGTTCGAACGATTTAACATTGTTGTCACGTCGCTCCATCGTGATTTCCTTCCCGCCTCCTGGAGTTTCTATACGCCCTCCTTTGTGGAGGTGGGGATTTTGCTGGGCAGCTTCGGGCTCTTTTTCACCTGCTTCATGCTCTTCGTGCGCTTTGCCCCGGTAGTTGCCATCCATGAAGTGAAGCACACGTTGCAGGAGCAACGGGAGGAGGGACATCATGGGGTCAGCTAGAACCAGATATGTCCACGGCGTGGTCTTCGACGATCCTGACACAACCCTCGTGGCAGTGCGGGCTTTGCGGGCGAAGGGTTATGTCCTGGACGACGTCCACACCCCTTTCCCGGTGCACGGTATGCCCCAGGCTCTGGGTCTAAAGGATACTCGCCTGGCCTACGGTTCTCTCATCGGCGGAACTATTGGTCTGGCCCTTGCAGTATGGTTCCAGATCTGGTCGCATGCCAGCGATTGGCCGTTGGTGGTGGGTGGCAAGTCCATGTCCGCCATTCCGGCAATCATTCCCGTTAGCTTTGAAGCGACTGTGCTGCTGGCAGGGATTGCTACGGTGGGTACTTTGCTCGCTGCTTGTCGGCTGTTGCCTCGAGGCAAGGAGCCCGCTTCGCTGCCCCATGGCCGGGTTACCAGTGACCGTTTCGTGGTGCTGGTCGCCGAAGAAGATGGCTCATTCTTGGGGCCTGAATTTACTGCTCTTTGCGAGGAACTAGGCTCGGTGGAAATCCTCCAATCATGGAGGACTTCCTAATGCGCAAGCTAGCCACCATTCACTTGCTTGGATTCCTGATCCTTGGCTGCCAGGCCGAAGGCAACGAACCTGGTTGGGTTGTGACGCCGGGAATGGTCGAATCTGTACCGGCAGATCCCTACGAACCCAGTTCTCTGACACAATCAGGGCGGACCCTCATGAAGCCCCCCGATGGGACTTTGCCGTATGGGGAGATGCCCTATACGTATGGCGTCACCAAGGAAGAAACAGCCCGGGCGGGGCGTGAACTTTCTAACCCCATTGTTGTGGACGCAGAGGTACTCAAGCGAGGGCAGTTCATTTACGAAACCTACTGCCATGTCTGCCACGGTGCCAATGGTGAGGGCGATGGTCCGGTAGTTGGAATCGGTCGCGTCACCAATCCCGCTGATTTGCAAACGGATCATACGAGGAGGATGGCAGATGGCGCCCTTTTCAACGTTCTAACCAAGGGGCAGGGCCGGATGCCTTCTTACGCAGTGCAGGTACTGGCGGAGGACCGCTGGAAGGTGATTCACTATTTGCATCACCTGCAAAATCCAGCGGTGAAGGAGCCAGTAGAGGCGAGTGCTGAAACTCCTCCCGAGAAGCAGGGAGGGACACCATGACCGTTTCCATTCTTGCCCATGCGCCTTCCGTTGGTCGGCGGTTTCTGG
>CAZFVN010000022.1:0-20319 GCA_964522395.1 uncultured Myxococcales bacterium
AATGAGGTTCATGGCCAGATAGAAGCCCGAGAAAAACGACCCGAGGGTGCCCCCGGCAACCTGCAGACCAAAGGTCTCTTCCAGCCAGCGTGTAACTTCCAGACCGGTGGACTGGTCAATGAACGTTAAGAAGACGCCCAGTACAGAGGCCGTCCCGCCCTTCTCGGCAAAGATCATCTCTACGGCCTTGTGGAAGGTGAAGTCATTGACTGTGGAGGTCAATTCGTAGGCAGCCAGTACAAAACAGATGCCGATGAAATACTTGGAACGCAACACCACCCGGGCCCCCGCCATAGCGTCTGATAGGCGGCTCTTGCCCGCCGTGGCAATGGTGCCGTTGGGGATCTTGTCAATGGTCCGTACGCGGTGAGATATTCCGTAAACAATGAAGAAGATGGACGAATAGGCCAGGGCCACATAGAGCAACATGTCCGCAGGGGTCACCCGCTCAATGAGTGAGTTCGAGGAGAAGCTGCCAATGAACCCGCCGATTACCCCTCCGGCACCGATTATCCCATAGAGGCGTTTGGCACTTTCCGGTTGCGTGATGTCGGCCAGGAAGGTCCAGAAGAGGGCAACGTTGACCGTGATGAAGAGGTCAAGGAAGACGTAGAAACCGTAGTAGACCGTCCGGTGGACGCCCAGGTAGGTGAAGAAGAACCAGAAGAAGACCAGCAGCCAGAAGAACGCGCCGACAACAATGTACGTGAGGCGCTCCCGGGAAAACCGGGTCAGCGCCAGGGAGTAAGCCGCGACCACGCCCACCGAGATGACGGCGGACAGGACTTTGAGCAGGCGCAGAGAGTCAGCCCCCAGTTTCTCCAGCACGAGAACGCTGCGCAGGGGCTTGAGAAACCAGAACGAGGCAATGACGATGAAGAAGTAGGCAAACATACCTGCCGTCTTCCCCAACTCGCCCTTGCGAATGTCCAGTATCGCCCGAATAACCCCCATGTGACCTCTTACCGGTGTGAGAGACGGCTTATCATAGGTGGAGCCAGCAAACGTTACAAGCTATTCGCCGCCGGCCAGCAGCATGCGCTACACATCGTAGCTATCCCGCGGCCGCAAGAGAAGTTGCAGTCCCTTCGCCAGACCATATCCGAGTCCGCTCCCAGCGATACCACCACCCAATATGATTCCCAGTAATGGCAACAGCGGTTGCCGGGGAGGTATTCCTTGCCCGATGAACCAATAGGTGCTGGCCAATACGATGGCGTAGGGGAGGATGAAGGGAAACTGGTTGCGTCGAGCCACAAAGGGGGAGAGCAATAGGGCAATCGCCAGAACAATGTAGAGCGCCAGCCGCAGCAGGGAGGGCGGCAACATGGGCCAATGGAGGGACAATTCCAGGGGCAATGCCGTCTCCGGCTTCAATTCCGAGATCGTAACTGCCACCACACCGGGCTGAAGTCCCTCGAGCAGAACTACGTTTGCATCCCGGAGCCCCAGGGCAGTACTCCCCTTGCCACCCTTTGCGGTCTTGTTCTTGAAGAACTCCAGCTTCAGGCTCTCTTTGATACCCGGTCCCGATAGCCCCAGTCGGACCTCGCCCTCCTTGTCCTTGCCGGAGGGACTGGCCCCGGGCCGCCCCTTCACTCTCAGATAGCTTTCATCCAGCCCATCCGTAGGCACCACCAACGTCGTTGACGGAGAGGTCGTGGAGACGGTGGCTGTGGCATATGGTTCAGGTAGGTAGATTGCCTGAAAGACCCCGGCGAATCCCAACAAGGCCCCCGCCGTTGCTACCAGTGGGGCGAATACCCTCACTATCAACGGTGCGAGACTCGACAGGCAAATGGAAGAGGCCATTCCCAGCCCGACGAGCAACGCGATACAAACTACCAGCATGGCGTAGCCAGGGGGAGAGAAGATGTGGAAGAAGTAAACCGCCACCAGCAGCAGGAGGGCGCATATCAGCGTCACGCCCCGCAGCCAATCATGCCAGATGAGGGCCAGTTCTTCCCGAGTCATAGCCTGACTATCTCTTCGTTGAATTGCACTCTCAATCTCCTCTGCCAACAACAGCAGAGCCAAAGTAGCATGACATAGGCGCGTGGCAAATGGTACCTTCCCAATTGCTGATGCAGGCTGTGATTGCTGCACCACTGGAGGTTCAACGTTGAAGCTGAAAGTGATAGTAGTCGGATTCATCGCCTTGCTTGCCTTTTTATCCCCGGCAATTGCCGCGCCGCCAGCGCACCTGGGTGGGTTGCCCGTGGTAGTTTTGCAGGGAACTCACTACGAGCGCGGCGTAGCTCACGGGGCGGCGCTCCACAAACAGATCATCGACCTCGTCGATAACTATCTGGCCCTCAAGGCGGCCAGTCCCATCCTCTTCTTCCTGATGTTGCAACAGGTCGCCCCGCTCATTTCAGTCGAGCAAGGACTACAAGATGAGGCTCGAGGCATTGTAGATGGAGCCAGGAAAGCCAACGGCGGTACTTTTCGCTCACGCCATCGAGAGGAGGACTTCACCTGGCAAGAGATCCTCGCCCTCAATACGTATGTGGACTACATCGGTACGGCCTGCTCGTCAGTTTCCGCCTGGGGCGAGGCGACGGCTGATAGTGAGCTGAAGGGTAAGGCGGTGCTCGCCCGTAACCTCGACTGGAGCCTCTCCCCGGACTTGCTTCGCAATCAGGCCCTCTTCGTCCACCTCCCCGCTGAGCAGGGCGAGCAGCCCTTCCTTTCGGTGGGATTCGCCGGTTTTCTTGGCTGCCTATCCTGCGTTAACAAGGCTGGCCTGGGGGCCTTCTTGAACCTCGGTTATGGCGATCGCGCCGGCACTTTTCCACCCACCGAAGAGTTCCTTCCGGCAGCCCTCGCATTTCGTCTGGCCGTGGAAACGGTGGCCCCGCCAAAGACCTCCCTGCTAGACCATTTCGTTGCTCGTCTCACCGCCCACCACCATGTGGGCAGCTTCATCATTCAAGCCATTGCTCCTCGGGATCCGGGGCAGGATGCAGCGGTAGTCGTGGAGCTGCAGGCCGGCAGCCACGCGCTTCGTACTGCTGGCGATGACAGTCAATTCGACCACCCTGTCCTGGTTGCCACCAACCACAATCGCAAGGCCGGTAAGCCACGTGCCTGCCAGCGCTACTCAATTGCCCTGGCCGGGGCCGAGACCGCTGGTAAAGGCTTTGATGGAGATGGCCTCTGGGGGCTACTGACCAAGATGCAACGCAGCGATACCATGCAGCGCATGCTCCTGGTCCCGTCCACCGGTGAGTTCCGCCTCTCCGTGCGTCAGGCCGGGGCCGGCAGTCCAAAGAAGATTAAGGGCCTGCTCAAGCAGTCCTTTGCACCCGTCGAATCAACCACTCTAAAGACGCTCTTCTCCCCCTGACAAGCGGGGAGCACCTTTTTAGACAGGGTCCCCAACCGCCCTTATGATCAGATGCAATACGAAGGGCGCGCTGTGCGCGCTGCACGGGAGGCACTTTGCTTAGGAGTCTCATCAGCTTTCTGGATGAGTTGGGAAACATCGTCCTGATGGTCTTCCAAGTTCTCTACTGGTCCTTCCGGCCACCCTTTCGCCTCGGCCTGCACATGCGCTCCCTGGAGTTTGTCGGAGTCGGCTCCCTCTTCATCATCATTCTCACCGGGAGTTTCACCGGTGCGGTTATGGGACTCCAGGGTATCTACGCATTTGGCATTCTTGAAATGGAGGCCATGGTGGGAGGCAGCGTCGCCCTGGCCCTGGCCCGCGAACTCTCGCCGGTGCTTGCTGCCCTCATGGTCACGGGCCGTGTCGGATCCTCCATGGCCACCGAGATTGGCACCATGCGCGTCACCGAGCAGATTGACGCCATGGAGACGATGGCTGTCAACCCCATCCAGTATCTCGTGGTGCCTCGGGTCTGGGCCACCACCATCATGTTGCCGGCGCTCTGCATCATCTTCACCTTCGTTGGCATGATCGGCTGTTACCTCGTGGCCGTCGTCTGGTTTCGGGTGGATTACGGGCTGTTTATGGCCTACATCAAGAGTTTCATGGGCTTTGAAGACATCACCAGCGGTGTTATCAAGGCCGCAGTTTTTGGCGGCGGACTGTCTGTCATTGGTTGCTACAAGGGCTACACTGCCGATGGCGGTGCCAGAGGCGTAGGCGCAGCCACGACTCGAGCAGTAGTGCTGGCATCCGTCATGATCTTCGTCCTTGACTACTTACTAACCGCACTGATGTTTGAGTAGGGAGGAGCGAGTGTTTCAAATCGAAGACCCCATTATCCGTATCGAGGGCCTGGATAAGGGCTTTGGCGGACAGCCTGTGCTCAAGGGGGTCGATCTGGACATCGCTCGTGGGAAGATCACCACCATCATCGGCGGCTCCGGGTCAGGGAAATCAGTGCTCGTGAAACATATCATCGGCCTCCTCAAAGCCGATGCCGGGCGGGTGCTCTACGAAGGCATCGACTTGACTCCGCTGCGCTCCCGGGGGCTGGCCGAAGTGCGCCGCAATTTCGGCATGCTCTTCCAGCACTCAGCTCTCTTCGACTCCATGGACGTCCAGCAGAACATCGCCTTTCCATTAGAGGAACACACCAATAAGTCCCGACGGGAAATCCTCGCCATCGTGAAAGAGAAGCTGGGACTCCTGGAACTGGAAGGGATTGAGCGTAAGACGCCCTCCGAACTCTCTGGCGGGATGCGCAAACGGGTCGCTCTGGCCAGGGCCATCGTTCTCAATCCACAGGTGATTATCTACGACGAACCGACAACCGGTCTGGATCCCATCATGACCTTCAATGTCGACCAGATGATCAAAGGGGCCCAGGAGAAGTTGCAGATTACATCGATCGTCATCAGCCATGATATGGCCAGCACGTTCCGTATCTCGGACTATGTGGCCATGCTTTACGAGGGGCGCATCGTGGAATTCGGTCCACCCGATGCCATCCTCGACAGCACCAAGGAAGAGGTCCAGCGCTTCCTGGCGGCATCATCACTGCCGCCACGTAAGTCTGTGGCCTCGGGAGGGGACGCATGAGGTGGGGCGCAATTCGAGCGCCGGTGTTGGTGGGCGCTATGCTCATCGCCACCGTTTTTGGCTTCATCTACATGGTGTCGGTGGTGAAGACCTCGGTCTTCGCCAGCGAGGACACCTATCTCGTCTACGCCATTTTTGACGACGTCACCGGGCTGGTGGAGAAGTCCAATGTCAACATGGTGGGCATTCCCGTGGGGGCCATTGTCTCCATCGAACGCGTGCGAACCGATGAGGGGGTAAAGGCCCGAGTAGGGATTCGGGTTGACCGCAATGTTGTTCTATACTCTGGTGAAATGGGACCCGAGGGGGTCCATCGTGGAGCCGCATCAGTAGTCAGGAAGCAGTCCAGTATCCTGGGGGATTTCTTCCTTGCACTTGCCCCTGGCGCCTTTGGCGAACCCCTGGAAGAGGGGGACGAGATCCCCGTGGTTATCGGGGTCAGCGGCCTCGATGCTGTCTTCGCCCAAATGGAACAGATGGAAGACGTCGGTGAGCGACTCGACCGCATCCTCGCCCACGTCGAAGAGATCTCCGGAGGATTGGCAGAGGTTATCGGTAGCGAAGAGGGGCGAACTGACCTCAAAGCCATCGTCGGAAACCTCAAGGACATCAGCAGCGAGTCCAAGAACATTGCCCAACGGGCTCGCCGGGTATCTGAGGAAATCGAGCAAATCGTCGAGGATGGCACCTTCACCCGAATCGCCAGCAATGTCGAGGAGACCAGTCTCGATGCCCGCAAGATTGCCCAGAAGCTGGAGGCTATCGTCTCTGCTGGAGATGTTGAGAGATTGGTCGATACCCTCGCCGAAACAGCGGGCCAACTCAACAACGTCGGGCTCCAACTAAACGACCTGGTAGAGTCTGGGATTTCACCGAGAATCACTCAGCTCGAGCGCATCTTCCGCAACTTCGAGCGCTTCTCTCAGTTCGTCGCAGACTTCAGTGAAGGTAACCGGCAGACCCTCACTGATACGCTCAATAACTTGAGAGACTTCTCCGGCGGTCTAGTCGCCATGCTGCAGCGCAGTCAGGGCGACGTTGAGGCCGCCATGTCTACCGTCAAAGGAACCTTGCTTTCGGCCCAGCTCTCCCTCCAGAAGCTCGATGAGTCCCTGGAGAATGTGCGCGAAATCAGTGCCGGTCTCAGGGAAGGCAAGGGGTCCATCGGCCGCCTCCTCACCGATGATCGCCTGGTGGAAGAGATCGAAGAGATCGTGTCCGACACCAAGGGCTTTGTGAAGAGCTACACGCTGATGCAGACCGAGGTCGAACTGGCCTCCAGCTACAATCTGTTCGATCAGACCCTGAAGAACGTGCTCTCACTGCGCTTCCGGCCCAAGGAGGACAAGTACTACCTTCTCCAGGTCGTTGACGATCCCCGCCCATCCGTCTCCTCCAGGCTCACTATCAACACGAACAACAATCCAGACTACCCGGAGATTCTTAAAGAAGATGTGCAGGAAAGCACCCACTCGCTGAAATTCTCCTTCCAATTTGCCAAGAAGTTCTACTTCCTCACCGGGCGATTTGGCATCATGGAGAATACCGGCGGGCTAGGCCTTGACTTCGATTTCTTCAAGGATCGGCTGCTCTTCCAGTTCGATCTCTACGACTTTGCTATGAACGACAATCCCCGCCTTCGTGGTCAGCTCAAGTTTGAGGTGTTCAACCACTTCTTCGTCTCAGGAGGTGTCGATGACATCCTGAACGACGAATACCGGGACTACGTTTTTGGGGCTGGGCTTAGCTTCACCGACGACGACTTGAAGGCCTTGCTCTTGGCCGCGCCGTCAATCAGTCCGTAGCTGCCAGGGTCTACAAGGCGTTGACCAACGCTTTCAGATAGGTGTAGAAGCGGGCCGTGGAGGGAATCGAGAGGCGCTCATCGGGGGAGTGGACATCAAACATGTCCGGTCCGATGGAGATCATGTCCATTCCAGGATACTTTTCGCCGATGATTCCACACTCCAACCCGGCGTGAATGGCCGTTACCACTGCTTCCTTGCCGGTCACCGCGAGGTATTGCTCTTTGGCGAAAGCGAGGAGCTTCGAGTCGAGGTTGGGCTGCCAACCGGGATAGCCTTCGCCGTGCTGTGCATCAGCCCCAGCCAGGCCCGCCGTAGCGCTGATGCGCTCCAGCAAGCGGTCGAGTGCCGAGGCCACCGAGGAGCGGCTGGAGCTGAGGAGTGATGCGTGGTCTGCCTCCCAGTCAATGCGTGCCAGATTGCTCGAGGTCTCAACCATCCCCTCAATCTCTTTGGACATGGTGTCGACACCGTGAGGAATTGCCAGCACCAGGTCGAAAAAATTGATGGACTGGTCTCGCTGCAACCCTTCATCACCACCGGCGGTGCCGATCTCGAAATAGAACCCGCCGTCAATGCGGCCGAATTCCTGGGTCAATTCCGGCTTCATATCCGCGGCCAGCGCCTCAAGGCGTTCCTTAAGATCCGGCGGTCCCGCAACAATGGCCTGCGCCTCCCGCGGGATCGCATTGTGCTTGTCCCCACCCGCGAAGAGGCAGAGCGAGAACTCATCTTGCAGCGCCGCACGGCGCAGCAGCGTGGCCAGGAACTTCAAAGCATTGCCCCGGTTTTCGTGAATCGTCAGCCCGGAGTGGCCGCCCACCAGACCCTTCACATTCACCGAAAGAACCTGGAACTCCCCGGGCAGTTCGACGAAATCCAGCGGTAACACCGTGTCGGTGTCACAGCCGCCAGCGCAGCCCACGAAGATGAACCCTTCCTCTTCAGAATCGATATTGATGAGTCGCCGTCCGGTGATGTAGCCCGGTTGCAAGTTGGTGGCCCCCACCAACCCCGTCTCCTCCTCGATTGTGCAAAGGATCTCGAGGGGCGGGTTGGCAACATCCGGGTCCTCAGCCAGAGCCATCGCCAGGGCCAGGCCGATGCCGTTGTCTGCACCCAGGGTAGTGCCCTGCGCCTTGAGCCAATCACCATCTCGCAGGACGTTCAGGGCCTCCGTGAGAAAATCGAAGGTGACGTCGTTGTTCTTCTCACCCACCATGTCAAGGTGACCCTGCAATACGAGGGTTGGAGAATCTTCTTTGCCGGCAGCGGCAGGCACGCGCACCACCAGATTGCCTACACCATCGACTTCGGTTGCATAGCCCAGCTCTGCTGCCCAACCGATCATGAAGTCCCGAGCCATGGCCTCATGGCCAGAAGGGCGGGGAACCTGGGTGAGAGCTTGAAAGTTCTTCCAGACGACGCCGGGTTCGAGGCCTTCGAATGCGTTGCTCATTGATTCCTCCAAGGTAGGTGAGGGGCTTGCTACTTGAGTTTCTTCAGGCGTTCCAGCTCTTCCTTCTTACGCTGGTACTCAACTTCCCAACTTACGGTGCCTTCAGCATCTTCGAGGTTCTTGATCTGCTTACGTACTTCCTTGTCAACCTCTTCACCGATGTTCATGTGCTTCTTGAGGATCGGTGCGATGGTCTTGTTGAGTTCATGGTCTTCGCCCCAGACTTCATCTACATGTCCGCTGGAGAGCATGATCTCAATCATCTGCTCGATGATGTAATCCAAAGCATCATCGTCGAGACCGAAGTTACGTTCTTTGGCCAGCGAGCGCCGGATACGACCTAGGGCCGAGTAATCCAAACCACGCTTATCAGCCATGTCCTTGGCGGTCTCGTTGAGTTCACGATGCATCCGCATGTACTCCAGGAGCACTGACTCCAGGTCCTTGCGCGCTTCGTCGATCTCGCCCGGATCAACTTCCACCATTTTGTTCTTGATCAACCGGTCCAGAACTTCGAGCGCCGCAGGCTCGACCTTGCCGCGATATATTCTCATGGGATATCCTCAAATCAAAGTGCGTTTGCTATAGCACAGCGCCTGTGCGTAGGCAACAACAATTGGCCAACTTCCCACGGAAACGGTTTCCATTTTCCGCCTACGCGTCTATGCTAAGGCAAGTCGCCTAAGGGGGGACATGGCTGCCAAGAAACACGAGTCCAAGTTCCAGGTATCCCAGGCTTTGAAAGATGGGATGGAGAAGGAATTGACCGATCTTGAGGCACGCATCGCGCGCCTGCGTGTCCTCTACGACCAGTACTTTATGGGCATCGAACGCATGGAGCCAACCTACCTGCGCGGCGAGGTAGACAAGATCTTCCGCCGCTCTCAGGTTCTCAAACGCGGCAATACTGTCCTTAAGTTCCGCTTTCGTAGTCTGCAACAGCGCTACACTTCCTACCGCAGCTATTGGGATCGTATTGTGCGCATGATCGAAGACGGGAAGATGCGCCGCGGCGTGAATATCATGAGCGGTCGCCTCCCCGATGACGAGGCGGATAAGGACTCCGACACGGACGGAGCTCGCAGTGGCCCCAGGGAATCCCTCCGCTCTCAGCGAAGACGATTCCGCAAGAGAGGTGATGAACAGGACTCTGCAGTCGCTGATGCTGCTGACGCGGCAGCCGCGCAGTTAGCCGGGAAAGTCGAGGATCGCACTGAGTTTGCGTCCAGCGAGGTGCAAGCACTTTTCGACTGCCTGGTACGTGAAAAGAAGCGGGCCGGAGAGGGCACTGATAAGCTCACGGCAGGGGTTGTACAAAAGAGCGTCGACAAGATTCTTGAAAAGGTCCCAGGTGGCAAGCGGGTCAATTTTCGAGTAGTCAACTCTGGCGGTCAGGTGACGTTGAAAGCCGTCGTCAAAAAGGGGAAGTAGTACTACGGAATTGCCGCGCCTCGGCCACCAGCGACCGGTCAACACTGCGCCTCAAATATAGAACATCAACGAGCTCTTCTCTTCCTTCAATCGCTTGCGCTCCACGAGATCTGCCACGGTGAGGCTTTTCATGTAATCGGCCATCCGTTTCGATATCTCGTCCCACACATCCTTGGTCGGGCAGGTGGCGTCCATCCCGCAGTGTCGGTCCTGGGTGCCGCAGTCCACCAGCATCACTGGACCTTCGAGGCCCACGTAAACATCATGCACGGTCACTTCGGCAGGGTCCATGGCCATCAGGAAGCCGCCCCCCGCTCCACGGCTGCTGGTCACGATTCCGGCAGCCTTGAGTCGGGCAAAAATGGCATCAAGGTACTTGCGAGAGATTCCCTGCCGCTTGGCCACCAAATCAAGGAGGACGGGAGAATCTTGCTGCAATGCCGCAAGCTCAATAAGGGCGCGTAAACCGTAGCGTACTCGAGTTGAAAGTTTCATCGTGCGACCTCCTCCACCAATAATCCCACTAACCTTGGGGGATTCTATTGCTGACCCTTCAATGTGTCAAGGGGCCTAGTCGCTGCCGCCTTTCATGGCTTCGGCTTGGAAGTAAGTGCGCAGTGCATCAAAAGTCTCGTCGAGGTTTCCTTCCATAATGAGTTCGAGCTTGTAGAGGGTCAGCCCGATGCGGTGGTCTGTCAGGCGGTTTTGCGGGAAATTGTAGGTCCGGATCCGTTCACTGCGATCACCCGAACCAATCTGCGCCCGACGACTGTCCCGCTCCTCCCTCTGCTGCTCTTCGACCTGAAGTTCAAAGAGCTTGGAACGGAGAATCTTCAACGCCTTTGCCTTATTCTTGTGCTGAGACCGTTCATCCTGGCACGTTATCACAAGGTTGGTGGGAAGGTGTGTTATCCGAATCGCTGAATCGGTTGTGTTCACGTGCTGGCCGCCGGCACCGGAGGCCCGGTAGGTATCTATCTTGAGGTCATCGTCTTTTACTTCGACGTCGACATCTTCGGCCTCGGGCAATATTGCCACGGTAACTGCGGAGGTATGGATGCGCCCCTGGGTTTCAGTGGTTGGCACCCGCTGCACACGATGGACACCGCTCTCATACTTCAGGTGGCTGTAGACCATCTTCCCTGACATCAAGGCCACCAGCTCTTTCACTCCGCCCAGCTCCGTCTCATTGACGCTGAGGATCTCCACCTTCCAATCGTTGGTCTCAGCATAGCGTGAGTACATGCGAAAGAGGTCTGCGGCGAAGAGCGCCGCCTCGTCCCCCCCGGTTCCCTGCCGAATCTCCAGAATAATGTTCTTCTCGTCGCGGGGGTCCTTCGGCAGCAACAATACTTTCAGCTTCTCTTCCAGTTCTTCCTGACGGCCGCGCAACCCGGCCAGCTCTTCCCTTGCCAGACCACGAATTTCCGGGTCATCGTCACCAAGGAGCTCCTCACTGTCTTCTATTTCGGTCAGGATTCCCTTGTAGACCCGATAGGTCTCAACGATGCTCACCAGGGCCGCCCGCTCCTTAGCTATTTCGGTGTAACGATTGCGGTCCTGCATCATTTCTGGGTCGGCCAGCATGCCTTCGAGGTCGTCGAACCGCGTCTCCACTTCGGCGAGTTTCTGAAACATCAGGCAGCCTCCTGGTCTTGCGCCATGAACTCCGCAAAAGTCTCATACTGCTCCTGGCGGGTCGTGATCTCTGCATCGGGGTTGGCGGCGTGCATTGCCTCCGCAGCCAGGACCGTGCGGAGACTGGCGACTGATACTTCAAGTTGACCCTCATCAGGTTCCTGGGTCGTCAGGCGCTGCATCACGAGCCCGGGAAGAATGGCGAGATGAAGGAAGGGGTGATTGGGACGCTTGCCAGCCAGCTTGATGACCTCGTACGAAAGACCTGCAATGGGAAAGAGGAAGACTAGCTTGATGAGGACCAGGAAGAGATGGTTCACAACTGCCAATTCGCTAATCGGCGGCACAAATGGAAAGGTCACCGTGAAAAAGAGAATGGCTGTCAGAAGCACCACCAGCAGGAACGCCGTACCGCACCGCGGATGTAACCGGGTGTGAGTGCTGGCATTCTCCACGGTCAAATCCTGCCCCTTCTCATACGCGTGGATGCCCTTGTGCTCGGCGCCATGATACTGGAATACGCGGCGAATCTCGGGGAGCAGTGAAATGGCCCAGATGTATCCCACGAAGATGGCCAGCTTGATAACTCCGTCCACTAGATGGAAGGCGACCGAAGTGCCCCCTGTAAGATCTTCGGAGCCAGCCAACCAACCCACTCCCCACGTCAGAAAATGGGGTAGGGCGGCAAAAAGGCCAAGGGCCATGACCACCGCTACGATCATGGTGAGCCAGAGGGAAGACGGCTTCTCCAGAGCTTCGCCCGGGTCTTCCTGCACACTCGCCGAGAAGTTCAACGCAGAGATGCCGTTGTGCAGCGACTCGCCGAGGGTGAGAATGCCCCGAAAGAAAGGCCAACGCCAGAAGCGCCACTTCTCAGCCAGGGATATCCACTTGCGTTGCCGGACTATGATTTTGCCATCAGGAGTGCGCACAACTACAGCCAGGCAGTGCGGTGAGCGCATCATCACGCCCTCGATAACCGCCTGTCCGCCAACTGGTAGATTTTTCATAGGAATGCGGGGGCTCGTATGTCAAAGGGAGACCTGTCATAACGGCGACCGGCACCGCAAAGCTCACGAGCTGCGGCAACGGCAAGAGAGGTAGGCGAAAGCTAGTCCTTGTTCTCTACCACTCGCCCGTACTTCCGATTGAACCGCTCAACCCGTCCCTCAGAGTCGAGGAGCTTCTGCTTGCCAGTGAAGAATGGGTGGCACTTGGAGCAAATTTCAACCGAGTAGTCACCTTTGGTGCAGCGCGTCTCAATTACTTCACCACAGGCGCACTTGATCGTGGCCGCATTGTATTTTGGATGAATCTTGGGCTTCATGTCTCAACTCCTTTGGGCAAAGAGTACCCTATATAGCCCTACTGGTTCATCGAATCAAGGAATTCCTTGTTCGTATCGTACTTCGAAATACGATCGAGCAGGAACTCCATGGCATCGATGACGTTGAGGGGGTGGAGGAGCTGCCGCAAAATCCAGACCCGGGTCAGCGTGTCCGGGCTGCAAAGCAATTCCTCTTTTCGGGTACCACTCTTGTTAATATCCAGGCAGGGGAAGATGCGCTTCTCCATGAGTTTCCTGTCGAGGTGCATCTCGCAGTTACCCGTGCCCTTGAATTCTTCGAAAATAACCTCATCCATTCGGGAACCGGTATCGATGAGCGCGGTGGCGATAATGGTGAGACTGCCGCCATCCTCAATATTTCGAGCCGCACCGAAGAACCGCTTCGGCTTGTGCAAGGCGTTGGAGTCAACACCACCGGAGAGAATCTTGCCCGACGGCGGAACCACCGTGTTGTAGGCCCGAGCGAGACGAGTGATGGAGTCAAGCAGAATGACAACGTCCCGCTTGTGTTCCACCAGACGCTTGGCCTTTTCGATGACCATCTCAGCAACCTGGACGTGGCGTTGCGCAGGCTCGTCAAAGGTCGAGGAGATGACTTCGCCCTTCACCGACCGCTCCATGTCAGTCACTTCTTCGGGACGCTCGTCAATCAGCAGCACGATGAGGTAGACTTCCTTGTGGTTGGCCGCCAACGAATGGGCGATGTCCTGCAAGACCACCGTCTTACCCGTACGGGGAGCAGCCACAACCAGGGAACGCTGCCCCTTACCTTGCGGCGTCAGCAGGTCCATGATTCGCGTTGTGAAGTTGCGAGGACTGGCCTCCAGATCGAACCTTTCGTCCGGGTAAAGAGGCGTCAAGTTGTCGAAGAGCACTTTCATCCGTGCCACTTCGGGATCTTCATAGTTGATTGCTTCCACCTTCAGCATCGCAAAGTATCGCTCGCTCTCTTTTGGCGGACGAATCTGGCCAGCAACGGTGTCGCCGGTACGCAGATTGAACTTGCGGATTTGTGAAGGGGAGACATAGATGTCGTCCGAACCGGGGAAGTAGTTGTAGTCGGGGCTGCGGAGGAAGCCGAAGCCATCAGGGAGGACCTGCAACACTCCTTCACCATAAATGGAGCCATTTTGCGCAGCCTGCGCCTGCAGCAGAGCAAAAATCAGCTCCTGCTTGCGCATACCACTGGCACCATCGATGCCGAAGTCCTTTGCCATTCCTACCAGTTCGCTGATCTTGTTTCGCTTAAGTTCTTGAAGGTTCATGAGCTGCTTCTTCACCTCGTTAGAATTGATTATGCAACGGTTATCTGTTTCGCCGGTGCTCGCACCGGATCTCTCTAGGTTGGATTCTCAGGCGGCCTATTCCGGATGGGCGGCCGGCAGATGATCACGCCCTAAACATACATATGCTTCCCACCCTGTCAAGTGAAATCGCGTCCCACCTTTTGACGCGCTCCCCGGAAACTGGTCCAGCAACAAAGCGGGCGTTACAGGATTCGAACCTGTGACCTTCGGCTCCGGAGGCCGACGCTCTATCCAGCTGAGCCAAACGCCCTGGCAGATATTTTGCCAGCAACTGTTTAGGGGAAAGCCGGAGGACTGTCAAGCTAAATGGGTTCATTCTGCAAGTGGGGTTCTGCCGGGAGTCAACGACCGGTCAGTTTTCCTCTGGTGGATTCTCTCGTTCATTGTAGGCATCCTCCGTAAGCGCGTCCCCAGGCAAGGGAGAGATCAGGGCCGTAAAGCCCTCCGGGAAGATGAGCGTACTGATATCGAACGAGAGATTTGTAATATAGCCCTCCATCATCGCCATCTTCTGCGCGAATCTGTCGACTCGGTCACGATAGATCAGCCAACAGCCTGTCAGACAGGAATAACGCTCATCCTGTCCCGGGAAGCAAGGGAAGAAGTCCGGAGCGATCTGCCAATCGCAGCATCTCACCGGGGGGGCCTCGTAGGAGGTCAGGCATCCGCGGCAAACCGTAATCGGGTAGTAGAAGGTCTCGGTGTGGAGCACGCTGCCATCACCCATGCTTACCTCAAAAGTCACACCAACATTCAGATAACCTGCCGACCCCAGAGGATCAAAGGCCAGGTCTCTGTCCAACGCCAGGGCAATATTGGGTGGCACCGCTTCGATCTTCAAAGTCGCGTAGGCAAGCGGCAAGACACTGCCCGAAGTAGGCAACCATTGCTTAGGCAGCACCGTTTCACCACCGTCGTACTGGCCTTTCAATCCATCGATCTCATAGGTGACCCAGGCCCCTCTCACCGTAACGACATGGGCGTCGGCGCTCATCTCTTTAGGAGATGCCTCCGTAGTATTCAGGGTCGTATCGAGCCCGTTGTAGATCATCGGGTACATCCAGTAGTGGTTGGCAACCATAAGGTCCAACACCCCGATGGGACGGGTCTCTGTCGTAGCGCCACCGCCGGTCTCCGCAATGCACTGGGTCTTCTTGGAGACCGAGACATTGGAGAAGATCATGACCGATTCCAGATTGCCGTCCGGAGCACAGGCACTGAGCCCGGCTACAAGCGACAGGCCAATGAGCCAGCTAAGTCCTTTGTTTCTGCGCATATCATCCCTCACAATTCTACTCTTCCAGTATAGGTGAGCCGCACTTGGCCAGCAAGTTTTTGGCCCTTTCTGCAGCCATCGCATGGAGGACCGGGTCCCCCGGGGCGCGAAGCAGCACCAGGGCTAGCTCGTCGCCCCGCCGTTTCTTGTCGTGAAAGGCCAGCGACAACGAATCCTCGGAGTACTCCAGTTCGGGGGGAGGCCAGACCTCGTAAGCGGTGGCCAGACGTTGGATATCACGGGGCAAGTCCTCTCCCGCTAAGCCCAATTCAAAGGAGGCCCTCGCCGCTGCCACCAGTCCCCAGCCAACCGCCTGACCATGCGGAATCCGATACTTGGATGTGGCCTCCACCATGTGTCCAAAAGTATGGCCCAGATTAAGCAGTGCTCGCTTCCCGATAAGCTCCCGCTCATCCTCGGATACGACCTTCAACTTATGGCGCAATCCATCGGCCAGCATCGACGCGAGTCGGTCCAGATGGCTGCGAGAGGAGGTCTTGCCGGCGCGCCAACTCGCCAAACGTTGAGCATGTTCCTCCAGGCGAGCCGTGGGCAAGCCCTCAAGCAATCCCATCTTCAGCAGCTCCGCGGCCCCGTCTCTTCCCCCTCGTAAACTTACTTCATCCAGCACAACCGCCAGCGGCACGTACACTCCACGCGGCTGCTGAAAGGTCCCCAGAATGTTCTTTGCTTCGGGCAAATTGATCGCCGTCTTTCCACCCACGCCAGCATCCAAGGCAGCCAGGAAGGTCGTTGGCACCGCAACCAGGGGTACTCCCCGCATATAGGTTGAAGCGAGGAAGCCGGCCGCATCAAGGACCGCCCCTCCACCTACGGCAAGCACCGCCATCGATCGGTCAACCCCAGCGCCAAGCAGTGACCGCACGAAATCCGGGAGCCGGGCCAGCTCCTTGGAAGTCTCTCCTCCCGGAAGCTGACAAATGGGTACGTCCTTTCCCAGCGCCCCGGTCAAGCTCTTCCGCCACTCCTCAGGCAATCCACTATCCAGCAGGGCCACTACCCGCCGTCGCCCCAGGGTCACCTGAAGAAAACGTACCAGACCTTGCCATCGCCGACCCTTGTCCAATCGAACGGGGCAACTGCGGGGACCCAATTCCAGGTGCGCTTGCCAACCTCCGGGAACCTCCTTGAACGTCTCTGCCGGCGGTGCAGCCTTGCGCCACCCTTCAGAAAACTCCAGGAGCTTCTGCCAGATATTGTGGGCCACTTGCCAGGGAGTAAGGCCCGCTGTCGATAGCCGGACGTGGGCCCGTTCAAAATAGCGATCCCGGGATCGCTCAAGGTCGGCCAGGGCTTCAGACAACGGTTTCCCTTCCAGTAAAGGATGTTGCTTCGCACTGCGCAGCCGCCCGGCCAACGCGTCCAGGGGAGTCTCCAGCAGAACCACTGTGCCGGCCTGCAGCATCCGGTCGAGGGAGTGAGGCTGAGACGCCGTGCCGCCGCCGCACGCGACCACTTCGGTGGTGGCCGCCGCAGCCGCCAGCAACTCCACCTCACGAATCCGGAAGGTGGTCTCACCGTGCTCACGAATGGCACTGGCGGGGCTCTGGCCAAATCGCTTCTCATATTCCGCGTCTAGGTCCCGACTCGCGAGCCCCAGTAGATCAGCCAGCAATGGGGCCACCGTCGTCTTACCCGAACCGGGCAAGCCAATCAGGAAGATCGGGCCTTTGCGGGTCCCGCTAGCTGGTGCGAATGGACTCAATGTCCTCTCCTCCAGTGCGTTCAAGAAGCGCATCCGCCAGGACGAAGGAGACCAGCCCTCGCGCCACAATTGCCGCGGGCGCAGCCGCGCAAACGTCGCTACGTACTGCGGGAGCCGATCCCGCCCTGCCATCAAGCAGAGACGCACTCTCCAGGGGGTCACCCAGGGAGGCCAACGGCTTCACCACCGCCCGCAACACTATGGGTTCGCCGTTAGTCATGCCGCCCTCCACTCCGCCCGCCGTGTTACGTCGGTGAAAATAGCCCTTGGCTGGGGTGAAATGAAGCGGCGAATGAAACTCCTTTCCCTGCAACCGGTCCGCCCCAAAGGCCTCGCCAATGGCCACCGCCCGTACTCCAGGGATGCCCATTACCGTCGCCGCGAGCCTGCTATCCAGTCGGGTAGCTAGAGGCTGCGGGGAGCCGAGACCCGCAGGAATCGGTGCCACAACAACTTCAAACGCGCCTCCCACTGTATCGCCGGTATCCTCCGCATCAGAAAGCAACTCCAGTGCCTTTAGTTCCTTCTTCTTGTCCAGAAAGAGCAGAGAAGATGACTCAAGCTTCTCAATTACTCGCTCCAGCCTGATGCCCTTGCGCCAGCCCCGACGTCGATCGGCAACCGCTCCAATTCGGGTGACATGGGCCAACGAGTAGATGCCAGCCGCGGTCAGAAGCTCCTGGCAGATCGCGCCCAGGAGGGTGTAGGCCACAGTTATTCGAGCGCTGGCCAATTCCGCAACCGGGGTGGCGTCGTTCAGCCCCCACTTCATCGCCCCGGCCAGATCTCCGTGACCCGGTCGTGGGAACTCGAGGTTGGCTCTCTTCCCTCGCCGATCCACGCTCTCCCCTGAGCTATCCACGTTCTCTATGGTCAGATGCAGAGGGCCGCCGCTCGTCAGCGAGTCCCGCAGACCAGAAGTGACTTCCCACCGGTCACTCTCGCGCGGAGCCCTCGGGCCTCTGCCCGCAAGCTGACGACGTAGTCGGAGCCAATGGTCAATGCGCTCGTGGGGAATCTCCAGCCCTGCGGGAAGCCCCGTCAAAACGAGGCTCAGCGCGGGCCCATGCGATTCCCCTGTGACTTGGAAGGAGAGGCGGCCCATGCCATCACCTTATTCGAATTCGGTGCGGACCCGGGAGGCCTGGCGATTGACAATGCGGGGAGTCACGAAAATCAGCAGCTCAGAGCGACTATCAGTCTCCGACCAGCTACTGAAGAGCGAACCGATGAGGGGCAGGTCAGCAAAGAAGGGTACTTTCTTCTTCGAGCTCGCCATGTTGCGAGTGTAGATACCGCCAATCACCGTGGTGTCGCCGTCTTTGAGCAAGAGCGAAGTATGAGCCTCCTTCTTACGAATAGTCGGGTTGCCGTTGGCACCCGTCTGCGAGAAGTCGGGCTCGTTCTTGGCGATGTCCACCGAGAGCATGATGTTGCCGTCCTGAGTTACGTGAGGCACCACGTCCATCTTCAATTGAGCGTCAAAGAACTGAGTGTTGACACCCTGGGCGGAGACCACGGAAACCGGGAACGAAATACCCTGCTGGATCGTCGCCTTATGGTTGTCGATGGTGGAAATCTTCGGTGCCGAGACGATCTTCACGGAACCTTCCTCTTCCGCTGCGGAGAGACGCAAGGAAAGGTTGGCCGCTCCACCCAGACTGCCGAGCGTCAAACCGATGGCACCACCAGACCCCTGACCAGCAGGAGCAGGCAGATTGACCGCATAATTCGGGTTGGGTGGTGTGAAAAGCCCAAGGGTTACTGCCGATGCGTCCGAGGCACCCCCAGAGATCCCAACGGAGGAGGGGAAGATGAGGCCGGTAGCATTGGCCGTTGCCGGTGAGGCCTGACCACTCCCGCCCCACTGAATACCAAGGTCCTTCGTGTAGTCCTTGCTGGCCTCAACGATCCGCGCCTCAATCAACACCTGAGGGGTCTGTGCATCGAGTCGCTTGACCAGGTCCTCAATAGCCTGAACGTGCTCTTCGATGTCCTTGACGATGAGCGTATTGGTGCGGCCGTCCACCGAAATCGCCCCCTTGGCGCTGGAGATCGGCTGGATCTGCTTGATCAGGTTCTTCGCATCGGCGTAGTTCACCGGAATCAACTTCACCTGGAGTTGCTTCAACTCGGTCAGCTTCTTCTTCTTCTCCAGGGCCATCTCATATTCCTTCTGGATATCTTCAACCGGGGCCACCCGGTAGATCCCCTGCTCCTTGATATAGTCGAGGCCGCTGGCTCGCAGAATCATGTCCAGGGCCAGGTCCCAGGGGACATCTTCCAGATAGAAGCTGACCTTGCCGCTGACCCCTTCGTTGGTGACGATATTGACACCGCCGACCCGAGCCAGATAGGCGAGGACGTGCTGAATGTCCGCGTCCTTGATGGAGAGGTTTATGCGGCGGCCGGTGTACTTCTTCTTCTTCTTCCCCGGTCGCGGATTGATGACACCAAAGGGGCTGTTGCCGGCCGCACTACCAGCCAGTCCGCCACTCGATGCAGCGGCCATGGGAGCACCCCCGGTGGACCCGCCAGCCTGGGCTCCGCCAGCGCTGACACCCTCCGGGTACATCGCCACTGCCCGGCTCTTCTTCGGGGTCGTCGACCGCGGCGTGGAGGCCGCAACGGCGGTACGGTTGTCAAGCTTGCCGCCCTTGAATGACCAGGAGATTCCCTTTTCCGTGGCCTTCACTTTGCCCTTGCTCGCCTCGGTGAGCACAACCGACACGATTGTCGTGTCTGGCGACGTCGGCGACCGGTAAGAACTGATCGTTTGTACCGCACCACCAAACTCTGACGTATCCAATGTCCGCTCCAGAATTGGCAGGAGTGACGTATCCTGAAGTACCAGGAGTAGCTCAGTGGGGCTCTTCTCAACGACCTGGAATCGAGGCTTACCTGCTACCCGCAAGTCGACTGTCGAGTATCCCGACCGATGGTCAAAGTCGACGCTGGTCACCCGGGCTTTCACAACCTTGGGAGGTGCTGGCACCGGCGCTTTCTTTCGCAATTCCGCCTTGGCCAACTGCTCCTTTCGGGTGACTTCCCGGCGCAATTCGGCGATTTCCTTTTCCTTCTGCTCAAGGCTGGAGACCAGCCGGTTATGAAGCTGCGGGTCGACTCCGTCATTTCGGTTCTTCTTGAGGTCAGCGAGGAGCCGCTGCTTCTCAGCCTTCGCCTCAGCCAATTCCTCTTTCATCTGACTGGCCAGACGACTCTTGTCTGCCTTTGCCGTCGCCAGTTTCTTCTCCATCTGACTGGCCAGGCGACTCTTGTCAGCCTTTGCCGTCGCCAGTTTCTTCTCCATCTGACTGGCCAGGCGACTCTTGTCAG
>CAZFVN010000022.1:20419-48249 GCA_964522395.1 uncultured Myxococcales bacterium
CAGCCTTTGCCGTCGCCAGTTCCCTCTCCATCTGACTGGCCAGGCGACTCTTGTCAGCCTTTGCCGTCGCCAGTTCCCTCTCCATCTGACTGGCCAGGCGACTCTTGTCTGCCTTTGCCGTCGCCAGTTCCCTCTCCATCTGACTGGCCAGGCGACTCTGCTCTGCGTCCGCCCGCGCCAGTTCACTTTTTAGCTGGCTCGCCAGGCGGCGCTTGTCAGCCTCGGCCTTCTTCAGTTGCAAGGTAAGTTCCTTGGCCTGCAAGACGGCTTCCTTCTTCTCCAGTGCCAGGGCCCTTTGTAGGCGGGCCAGATCTTCCCGGGCGGTCTTTGCTTCGTCCACCTGGCTTTGGAGAGCTTCAGCTTTCTGTCTGTACTGCTCCAGACGAGCAACCTTCTTCTCCAGCGAGCCCACCCGTTTGGCATCCTTCTCAGCGCTTCTTAGCTGCTTCTTCAGGGCTGAGACCTGCTGCTTGGATGTACGAGCTTGCTGCAGCCTGCCTTCCAACTCCTTGACCGTTCGGGCCAGGTCCGAAGCCTTTTTGACATCCGCCTTGGCGGCATCCGTTCGTACCGCAGCCTTGCGCGCCTCGGCTAGTTCCGTCCGGGTGCGGGCCAATTCCTGCTTGAACTCTTTCGCCCGACCGGATGCCTCACGCACGGCCACTATTTCATTCTCCAGTTCCTGTACGCGAGCAGCCTTCGTCTGGGCGGTGGCAAGTTCCTTCTCGAGACGGTCGTGCTCGGTGCGGGCCTGCTTCAACTCGCCCTGGGCTTTAGCCAACTTCTTTTCATCCGTGCCCTTTGCGCGGGCAGCGGTGATCTCCTCTTCCAACCTGGCAACCCGGTTTGACATCTGTTTTCTTTCTGCCGCGGCGTCCTGGCTCTTTTGCTTCGCCTTGGCCAAATCACCCTTGGTTGTCTTCAGCTTCGATTGCACGCTCTCAAAGCGTTCCTGCCATTGCACACTTTCTGCCCGAGCGGTAGCTGCGCTATCTTGCGCCGCCCGCAATTCAGCTTCGCGCTGTGCCAGACGCTCCTCGACCCCACCCTTGCGGGCCTTGACAACTGAGGTCTGCTCGACCTTCTCCTCGTAGAGCTTCTTGTATCGAGTCAAGTCGCCATTGCGGCGCTCGAGTTGCCTATTGAGCTCTTCGAGCTTAGCCGCCAGGGCCTTGCGTTTGCTCTTCTCTTTCTGTGCCTGGAGGAGGGCCTTTTCGTGCCGGTTCTTCCACTCCTGAGCGCTGCCTTCGGTCTTCTGGATACGGCCTGCGAGCGTGGCCAGTTCTTGCTGCTGTTGGCGCAGCTCTTTCGCCGCGTCGGCCAGTTTCTGCTCCGTCGAAGCCTTGTCCGCGGCCAATCGCCTGCGAGCCGTTTCCTCACTCACGACACGTTGCTGCAGCGTTTGGACCGTCTCCTTCAAGTCGGATGCTTCCTGCTTCACCGCCGCGTGGCGCTCGCCCAAGGCCTCCTTCCGCCCTTGCATCTGGTCCAGACTGGCGGTGGCCGCCGCGATCTCCTCGCGTAGTTGGGTCAATTGAGCATCGGCCGCCATCTCAACTTTGGTCTTTCCGGCCGAGGCTGTCTGGAATGCCGCCTCCAGGCGAGACAACTCGCCGCTCTTCCGCTCCAGCGTACCGGCCAATGTGGCAAGCTCCTTCTCTACAGTACTCTTCTGTGCGTGCGCGGCCGTGAGGGCCTTGCGCGCCTGGCTCTCTCGGGCCGTCAATCGCTGAACAGCATCAGCCGCCGCGGTCAACTTGTCAGAGAGCAGCTTGTTCGCCTCTTCCTTCCTTGCTACCTCAGCGGAAACGCCCGACAGCCGCTCCTTAAGTTCTGCGCGCTCGCGCTCGAGGCGGTTGCGGTCATCCTGAAGCCGGCTCAGTTTCTTCTTCAGTGAAGCGAGTTCCTCTCGCTGCTTTTCGGTCATCGTTGCTCTCGATTCCGATGCCTCAACGGCAGAAGCGTAGCGGGCTCTTGCGTCTTTGAAGGAGGCCGCCTTGCCTTTCATTTCTTCTCGGAGTACCAGGACCGCTCGCTCCTTATCTTCAACCTCTTTGCGCATTTCGTCGAGGTTGCCTCGGAGTGACTCGTATTTCCCCTTGAGCCATGCCACGTCCTGCTTTCGCGCCGCCAGCTTCTGCTCCAAATCGCTCACTCGGCCTTCGTTCGTCTTGGCCGCAGTCGTGACTCTCTGATATTCATGTTCCAGGGCCGCGAGCTTGCGGGTGACCGCGTCAAGTCGGTCTTGCTTACCGGCTAATTCCTTATTGAGCTTGGCAACCTTCTTGTTGTCCGTCGTCTTCTTGCCCTTAGCCAGCCTGACCGACTCAGCCCTGAGGTTGGCGAGTTTCGTCTCCTCCGCCTTGCGCGCTTCCACCATCCGCTGGAGACTCTCCTTTTCCAGCTCGAATTGAGCGCGTAGCTGGCCCACTGAATTCTTCTGCTTGACCAGATCAGCCTCAGCAATCGCCAGTTCCTTGAACTTCGACTCTCGCTTCTTCTTCAACTCCGCAACCACGGCGTGCTGCTTCTTCCATTCGCCTTCCAGCTTGCGCGTTTCAGCCTCGAATTTTGCCCGGTCCTCACGCGCACTTACCAACGCAGTCTGTTCCGTGCGCCGCTTCGCCACCAGGGCCTCGAGTTGCTTGCGTTCCTGCTCCAGGCGGGCCGCTGTTCGGTGGGCCTCCGCCAGTGCCTCATCCTTGAGCTGTCGGGTGATTTCAGCATTGCGCCGCTCAATTTCACGGGTCGTCGCTTCCCCCTTGGCAGCCAGTCGGACTTCCTCTTTTCGATTGGCATCAGCCAGGGCTTTCGTCCGCTCTTCTTCCTTGCTCACAGCAGCCCTTGCCGCTGCCAGCTTGGCGTTGAGGGCCTCGACCTTGGCTTTCATCGCCTGTTCGATCTCTGCGCTCTTGCTCTTCTCCAACTTGACTGCCAGTGCCAGTGCCAGTTCTTTCGCCTTGACCACGTCGGCCAACTCTTTCTCTACCGCTTCCTTCCGTTCCTTTTCCAGGCGAGTCTGAAGCCGCAGCAGTTCAACCTTCTCCTGCTCCTTGAGGGCCGCTGTTAAAGCCGCAACCTTGAGCTCTTCTGCCCGCTTGCGTTCCTCGTTGGCTGCCTCCCGAGCCTGCTTCGCCAGCGCTACTGCCTTCTCCACTGCGAGTTGCTTGCTTCGTTCCGCTGTGGCGGCCTTCGCCGCGGCCTGTCGGGCCTCTTCCAGCCGCTTCTTCTCTTCTTTCAGTGCCGCCACCCGGCTCGTCTCAATGTTCTGCATCTCTTTGGCTGCTACTTCCTCTTCCGCGGCCTTCGCCTTGGAGCGGAGTACCAGGTCCTTCTCTTCAAGCGCCTTGAGTCGGGCCTGCTCTGCCTTCGCTCGCATCTCCTCGGCCTTGTGGGTCTCCTGAGCGATGCGAGCCTGAAGAGCCTCCTCTTCTGCCCGCTTCTCACGAGCGAAGGTCACCAGGTTCTCTTCCTTGGCACGAGCCTGCTTCAACTCCGTGAGCAGGGCGCGCTCACGCGCAACAGCCTCTTCCAGCTTGGCGAGAGCTTCAGGTCTGGCGTCTTGCAACTTGCGGTTTTCAGCATCGACGACGACCAGAATATCGTTCCCCCGCGCCGACACGTCATAGGGCGCGTCGCTTTCGAAGGTGACGATAATCCGCGCAAACTCACTCCCCGCTTTATTGTACGCGAGAGTGCCAACGCGCGCGATTACGCCATTGAAGACCTCAACCGTGCCGTCAATCGCCTCAATGTCACCTGCGGCAATGTCGATGAAGAGCCGCGGTGGATCGTCGAGTCGGAAGACGTTGAAGGTCGGCGTCTCGCTTCCGCTGATGCGAATCAGCGTCGCTGCCGGGTCTTCCTTGACCGCGATCTCCTGGAGCTTGTTACGAGCGCCCCCCGCATACGCCGCCAGTGAAGCGGTCATAAGGAGCAACAGAGCAACCGGGAATGTAAGCCTTCTCATGGCAAGTCCTCTCGCAAATACACAAGTGCCCAGAATCTGGACGGCTCAAGTGTAAACCCGGTTGGAAAGGGCAGCAAAAAAGTGAACAGCGGTCTGGCTGCGGGGCTAAATCGTGCTTGCTACCACCATTATGCAGGCGTCGTGTACGACGTTCTCGAAGTGCTCGGTGGCATATTCGATAACTAGATCATTAAAAGAACCATCTTGAAACCAGACGGTGTCGAAGCCCCTGCCCTTGATCTGCTTGAGAACTGCCAGGGTGACCATGGGGGGTACGACGAAATCGACGATCCCAACCGGCTCCTCCAGGTCGAGGAGCGAGGCGTAGACTTCCAAACCCTCGATTGTCTTCTCCCGGGGATTGATCGGTCTCACCTCGTATCCCTTCGCCAGGAGATTGCGGACAATGATGTTGCCATATTTCTCGGGATCGGAGGAGGCCCCCACCACTGCGACACGTCCCTCTTCTCCTTTGGCTCGCAGCCTCTCCATAACCGCCGCGCCGACTCTTCCCTGTCTGTCCATCATTCTAATCTCCACTCTGACCTGGCGCCGATGCGGGAAGCGGAGTCTTCCAGCCGTGCTCCAGAAGATCCGAGATGCGAGTGCTGTTCAACTCCTCGTAAAGAGCCTGCGACGCGCGTCCCAAAGTAACACACACAGGACAGGCGCGGTTCTCGAGACAGCCGCGGTCCAACTTCTGACAATAGTAGATGTTGGCGCTCCCCTCACAAGCTTCGACAATATCTCCCAGCGTGATCTGCTGCGGCTTCTTCTTTAACATATAACCGCCGCGCTTCCCCTTGCGTGATGCCAGGATACGGGCCGTAACGAGCTTCTTGAGGACCTTGATCAAGTAAGATTCCGATACCGCAATGCCCTCTGCTACAGTGGCCGAAAGTACCGGCTCGCTGACGTCGAGCGTCGCCAGAAACCAGACGGCGTGGATACCCATTTCGCTGGACATCGTCAATTTCATATTACCGCCTCCCACCGGGTATCGTGGGCCATAGAGCACGCTCCCGTCAAGAGGCTCGGCATTCTCCTAACGATTCAAGCGGAGTTGGCGAAAACTTGCTAAAGCGAACCTGTCCCCCGCCGTATGTAGCCTTCACGCTCACGATAGTGGCGCTGAAATTGAGGCTCGAAAATGAAACGCATATTCCTCACACTCTCAATCCTCTCCACGGTTACCCTCGGCGGATGCTTCGATATAGAACTCCAGGTGCCTGTCATCACTCAGGTCGCAACGGTGGAAGGCAATTACGCCCTCTTCATGGCCAAAGCAACTCTCCACGGAGAAGTCCTCAAGCCCGCCCGCGTCGAAGATGGTCTCGGTTTTGGCGACCAGGCAATCGGTCAGGTCTACCTCGATGATTTCACGCTCCTGGTAACCGATGACGCACGCGATGGACTCGACGACCAGGATGACCTGGAATTCGTAGACTCCATGATCATCTATGTTCGCTCCCTGGACGAATCCGCCGGCCTCAAGGAAGTCGCGATCGCCTGGTTCTACAGAGAGGAATCCCCCGACAGTACCCCTGGGAAGCTCGTCTTCGAATCGGACCCCGAACTCAACCTTAAGGCATATGTAGACGGTGGCTTCGAGCTCTACTCCAAGGGCGTTAGCCGGGTTCCTGAAGACGACGTCTCCCTAGAGGGCATCGCCACTTTCACCGCCATCCCCGAATAGCTGGACGCTACTTCTGTTTCGGAAAACGCAGCCTGAAAGGAATCACTCCACCCTTGTTTCCATAGAGAAGCTGATAGCTCCAGGCGGTGGAGAGGACTCGCTTAGTGTACCGCCGTGTCTGGTCGTAGGGGACATGCTCGATAAACTCATCAATCTCTCTATTGCGCGTGCGCTTAAGGGTCTTATAGACGCCTCCCGGACCTGAATTGTAACCCGCTACTGCCAAGGCCGGATGGTTGAACTTGTCCAGCAGGTAGCGCAAATACTTGGCCCCAAGGGGAATGTTCTCTGCCGGGATGCGCAGCCTTCGTCGAGAGATCTGCTTGCCTGCTACCCAGCTCGCAGTTTTCTGCAATAGCTGCATCAGTCCCAGCGCGTGGGCATAGGATTCTACAATGGGGTTGAAGCCGCTCTCCTCGCGCATGATACCGATGATCATATTCCAGGGGACCTTCTCATTCTTGCCGTGCAACTCGACCAGGTCGCGAAAGGGATATGGGAAGGCTTCCTTCCACCAGCGAGAGTCTCCATCCAGGGGGTAGGTGTAATGAAACTCCGGGAGTTTACGCCGGAGCAGGTTGTGCGAAAGGGGGTATCGCCCCGCCCGGTCGTATAAGAACGCGGCCAGGAGTTGCGACTGAACCGTGCTCCCCGCAGCCACGAGCCCCTGGTCAAGTTCGGCCCGCGCCTCTTCGTAGAGTTCCAGCCTCAAGAACTGAAATACTCGCTTGAGGCTGAGTCCTGCCTGGCCCGCCGTCGCCAACACTTCGGGGAGGTCGGGTAGAGTCGCAACCGACTCCTTGCGAGCGGCAGCCAGGGCTTTGCCGCCGCGGCCTTTCTTCTGCTGCTCCAGGCGCAAGTATGAAAGCAGTCCGTACCAGCTCATCGGATAGCCGCGCAAGACCTCCTCGAACCGTGCCCTCGCTTCCTTCGCCTTCTTCTGCTTCAGAAGAATGCGCCCGGCCCAGTAATCGAGTCGTCCGTCGCTGCGATAATCAGCCCGTGCCGGTAGTTTCGGAGCGAGACTATCGATGGCCGTCAGGGCCTCGTCATACTCCCCGTCCTTGTAATGACTCCAAACCAGGAGCCAGGCCGCGTCGGGCACCATGTCCCCTGCTGGGAAATCCCGCAGGATTCGCTCAACCACACGATTCACCGCCTTCACGTCACCCGCGCGGTCGTGCATGCGGGCGACGAAGAGCAGCGCGTCCTCACAGAGCGTCGAGTCGGGGTACCTTGTCGCCAGCAAGTCTGCCCACTTGATGGCGAAGTCCTCCTTGCCGGCCTTGCGCGCTGCCTCTACTCCCCGGTAGATGACTTTGGGACGAAAGTAGGGGTCACACTTCTTCACGAACTTGTCAAAATACGGCATGGAACGGGTCTGCTCCCGCTTGCGAGCCCATCCTTGAGCCTGCAAGGAGAGAGCACCGCACCAGATTTCGCTCTTCTCCTTGGTATCGTCCATGAGCTTGTCCGCCTCGCGGATTGCCCGGCTATGATTGTGCGCATCATAGAACTTCCAGGCCCGGTCCAACCGTTCGGCAGGACTCAACTCAAGGTCCTTGGCAAAGCCGCTCTTGCCCAGTTCTTTGGCCAGCTTTCTGGCATCTCTCGCGGCGCTGGAAGCAGGCATGCGTACTCGAATCTCCTTGACGAGGTTCGCCGCGGCCCCGTGGGAATTGGTATCCAGCGCCCGCTGTGCCTGCATGACGAGCAAGGTGCCAGTTGTCCTGTAGCGCCCCCCGTAACGGGCCGCACAGGAATCGAAGTTGGAGAAGTCGCCTGCGCGGTAGTGTGAAATGCACTCCATCTCACTGGCCCCGCGGGCCTTGACGAAATCCTTGCTCACAGTAGCCCACGCGGCTGCAGCTTTGGCGAACTCTTGCAAGCGGTAGAGGCTAAGGCCATGGTAGTGCCGACACCAGTCAGCGAGTTCTTCCCCATCCGCGGCGCATTTGGCGAAGCCTGCCGCAGCGTCACCGTGCAATTCGGCGTCCAGTTGGATACGCGCCAGCAGAAAGGAGAGCAACTCGCGCTCCTCCGGGTGCAGGTCCTTGGCGAGGATCTTGGTAAGTTTCTTGGCGGCCCGGTCCAACTTGCCGTCGCGCCAAAGCTGACGCACCTTCTTGTGGGCCTTGGAGTCGTCGAGAAGAGGCTCCATTCGATCGGCCACTTCCGCCTTGCTCCAGCCCGGGGGGGCTTGGCCCAGAAGGCTGGAGATGATGGGGCCGGCACGGCCCTGTTCGGCCCAAGAGGCCTCCACTACGCCGGCTGGGAGAAGGAGCAGCAATACAAGCAACAGCAGGTTCATTCGTGACTCCGCAAAGGACGATTTATCAACCCAATGGTACATGGTTGGAAGCCATTCTCCAAAGAAGTGGGAAAGGGGCTTGACTTTGCGCTCCCGTTGCACAAGATTACCAGCGTAACTCTGATTTGAACGACGGGGAGGAGAAGTTATGTCGAAGGCAAGAGTGGCCATCAATGGTTTTGGTCGTATCGGGCGTCTGGTCGTCCGCAATTCAGTGAACAATCCCAACTTTGAAGTGGTTGCGGTCAATGACCTCGCCGACCTCGAAGTTATGGCGTACATGTTTAAATATGATAGCGCCTTTGGCCCCTTCGATGGGACCGTGGAAGTGGTTGACGGTAACATGGTCATCAACGGCCGAACCATTCGTTTCACCTCCGAGCGCGACCCCGCCAATTTGCCCTGGCGGGACCTGGAAATTGACTACACGGTGGAGTGCACCGGGATCTTCATCAACACCGGTGACCCCAACAAGGACCCTCGCAAGCATCTTGCCGCCGGCGCCAAGCGAGTCATCATCAGCGCTCCGGCAAAGACCGAGGCCGACGTCAAGACCGTGGTCATGGGTGTCAATCACAAGGAGTATAACCCGGCACTGCACAAGATTGTTTCAAATGCTTCCTGCACAACCAACTGTCTCGCTCCCGTGGTGAAGGTTGTCTCTGACAACTTCGGCATCGAAAACGGCCTCATGACGACGATTCACGCGGTCACCGCAAGCCAGCCCACGGTCGACATCAGCAGAGGCACCTTTGACCCCCTCAAAGTGCGCTCATCCAGAGCCGCAGGCATCAACATTATTCCCGCCAGCACCGGGGCGGCCGCGGCCATCGGTCTGGCCATGCCCGAAGTGCGCGGCAAGCTCACCGGCATGGCCTTTCGAGTACCCACCATTACTGGTTCGGCCGTGGACCTCACCGTGCTAACCCAGCAGGATACAACCCTTGAAGAAATCTCGGCCAAACTCGAAACCGCGGCCAATACGCCGCTGGAGCAAGGCGGCATGAAGGGAGTCCTCCGCTTCACCAAGGACCCCATCGTCTCCACCGATATCATCGGTGACCGCCACAGCTCCATCTTCGACTACCACGCCTGCATCGCCTTCAAGGACAACAAACGCTTCTTCAAACTCGTCTCCTGGTATGACAACGAGTTCGGCTATGCCAATCGAGTCGTCGATCTTCTCAGCTATGTGGCCAGCAAGGAAGCGTAGAGCTTGTTGTTGTAGAAGGGCAAAAAGACACGTCAACCCCGACCTACCTCTCAAAGACCCCGACCAACTCCGTATGAAAGGTCTGAGGCATCATGTCAAAGGCCGTGACCTGTGTCATCGTGTAGCCAGCTTCTGCCAGATTGGCGCCATCACGGGCAAAGGTGTTGGGGTCACAGGAGACGTAGACGATATGGTGCGGGGCGAGCTTGATGATATGTGGGATAGCATCCTTGGCCCCCCAGCGGGGTGGGTCAAGAAGCACCTTGTCCACCCGTTCTCCCCTGCGGACTTGTTGACGAAGAAAGGCAGTAGCATCCTGACGAGTGAAGCGCACACCGGCCATCTCCGGCAACAACTCAGTCCGCACCCCAGTCTCAACCGCCCGCACCTCAAACCCCCCGCTCGCCAGCGGAAAAGTAAAATTCCCATGTCCGGCGTAAAGTTCCAATATGGCGGACGCGCCGCCAATTCGCTGAAAGATTTCAACGACATGCGAAACTAGCGTTTTGTTCATTGAGCGGTTGGCCTGGGAAAATGCGCCGGGAAAAATGGGGATGGAACATGGTGGCTCTTCCTGTACGGTGATGCGCGAAACTTCCAGGCCCCAATTCGCCCGTCCGGTTTTAGGAGAGACTATCTGGCAGCCAGATAACTCCGTTGATTCCCCCAACTCATTGGCAAGTCGTTGCGGGTCTGGATGTTGGTTGGCCAGATAGAAGATGGCGATGACTCGGTCCATGTCGTCTACGAGAAACTCCATGGAACCGTCGAAACTGTCCGCGGGCGACCATCTGGACAATGAGCCGATCACCCGGTCGAGCGCCGGCAGGCAGATGGGGCAGCCGGAAATGGGGACGATGTCTCGGGTGCCCTGGGAGAAGAAGCCGACCTTCAGTAGCGACTTCCCATCGGACAACGGGTGGAGCCGGGCTCGTTGGCGATAGGAGAACTCATCTCTCTCATGGCGAACCGGCGGGCACCCGGGGCAACTCTCGTTGAAGAGCTTACGTAAGGTATGGTCGAGGATCGTCTGCTTGTGGCGGAGTTGTGCCTCCCTGGTCAGGTGCATCCAGGAGCAGCCACCACATTCCGGCAGTGCCGGGCAAGGAGGCTCTCGCCGGTCTGGCGAGGGTTCCAGAATCTCAACTATGCGGGCTTCCACCATTCTGGATTTGACGACGACCGGTTCCGCCAGGACGACGTCACCTGGGACTCCGTCTTGCACCAGCACTACCTTGCCGTCATCCTGGTGGCCTACACCATAGGGACCGTAGGCCGGTCTCTCAATGGATATGCGAAGGGGTGTGAAGCTGGTGGTCATCGCTTGCCGATTAGCTGTTTTTCACGGGCTTCGAAGGCCTCGTCTTCCAATCGGGCGAGGTCGTCGAGGCGCTCTTCCATGCTCCGGATGATGGGCACTTTGCCTTTGGTATCGGGATGGGGCGGCAAGAAGAGAGAACAGCAGTCGTCGTGGGGCTGAATTGAGACTTCAAAGGTGCCTATTCTCTTCGCTAGATCCACGGCTTCCATCTTGTCCATGCCGATGAGCGGCTGAAGGATAGGCAAGGGGGAGGCATCATCGATGACGGCAATGTTCTCCATGGTCTGGCTGGCTACTTGAGCGAGGCTCTCGCCGGTGACGAGTGCCTTAGCCTCCATCTCTTCCGCCACCCGCACTGCCAGGCGGACCATGGTGCGGCGGTAGAAGAGCACCAGTTTGTCGTTGGGAGTGTTTTCCCGCAGATACTCCTGAATCGCGGTGATGGACATGTTGACGAGCATCATGGGCCCATGCCAGCGGGTCAACTCACGCGCCAGTTCAGCGACCTTCTCCTGCGAACGGGTGGAAGTGTAGGGATAGGAGTGAAAATGCACCCCTACCAGGTGGCAACCCCGTTTCGCCATCATCCAACCGGCAACCGGCGAATCAATGCCACCCGACAGCAGTAAGACTGCGCTCCCCGAGCTGCCCATCGGCAGTCCTCCGGGGCCCGGTATCGAGCGTGCAAAAACATAGCTCGACTGCTCGTAGATCTCGATGCCGACATTAAGATCTGCGCCCTTGAGTTTCACCGGGAGCGGATGAGTTTCGTAGATGCGAGCGCCAATGGTGCGCTCTATATCCGGCGACTTCATGGGGAATCTCTTGTAGGAACGATTTGCCGAGACCCTGAAGTTGCTCGGGTTGCCTTCGGTAATCTCCCGTACACCCAATTCGTGGGCGGCAGTGGCGATAGTCTCGTAATCAGTTGCGACCTCCATGCCCGGACTGACCGAAACGATGCCAAAGGTGTGGGAGACCGCATCGAGTGCGGTGTTCATGGTATCGACTGTGGCCCCATCCGGGGCCCGAACGAGGAAGCGACCGTGGAAAGCTTCGACGGCCCAGTCCGCCAGGCCGGGTGTCCTTTTCAATGAGCTCTTGATGGCCTTGCGCAGGATTCGCAGGAAGCGGCCTCGATTACCCTTCTTCAGGAAGACTTCGCCAAACCGGATGAGAATTACGTTCTCCATAGGGTCCCTTAGCTTCTGAGCCGGTTGACTACCGTGATGAACCGGTCGGCAGCTTGGTCGGCTTCTTCAATCGTGTTGTCAATACCAGCCGAGATCCGGACGGTGGCGAAATTGGGCCGGCGTCCGATGGCTTCCAGTACATGGCTCTGCTTGACCGAGGTCGATTTGCACGCGGCCCCGGCGGAAACAAGTACCCCTGAATCCTCCAGGAAGATCATGAGATTCTGGGACTTGATGCCAGGCACGCTCACCGATAGCAGACCGGGCAGGCGAGCCTCCGGGTGGCCATTGAAGAGCACCCCCGCAACACCTGATTGAAGTTTGGCTTGCAGCCGTTCGCTGATCGCGGTGAGCAGTTCATTATGTTCAGCCCGGTTCTGGTGCATGACCTGCGCCGCGGCACTCATCCCAACGATGGCAGGCACATTGAGGGTACCGGCGCGGCGCCCCTCCTCTTGCAATCCGCCGTAAATGACAGGCTTCAGGCGAGTCTCGTTCCGGGCGATTAGCGCTCCTACCCCCTTCGGGCCATGAAACTTGTGGGCCGAGAGGGAGAGCAGGTCGATGGCTGAGCCGGCGAGACTCAAGGGGAGGTGGCCAAAGGTCTGCACCGCATCTGTATGGAACCGCGTACGCTCGTTCTTTCTCTTGACCCGGCGCGCCAACTCTTCAACAGGCTGGACCGTACCAATTTCGTTGTTGCCATGGATGATGGAGACGAGAATCGTCTCTTCGGTAACGAGTTCAAGGAGAGCCTCAGGTTCAATCAGGCCCTCCAGATCTACTGGGGCGAACTTAACGTCAAAGCCTCGCTGCTCCAGTTCCCTGGCCGGCTCCAGAACCGCTGGGTGCTCAATGGCAGAGACGATGATGCGACCCTTGCGTGCCGCCAGAGCAGTGCCGAAGAGTGCCATGTTATCAGATTCGCTCCCCCCCGAAGTGAAGACCACTTCCTTAGGGGCGACTCCCAGCAGGGCTGCCATCTCACGCCGCCGCTCGTCCACCAGTTTCTCAACTTCGGCCCCGGCCAGATGTCCGGCTGACGGATTGGCGTAGAGTTGTTGCCAGGTCGGCTCCATGGCGGCCAGCGCGGCGGGATGGAGCCGGGTGCTGGCGGCATTGTCGAAGTAGATCGTATCGGCCATTTGAAAACCCGGCGTCGCTAGTCGAACATCGAAGAGATTGACTTCCCGGAGTGGATTCGCTGGATGGCATCGGCAAACATAGGGGCAACCGTTAGTACCTTCAGCTTGTCCGTGAGCTTCTCATCGGGGACCGGAATGGTATCGCAAACGAGGATCTCTTTCAGGCTCGTTTCAGAGAGTCTCTCTGTCGCGCTCTTGGTGAGGACTCCGTGGACCGCACCACAGCGCACGGAGGTGACGCCATTCTTAATGAGAAATGCAACGGCTTCAATCATCGTTCCGCCGCTGGCGATTTCGTCGTCGAGGAGGATTGCGTCCTTGCCCTCGACGTCACCGATGACGCTATGTGCTTTGGCCTTTTCATCGTTGCCGCTGCGCCGCTTGTCGATAATCGCCATGGGCAGGTCGAGCCGGTTCGCGTAGTGAGTGAGGTCTTTGACTTCCCCCACGTCGCTGGCCACGAGCACCGCGTTGCTCAGGTCGCTCTTGCGCAGATGCTGGCTGATTACCGGTCCGCCAATGAGCTGGTCAGAAGGCATCCGCAGGAAACCCTGGATCTGGGCGCAATGGAGATTCATGGTGAGGACCCGATCGGCCCCGGCCGTTTCAAAGAGATCGGCCACCAGACGAGCGGTGATAGAGATTCTGGGCTGGTCCTTTTTGTCTGAGCGAGCGTACGGGAAGTATGGCAGGACCGCGGTTATGCGGGAAGCTGAAGCCCCCCGTAACGCGTCGATCATGATCAGCGCTTCCATGATGTGGTAGTTGACCGGCGGTGCCATGGTCTGGACCACATATACATCATCACCACGTACGTTTTCGGAGATCTTGGCCATGATATTCTGGTTGGAGAACTCAACAATCTCCCGGCGCCCGGCTGGGAGCCCCAGATGGGTACAGATATCTGCGACGAACTTGGGATGAGACGAGCCTGCGAAAACCTTGAGTGTGCCGTAGTTCATGCCGCCTCCATGGCCGAGCGGTTCAAAACGGCCACAGCATACGCGAAAGTCACTTTAAGTAAAGATGAAAGGCCGAGCGAAGCTCAATGGCTGGCGAAAAGCGGGGGGGATTCTTGAGTCGACGAAGGCGTCTACGGTAACGTCGGCCGAGGTCGAGGTGATGGTCTCCAAGTCTTCATTTGAACCTCCTATATGAGCCAATGGAAAGTCTATCTTGCGCACCCGATCTCGTCAAGCACCTTTCATGCATGGCAAGTCTCGCCGCACTACTAACAGTCCGGAAGCGGCTGATGGATACACTGAGTTTCAACGCAGGTATCGGTAGTGCACAGTTCGTCGTCATCGCAATCTTCGTCGACGCTGCAGCAATCAACAATCTCCTGATTGGCACAGATGTTATCGATACAGGTATCGGTAGTGCAAATCTCCTTGTCGTTACAATCAACGTCCTCAAGACAGCAATCAGGCACCGCGTTGAATTCGCAGTTACTATCAGCGCAGATACCAACCTGGCACGCATCGTCAGGAACGCAATCTCCATCGACCACGCAGCAGCCCTCAATCGGTTCGTTGACGCACGTCTCTCCGACCGTGCAGCTATCTGCCGTGCAGGGGTCTTCGTCGTTGCATTCAAGATCAAACTGGCATTCTCCCAGGAAGCACATGCCGGCTGAGCAAATGGCATCGGGGGCCTCGGTGGTCTCGCAGTCTGAACCCCACTTACAGCAGAGTGCTCCATCGCCTTTGGCGAAGACCTTGAAGTCATCGATGTTCCACGAAGAGACGGTGAAGACGCCACCGGAGCCAATCTCATAGCCGAAGCGCACTTTGAAGTCAGAGTTGGCGTAGGCACCAACCTCAAATTCCTGGTAGACCCACGCGGAATCCTCGATTCCCGGGGATTGTCCCGTGGCCCAGATTTCCACCCAGTCTCCCCCATCAAAAACCTGCAGATTGTTGCTCATGTAGGGCAGATAGTCGCTGTTGAGATGGCGCCAGAAGGAGAAGGTCAGGTCCTCTACCCCGGCCGCATTGATGGAGGGCGAAGTCAGGTAGTAGAAGTCATGGACCTCTTCAATGGGGGCATTGCCACCCACCATGACGCCGGCGACGAAGTTATCTTCGGAACCGGTATGGTCCAAACTCGGGTCCGGGTTTCCGGCGATTGCGCCTTCGCTAGTCTCCGTTGCTCCGCGCTCCCAATTGGGGCCGTAATCCCAGCCCAGGTCACCCTGGAAATCATCTTCGAAGATGGGGAAGTTGCAGCAGCCGTCCACTCCGGTGGGTTCGTAGACGCAGAAGTTGTCTTCGCAGCTCTCGTTAGTGCAGATGTCGTCGCCGTCATCGCATTCCTCGTTGGAATAGCAGCAGACGTCGACATTTCCGCACTCATTGTCGATGCAGGAGTCCAATGTGCAGGGATCCTCGTCATCGCAGTCCGAGACCGAGAGGCAGCAGTTGTCCGCCCACTCATGAGTGCAGATGTCGCCCATTCCGGGACAGACGTCGAGCGTACAAAGATTGTTGTCCTCACACTCTGCAACATCATCGTGACAACATTCCATGATCGCGTTGTTATCGCAGAAGCCATAGTCGGCTCCAGCGGGGGTGCAGATGTCTTCGGTGCAGACCTCCTTATCGTCGCACTCCTCATCGGAGTAACAACAGACGTCGACATGGCTGCATTCGTTGCCGAGACAGGAATCCTCGGTGCAGGGGTCTTCGTCATCGCAGTCCATGACAGTGAGGCAGCAGTTCTCGGCCCACTCGTGGGTACAGACGGCCCCCATGCCAGGGCAGATGTCGAGGGTGCAGAGATTCTCGTCCATACATTCGGCGGAATCATCGTGGCAACAGTCGAGGATCGCCTTGTTGTTGCAGAAACCGAAGTTGGCTCCAGCAAGAGTGCACTCGTCGCTAGTGCAGACCTCTTCGTCATCGCACTCTGCGGCATCGTGGCAGCAGTCCGGAACGGACTCGTAGATGCATGTGTAATCGAGGCAATCCCCGGTGGTGCAGCCGTCGCCATCCTCGCAGTCGCTGGCAATCATGCAGCAACCGGGCCCGGCTGCCTGAAACTGGCAAAGGCCCTCGTTACAAAGGTTCTCGGTGCAGTCATTCTCATCGGCGCACTCTTCGTCGGTGGTGCAGCAGGTGAGGCCTGGAATCGCCGTAAAGGTGCAAGAGTAGTTGGCACATTCGTCGAGGGTGCAGGGCAGTCCGTCATCGCACTCGAAGTTGGCCACGCAGCAGTTGGGGTCGGCCGAGGGTGCGTGCTGGCAGCCACCCGGTTCGGAGCAGGAGTCGTCGGTGCAAGGGTCGCCATCGTCGCAACCCTTCACCTTGTTGTTGCAGCCCGTTTGCGGATTACAGCCGTCCGCGGTGCAGGCCAGGCCATCCTCGCAATCAACGACTGCGTAAACACAACCGCTTTCCGTGTCACAGCTCTCTTCGGTGCAGGCGTTCTCGTCGGCGCAATCGAGTGAGTTGTGGAGACATTGCCCGTCACTGGCTCGACAGGTGTCGATGGTGCAGGCATTGGAGTCAGTGCAGGTTTTTGGTGTATTGACGCAGCCATAGTCAGGCTCGCAGATATCTACCGTGCAAGGGTCAAGGTCGTTGCATTCAGCGTCCACCACGCAAGGTGGCAAGACTATCTCTGGCGGCAACTCGGGGACCATGATGAAATCATCCGGTTCGAGAACATCGCCCTCCAGGTCGGGGGCAACTGCATCGCCGGGTAGTTCACTGTCTGTCTCCACCAGAACATCGCCAATCGCGATATCTTCGGCCGAATCTTCAACATTCATCCGTACCAATCCGCCCGAACAAGAGCTCAACAACAATGCCATCGTCGTGAGGGCGACGAACCACCTTCTCATTGATCCTCCAGTGCCTCGATTCACGTGCGTACCAGTGAGCGCCTGAAAGACAGGAGCTATGCAGTGCCAAGGCAGTATGGTAGAGTCTGCCACGGCAGCGACGTCAATGCAAGGTCCAGAGCGATGGAAGTATCTCCCCCGTCAGCGGTAGCCGGTTATCCTCCCATTACCCTGTCAGTCGTTATCATGGCCTACAATGAGGAGGAGAATCTACCCCATTTACTGCCCCTGGTAGTAGAGTATCTGGTGGGCCATAACCGCATTGAAGATTGGGAGGTGCTGGTGGTGGACGATGGGTCCATGGACGGCACTTCTCGGGTCGTTGAGGAAGCGGTCACCCGTGAGCCCCGAATCCGGCTGCTGCGCCACCCGGCCAATCGAGGTATGGGGGCTGCCATTCGCACCGGCTACGACGCGGCCCGCTGCCAATATGTCACCCAATTGCCCGCTGACCTGCAAGTGCTACCCACGGTCTTCGACCGCTTTCTGCCACATGTGCCGGAGCACGATTTAGTGCTGTCAGTCTATGAAGACCGCAATGAAGTGGTGGTGCGCCGCATTCTCTCCAGGGGTTATCGCATCGTCGGTCGACTCCTCGTGGGGCGTCGTGCTGACTACACTGGAACAATGATGTTTCGCCGGTCATTGCTGGACGAAATAACCCTTGGTTCCGACTCCTTCGTGGCCAATCTGGAGTTTCCCATCAAGGCGCTTAACCGGGGAGCAACCCACACACTGGTGACCTTTGTGCCGGAACCGCGACTATCGGGGGCCTCCAAAGTGGCTAACTCCAGGCGCATTCTCTTCGTCTTCTCGGAGCTGTTGAAAATGAGGTTGCGCGGACTCTAGACGAAATCAGCCAGTGTGTAGCCAGCCTCTTCTAACCTCTCTTTGATCTCCTCAAGACCTCGCTGCAGGAAACGAGCAGAGCGGCCGCGAGTCAGCCCCAACTCCCGTCCGACTTCTCGGGCAGGTCTGCCTTTCAGCCCACATTCGATGACCATTTGGCGGCGTCGCGGGGGCAAATCACGCAGACATTGGCCGAGGATCCGGGCCATCTCACGGGCGTTGAGCCTCGACTCTATTGTGCGCCGCTCGAGCGGCGCGTTCACGGGGGAGTTGAAGAGGTCAACGAGGGGCCGCGTGTCTGGCCACACCTGGTCACTCCCCACCCCCGCCTGCGGACGAATGGCCGCCCCTAGCTTGCCGATCTGACGGTGCCAGGCCCGGGCCTCACGCCGAGCCGCGTCCATGATTCTCCCACGGATTCGTGGCGTTGCGAAGGTCCACCGACTGGCAGCACTCTCTTCGGTGTAGCGAACATTGGCCTCGGTCAGACCCAGCAGGCCCTCCGCTACCATCTCTTCGTTGGTGAGGCCGCGGCATTGACCTCGCTTGTGTAGATGGTTGACGAAGCGTTCAATTCTGCCGATGCACTCCCCTTGATTCCTTCCCATGACTCCCTCCTTCATTGAATGGGGGGAGTTGCAACGGGTGTGCCAAATAGGATTGGGTGGTGTGGGGGAGGCCCTTCGGCTCAGGCTATACCGCCGCTCAGGGCCACACTTCACGGGCCCGGAGCAAGCGAGGGTTACCCTCAGTTCTGGCTAGACCATCGCTCAGGGTGACTGTGTTGGGGTGGCAAGGTGGGGGGTAGAGGCCCCAATGTGGGGGGTGTTGTCCCCGGGGAAGACCCCCCAGGCTACTGCTCCATAATCTCTTTCTCTTTCCCCGTTGCGAGTACGTCGATCTTCTTCACGAACTCATCGGTGACGTCCTGCAGTTGCTTCAAACCCCGCCGCTGCTCGTCTTCCGTGAAGTCGTCCGACTCAATAAGGCTCTTGAAGTCACGGCGGACGTTTCGGATGGAGACTTTGGCCTGCTCCGCCATCTTGCCCACTTGCTTGCCAAGATCCTTGCGGCGCTCCACCGTCAGGGCTGGAATGGGCAGCCGGATAAGCATGCCGTCATTTCCCGGCGTAATACCGACGTCAGCAGCGAGAATCGCCTTCTCGATGACGCCGATAAGGGCTTTGTCCCACGGCTTGACCGTAATCAGTCGCGGGTCGGAGATGTTGAGCGTGGCCACCTGGGCCAGTGGCGTCGGGCTCCCATAATAGTCGACTTTGACGCCATCCAGAATAGCTAGATTGGCACGACCAGTACGCATGCGTGTAAGGTCCCGTTCAAAGGCCTTGACGCTCTTGTCAAAGGAATCCGATGCTTCTCCAAAGAGTTCATTCATCATGGTGTCGCCTCCTATTTGGACCTTACGCTAGAGCATTGTAACTCGTTGCGCACGGCTCGGGCAAGGTTCCCTTTCTTGTGGGCGTTGAAAACATGGATCGTAAGTTTGTGCTGAGCGGCCAGGGCGAGGGCGGCCAGGTCCATAAATCGAAGCTGTGCGGCCAGCGCCTTTTCGTGAGTCACTTCCGCCAGCAGTTGAGCCCCCGGCTTCTCCGGGTCGCGGTCATAAATGCCATCGACCTGAGTTGCCTTAAGAACGGCTTCAGCCTCGATCTGCAGTCCTCGCACCACGGCCGCCGTATCGGTACTGAAAAAGGGCAGACCGGTTCCTCCAGAGAAGAGCACCACCGCCCCCCCCGCCAACTTCTTCTGCGCCTTACGGGCATCGAGTGGGATAGTGAATGGGATGCCCGTGAAGGCGCTCATGTGGATTGCCGGTACCCCGATGGACTCCAATTGATCCTTCAGGGCAGTGCAGTTGATGGCCGTCGCCAGCATTCCCATGGTGTCCATGGGCTGTTGCGATATCTCGAGGTCATGGCGATTGGGCCCGGCCCCGCGCACGATGTTCCCAGCACCGATTACCACCGCAATCTGAGTGCCGACAGCGTGAGCTTCACGGATCTCTTCGGCTTGTGCACTGATAGCTTCCCCGGACAGGCCCCGGCCGGTATCAGCGGCCAGCATCTCTCCCGAGAGCTTCAGTAGAATGCGCTTGAAAGGACGCATGTTCCCCCAGGTCTAACCCAGGTCGAACCTGGAGAAGCGCCGGATACTCATGTTTTCACCAATTGTTCCAATGGTTTCCTTGAGCATCTGACGGATGGGAATGGCTTCGGACTTCTCCGCAGCCAGCGCAAAGGTCTGGTCGAGGAGGCAGTTCTCTTCGTAGTACTTGCGCAGCTTGCCTTCGACGATCTTCTCGATGATCTCGGCGGGCTTGCCAGAATCTACCATCTGCTCCCGCATTACTTCGCGCTCTTTCTCCAGGATCTCTGCGGGCACATCTTCGGGAGCCAGATATTCAGGGGAAGAGGCGGCAATGTGGAGCGCCACGTTGTTGACGAAGGCCCTGAAGATGTCGCCGCGGGCGGCAAAGTCCGTTTCGCACACTACTTCAACGAGCACGCCGATGCTGGGTACACCACCGTCGTCACGGACGTGGAGGTAAGAGCCAATCATCCCGCACTTGGTCTCACGGTGGGCCTTCTTGGCAGCCACATCTGCTCGCTTCTTGCGCAACACGTCCATCGCTGCGTCCATGTCGCCGTCGGTCTCTTTCAGCGCAGCTTTGCAGTCCATGATGCCTGCACCGCTCCACGCTCTAAGCTTCTTGATCATGTCCATTGTTATACTGGCCATGGGAATCCTCCTCTATATAGCTACTTTGTTTCGGGCTCTTCTGCCGGTGCTTCTTCCTTGGGTGCTTCTTCCGCTGCCGGTGCTTCCTCGGCGACGGCTTCCTTGGCTGCTTCTGCTACCGGAGCTTCTTCTTTGGCAGCTTCTGCTACCGGTGCTTCCTCTTTAGCAGCTTCTGCTGCCGGTGCTTCTTCTTTAGCAGCTTCTGCTGCCGGTGCTTCCTCTACAACTGCTTCTTCAGTTCCGGCCTCTTCCACCGGAGCGTCCTCTACAGCAGCCTCAGTAACTTCCGGCTTTCGGCCCTTGCGGGGACCCTTGCCGCGCACGATAACCTCAACCTGCTGGTCGCCACCACTGGCTACCTGGACGCCCTCGACCTTGTCGTGGCCGGCGATGAGTGCCTGCTGGTGCTGCTCACGACCCTCGATGCAAGCATCGGCGATTGCCCGGGCAAAGAGCCGGATCGACTTGATGGCATCGTCGTTGGCCGGAATCGCATAATGCACTGCGTCCGGGTCGCAGTTGGTATCACAGATCGCAATGGTGGGGATGCCGAGTTTGTCGGCTTCGGCCAAGGCAATACGTTCACGGGACGGGTCGACAATGAAGATCGCCTTCGGTATGCCACCCATCTTGCGGATACCCGCCAGATTCATGAGCAGCTTCTCCCGCTTCTTCTCCAGGCCCAGTACCTCTTTCTTCTGCAGCCGTTCCACTGAGCCTTCGGCCAGCATCGCATCGAGGTCGTCGATGGACTGAATGGACTTCTTAATGGTCTGGTGGTTGGTAAGCATTCCGCCCAGCCAGCGGTGAGCTACATAAGGCATGCTCGACCGGATAGCCTCATCGGTAACCACTTCCCGAGCCTGGTGCTTGGTACCCACGAAGAGCACCTGCTCGCCCCGGGAGGCCACGCTTGTGACGTAGGCCAGCGCTTTGCGCAGCAGCGGGTAGGTCTTTTGCAGATTGATGACGTGGATCCCATTCTTGGCACCGTAGATGTACGGCTTCATTTTGGGGTTCCAACGCCGGGTCTGGTGCCCAAAGTGGGCGCCGGCTTCCAACATGTCTCTCATACTGATGTCGCTAGGCATTCTCTCTCCTCTTCGTTTGCCTCCACCCCGAATCCCGGCTATTCCGGAACACGAAGATTCTCGGAGTGTGCGATGAACAAATGGTACAAAGACCACAGAAATTGGTCGCACCTTACACGGCGCCTCGCGGGAATACAAGAAGAAAAAGAATCGCACGCAAAACGTACGCGCAAAAGCGCTTGACAGGGTATTGGGCCGGTGATAGTTTTCGTCCCAGTTTTGAAGCTCTGTGCGAAAGTGGTGGAATGGCAGACACGCTAGATTCAGGTTCTAGTGGGCGCAAGCCTGTGGGGGTTCGACTCCCCCCTTTCGCACCATGAAATCCAGTACAATCAACCTCATCTTCGGTGCCCTGCTAGTTGGCTTGGTCTGCGGTGCCTGCCAGTCTGAAGGCCAACAGTACGTGGACGAAATGGCCCTCACCCTGGAGGAAGGGGCTCGCCGCCTGGTTGAGGCCGAAACCCCGGAAGCTGGCTCTGCCGCTGCACTTGAGTACTTTCAGGAGCACGCGGTGAGGATGCGACTTGTACAGTCCCGATTCGATGATACCGTGCGTACGCTCAACCGCTACCAGCGGGCAGAACTGGAGCAGTACGCCAAAGCGCGATTGGCCAACGTAAAGAAGATCCTCGAAGGTCTCCCCGGTCCCGCACCAGGACTTCTTGAGTAGATTATCCTTTTCGCCAATTGCTCACGCCGCCATTGCAAGGTAGAATGCCGACAACGCGATTTCTGTGAGGAGGTTGGAGATGAGAGGAAAGCTGTTTGTCGCCGGGACCTTTGCCATCCTGGTTCTGAGTGCTACGACGGCCAGGGCGGACGTCAACCCCATCGTAGTGGAGAATCTGATTCCGATTCACGACACCTATGCGACCCACGATGATGGGCTCGTCCACGGCTTTGAGACTTTCATTCGAGTCGGAATTGAACCCCAGGAGTGCGTGCCCGGAGGGTGGGACCCCTGTGAGAAGGACGACCTCGAATGTTGTATCGGAGGCAGCGGGTACAACTACTGTGCTGAACCGGGACAGTGCGGCAGCACCGATCCCTCATGGAAGTCCTTCCGCCCCTACCGCGGCTATCTCCGCTTCGACCTCAATTCACTACCCGCAGGAAAGGTGGTTTCGGCCTCGATACGCCTTACCGAGGTGGGCAAAGTCAAGGAGCTGGGCGGACCCATCCATCTGAAGATCACCGCGCTCAAGAAGATCGGGTCAGAAGAGATCTGTGAGTGGAACGAGCAGACCCTGAAGGCCACGCACCTTACCACCTGGAGCTCATGGCCGCATAACGTCTCTGTCACTGAGGAAGGGATGTGGTCCTTTGACGTTACCAAAGCAGTTACTGACTGGGTCAACGGCGACCAGAATGTAGACGGCACACCGATCCTTCCCAATTGTGGATTCCACCTCTACGACAATGCCTATGGCAACCAGGGTGACCCGATCCACCGTTGGGTTGACTTTGGCAGCAAGGAGAGCCAGTACTCACCCCAACTCAAGGTGGAGATCGCCCTGGACCTCGACAATGATGGCTACTTTGGAGACTGCAACGAAGAGGACCCCGCCATCAATCCCGGAGCCGTGGAGTTCTGCGATGAAATCGACAACGATTGTGATGGCCAGGTGGACGAGGAAAACTGCGACGGCCTGGACAACGACTGCGACGGCCTGATCGACGAAGGCGAAGATCTTTGTGGCGAAGGTCAGCTCTGCATCTACCACTCATGCTACGCCACCTGCACCGATGAGTGTGGGGGGGTAACCGAGCTCAAGTGCGTGAAGAACGAAGAGACTGGGCTCTACGAAAGGTGGGGCTGCAAGAAGGATGAGGACTCGGATCCCTGTTTCGACTGGTACATGGCTGAGTATTGCCTCGCCGGTGACTTGTGCACCTCCGGTTCCTGCTCAAGCAATTGTCTCGATGACTGCGATGAGGCTGGCGTCAGCGAGTGTGTGAAGGACTCAGTCGGATCGTGGCACCTGGCCACCTGCAAAGACTCTGACGAGGACGGCTGTCTCGACCTCTATACCACCACGCCTTGCGGCCCTTCGGCTCCTTGCGAAGATGCCACCTGCGGCACCCCCTGCTCCGATGCTTGCGTCTTGGGTACCGTCGAGTGTAGTGGCGATTCCCTTATCGCAGCCTGCTGGGACTTCGATCAGAACGGCTGTCTGGAGATGAGCGAAGTGGCCACCTGCGACCCCGCCGTCGCTCCTTGCGAAGATGGTGAATGTGGTGGGCAGCCAATCCCCTGCGAAGATGACTGTCTGGCCGGTGCCGTCATGTGTGAAGTGGTCGACGGCGTAGCCATGCTCTTTGAATGTGTTACTGACCAAGACGCTGATGTTTGTCTCGAATGGGGCAACTCCAGCGAGTGTCCTTCGCCGGGCGCTTGTAATGAGATGAAGAATGGCTGCGAGGAAGAGGTCGGCGTGGATGAAGATCCGGTAGCGGAACCCGTGCCTGATGTCGTCACCCAGCCCGACGTCATCACCGTCGAGGAGACCGTCGACCAGCCGGATCTCATGAAGAACGACGCGCTCGACGATGCCGGCGACCCGCTTCCCGGCGATGCCGCCATCTCCACCGATGTACCTGGCGGCGGCGACATTACTGCCACCGATGTCCTTTTCGATGAGCCCAAAAAGAAAGATGACGGTTGCTCGGCCGGTGCCGGATCGAGTCCGGTGGCTGGAATCCTGTTCCTGGCTCTGCTCTTTGCGTGCGTTGCGCTTAGAAGAGAAGAAACTGGAGCGACATAGACCAGTCCATCCTGTGCGGGCCCCACACTCCAGCTTGACCTGCGCGGATCTCTCTGTTAAGTTTCAGCCAACTTAACGTTGAGGAGCAGTCCATGAATTTTCAGGACGTGATTCTTCGCCTCCAATCATACTGGGCGAAGGCCGGCTGTATAGTTACACAGCCCTACGATATCGAGAAGGGGGCGGGGACCTTCAATCCCTCTACTTTCCTTCGAGTCCTCGGCCCGGAACCGTGGAATGTTGCCTACGTAGAACCCTCCCGCCGGCCCACCGACGGCCGCTATGGTGACAACCCCAACCGGTTGCAGCACTACTACCAGTTCCAGGTCATCATGAAGCCGAGCCCCCTCAACATCCAGGAGCTCTATCTCGACAGCCTCAAGGAGTTGGGCATCGACCCCCTTGAGCATGACATTCGCTTCGTCGAAGATGACTGGGAGTCCCCGACGCTAGGCGCCTGGGGCCTCGGCTGGGAAGTCTGGCTCGACGGCATGGAGATCACCCAGTTCACCTACTTCCAGCAGGCTGGAGGCATCAATCTTGACCCGATTCCCGTGGAAATCACCTACGGCATCGAGCGCATCGCCATGTATCTGCAGGATGTAGAGAACGTCTACGACCTTGAATGGGTTGGTGATGTCACCTACGGCGACGTTTTCCATCGTAACGAGTGGGAGTTCTCGACCCACAACTTCGAAGTCGCCGATACCGAGCTACACCTCACCCTTTTCGACCGCTTTGAAAAGGAGTGCTTGCGGCTCTGCGACGACTTGGAAATCCCTTTGCCTCTGCCGGCCTATGACTACTGCCTGAAGTGCTCCCATGTCTTCAACGTCCTCGATGCCCGGGGGGCGATCAGCGTTGCCGAGCGGCAGAAGTATATCTTCCGGGTGCGCACCCTCGCCCGCCGTTGTGCCGAGGAGTTCCTCGCCAGCCGCGAGCAACTTGGATTCCCCCTGATGAACCGTACATGGGGGCAATAATGAGCGGAATAGAGAGCATGAACTACCTATTGGAAGTCGGGCTGGAGGAGGTTCCCGCCCGCATGGCACCGCCTGCCGCCCGAAGTTTGGCTCAGGCCCTGACCAAAGAACTGGCAGCGCTGCGCCTGGTCCCGGAAGCGGTGAACCATTACATGACGCCGAGGCGACTGGTCGTGGTTGTCCAGGGCCTTCCGGTGCGCCAGGAAGATATCTTGTTGGAGAAGCGTGGTCCGGCAAAGAGGATCGCGTTTGATGCCGACGGAACCCCCACCAAAGCCGCTTTGGGTTTTGCCCGCGGCCAGGGGCTTGACGTCGCTGACCTGGAGTCCGTCGATGTGGACGGCCAGGAGTATATTCTGGCCCGCAAGGAGGAGCAAGGTCAGGAGACCGCATCTCTACTACCGGCGGTTCTCGTGAAATGTCTCGCCGGCCTGCGCTTTCCAAAGTCCATGCGCTGGGGGACGCAAAAGGCCGCGTTCGTGCGCCCGGTCCATTGGCTCGTCTCCTTGCTCGGTGAAGAAGTTGTCCCCTTTTCTTACGCCGGAATTGATGCTGGCAGAATTACATTTGGCCACCGCTTCATGGGGACACTCGGTCCCCTGGAAGTAACTGACCCCGACCACCACCAGAAGCTTTTGGCCGACAACTTCGTGCTCATAGATCCCAGCGACCGCCAGGCCATGATCATGGAAGGGATTGAAAGTATTGAAAGAAACAGCGGTCTGTCCGCCGTTCGCGACCAGGAGCTGCTCGATGAGGTTACTCATCTGGTTGAGTATCCAGTGCCCAGTCAGGGGACCTTTGACGAGAAGTTTTTGGCCATGCCGGCCGAAGTTCTTATTACTTCAATGAAATACCACCAGAAGTTCTTTGCTGTATATGACGGTGATAAGCTGGCCAACCGGTTCGTCGTCATCAACAACACCGCAGCTCGGGACCCCGAATTGGTGGTACGGGGCAATGTCCGGGTGCTCACCGCTCGTCTTGAGGATGCCTTCTTCTTCTTCAAAGAAGACTGCAAGCGGCCCCTCGAAGAATACCTGGAACCCCTGCGCGGGCAGACCTTTCTGCGAGGTCTCGGCTCGATGCGGGACAAAGGTGTCAGGGCGGCCTCCCTGGCAAACAGGGTTGCCGAAATGCTCTTCGACGATGCCGCAGTGGCGAAGACCGCGGCCCGGGCAGGGACCATCGGCAAGGCGGACCTCGCCACCCAGATGGTCTTTGAGTTCGCCGAACTCCAGGGGGTCATGGGACGGGAGTATGCCCGCCTCTCAGGGGAGGGCGACGAGGTGGCCGAGGCCATCTTCGAACACTACCTACCCCGCTTCTCAGGCGACCAATTGCCTCCTTCCTCTGCTGGGGCTGCCCTGGCGTTGGCCGACCGGCTCGATACCGTTGTCGGCTGTTTTCACCTGAAGCTCATTCCCACGGCAACCAAGGACCCCTACGCGCTGCGGCGGTCAGTGCTCGCTTGCCTACGAATTCTGGCCGAGCGCAAAGTGACTATTCCGCTGCCAGAGTTCTTTAAGGCGGCCATCGAGAACTTCGGCGACATCATCGAAGGGGACCGGGGAGCGCTGCTGGCTCAGATCATGGATTTTGTCGCAGGACGTTTGCGCAACTTGCTGGCTGAGAAGTACGCCACCGAGGTCGTTGACGCATGCATGGCCTCCGGCTTCGAGATTCCCTACGACGTACGAGAAAAATGTGAGGCCGTTGAAGGTCTACGCGGGCGCCCCGACTATGAAGACCTGGTTCAGGGCTTCAAGCGGGTCATCAATATCACTCGCAAATCCGCGGACAACGATGCACGCTTTGCCGAGGAGCGACTGGTGGAGGCCGCGGAGAAGGACCTCTGGAATTCCTTTAGCACGCTTCGAACGGCGGCTGAGGCACATCTGCGGGAGCGGCGTTTTGACGCAGTCATGTCGCTGCTCGTGGATCTCAAGCCGACCATCGACCGTTACTTCGATGAAGTCCTCGTGAATTGCGACGACCTAGAGTTGCGAAACAACCGTTTGGCCATGCTTTCTACGATCGGCTACTTCTTCCTGGGTCTGGCCGACTTCACCAAGATTCTGGCCTGAGGTCCTGATGGGAGGCGCTGCCCAGAGCGGTCCGTCCGCATTCTTCACGGTGCTGCCCGGCGGCCTTTGCATTCTGTTTGCCGTCCTCGCATTCTTGCTTCATCGCAGCGGGTTGTCAGTTCCTTCGCACCAGCGGTACTTTCGCTGGGGGTCTCGCGCCAGCCTGGTGTTGGCGGCGCTGATGCTGGTCTTTTTTGCCCTGGAACTCGCAGCTCGCATTATGATTCCAAATGGCTATCTGCGGAGCCAGCCGCACCGAGGCTCAGAGGAAGGTGCTATCGTCGAGACGCTGGAAGATGGTCGCGCCTACTGGGAATACCGGGGTGACAATGGTTTCGACCAGGAAGGGTTGAGGGAAGCCCCACGGGTCGAGGAGCCAGTCCTGCGCATTGGAGTCGCAGGTGATTCGGTGACATACGGGGTCGGGATCCCTGCAGACAAGCGCTTTGTCCATCTCCTGGTAGAGAGTATTCAGGAGCGCTGCGGCCCGGTGCAGTTGATTGACTCAGCAGTCCCTGGTTACGCTCTCCATCAGGAACGATTGGGCGTACAGCGCAAGGTAATGCCGCTTAGTCCCGACCTCCTGTTTGTTGGTGTCTATT